>JAZLAT010000001.1:0-59858 GCA_045613345.1 Candidatus Enterousia sp.
TGCGGCGTTTGCTGTTGCCGCCGTCACCAAGGCAGACTTTTGTTCGCCGTATGCGGCGGTTGTATCATAAATGGCTTTTGCGCCGATGCCATCCGAAGACACAGAATCATAAGTCATAACCGAATTCGCATTATTTGCCGGCGCCGCATCTTGTCTTGTTGCGGCATTGGTATCGACATAATATTGCGATGTTGATATATTCGTATTTTCTGCATGCACACCCGCGGCACAAAATACCAACATAATTGAAATTATCATTTTTTTCATGTTTTTCTCCTTTGTTTTTTCAACTACCCCTTGTGCGGCGCGAATGGGATTAAAAAACCACCGGCAAAGCAAGTGGTTGGAGGTTCACAACTATAATGTATCGAAAATAGTGGGCTTATTCAGTTTATTCACCGCCCTCCAACCGATTACGATTGGAGGTATTTTTTGTCCCCACGGACACGATACATTAAACGGGTTGTGACACCCAACAAAGCAACGCCCTGTCAATTTACATTTTACACTATAACAACAAAAAAATCAAATTATCATCAAACAAAAAACGGAATCACCCGATTCCGTTTATGTTTTGCCTATTTAGCATTTAACTGTCGTTTTATGATATATGTCTGGAAAACCCCAAACACATTTGACACCGTCCAATAAAGGACTAATCCCGCCGGCATCCATGCGAACATCACCGCGAATATAATCGGCAGCCATTTCATAACGCGTCCCGTCGCCGCCACTGCATCATTTGCATTTTTATCTGTCTTTTGAGCACCAGATTGAATACGCTGTTGCAGCCACATAGTCGCGCCCATCAAAATCGGCAATATAAAGTACGGGTCCATCGTCGCCAAATCTGAAATCCAAAGGAAGTGCGCATTCCGCATATTTATCGACACCAACAACGCCTTGTACAGTGCAAAGAAAATCGGAATCTGAATCAGCATCGGCAGACATCCCGACATCGGCGAAGTCTTGTGCGTTTTATAAAGGTTCATCATTTCCATCTGCATACGCATTTTGTCGTTGCCGTACAGTTTCTGAATCCGTTGAATCTCTGGTTGCATTTTTTGCATCGCGATACTGGACGCATACGATTTCCGCGTCAGTGGCCACATCAGCAAGCGCAATAATATGGTCAGCAAGATTATCGCAACACCGTAATTCATAACCAACGCATTTAATACATTCAATGCCCACAGCATTGGTCGTGCAAAGAACCAGAACCAACCGTAATCTATGGTTCCATCAATGCCCGGAATTGTTGTTGCCGCCGTGTCCAATACATGTGGGTCGCGCGGGCCCGCAAAGATTGTTGTTGTGAAAATTCCTGTTGCATTGGGGGCAACAGTGATTGGACCACTGATTGTGTCGACAATATATTTTTCTCCAACCGATTTTGCACGCATAGTCTGGTCTGGTGATTTTACATTTGCGATGGTTTGCCAATATTGGTCGGCGAACCCGATGAATCCGTTTGTGGTGGAATACGCATAAGATTGTTTCGACAATTTTGCCCAATCAACATAACGCACGCGCGAATTAGTATTCGTCACTGCGCCCGTCGCAACACCCGCAGAATTCGCGTGCGCACCACGGACTATGCGCGCATACGGCGCAAATGTTAAATCGTTCTTGGTTTTGTTTTCAACCGTATCGGTGACGGTAATTAAATATCCATCAACTGAAATTTCGCGCGTAAATATGACACCATCAGAATTACGCCAAGTCATTTTGCCGTCATTATCTTTCCACACCGTGCGCGCATCGGGCGCGGTTGTTCCGGTTGCGGTCAATCCAACCTCGGCAAAGTCGCCGTTGTCGCCTAATAATTTAACGCGTTCTGCGTCATCAAACTTTGCGGCATAATCAGACATCGCAATATTCGCAACACGCAGACCGCGCACATCAAAACGGATTTTATCTGATTCGATTGTGCGCATTGGCACTTCGGTAATGTCTGATGATACAATCGCAACATCCGCCTCGGTTGGCTTTGGTGCGTCCGTCGGTTTTGTCCATTGACCAATCAACCACCAAGACCCCAAGAATAAAATAAACCACCAAAAGAATCCACCAAAGCGCGAACGTGGTTTTGCCGTCGCCGCGGCGTTACGATTCGCATTCCATGCGGCGAACCCTGAATTATTATTATCCAAAAACTGAACCATTTTTTATCCTTTTAAGTTTTTTAAACAACGGCGACGCGCAATCCACCAATTCAAAATGTAAAGCAACACACCAACCGTAATGAAAATATCGGCAACATTGAACGATGGCCAATGCAACCCGCCAATATGAAAGTCCAAGAAATCAACCACCGCACCAAAGCGTAAGCGATCAACCAAGTTGCCAATCGCGCCACCAGCAATCAATGTCAACGGCACAACTTCATACTTTTTCGCACGGCGAACAAGATAGTATAAAATCAACCCAATAATCGCCGCCGTTATAAGTGTCATAACAATTGGTGTTTTGTCACCCGTCGCACGAAACAGCGAAAACGCCGTCCCCGGATTCCATGTAAAGACTATATTGAAAAAGTTTGTCACATGGCGCATAAGATAAGGCACTGGTACAACCGTCCATGCGGGACCAATTGGGAACACCGCGCCAGTAATCAAATACAACAATATACCCTTGGTAATTTGGTCCAACAATACAATTCCCAAAATTCCCGAAAAGATTTTTAATATTCGTTTCATGTCGCCCATCCTTGGTTCAACCAAAGTAATATAGCAACATAGATAAATAAAATCAAACGATAAAAATACGATAAATATATCTTGACAGTGGGTCAAGTTGTGCAAGAATTAAATTGAACCCAACCAAAGGGGGTAAAAATGACCAACAAACAATTGAAAAAACTTTATCGTGATATTCGTGTGTCTTGCTATAATTGGTGGGATGCAAACAGGGATTTGGATAAATTGCATTTGACGGCGTCGGAATATTTGGAACTTTGCAAATTTGCAATCGCCCTGTATCCGGACCAGATTTTACATGTGCGTGCCGATAAAATGTCGGATTCGGATTATTATGCTGTGTGTAAAGTTATGGCTTCGCATGGCACGGTCACAAATGATTTAAAGTATGAAAAATTGAAAGGTGCGGGCGCAATCTTTGATATATGGGAAACAGCATTGCTGAACAAGCAGGGGTATTTTGATGGTCGCACAACCATTTTTGCAATTAAATCTGCACAAGAAAAAAATAAATATTTGTCACCGCGTGAATATGCACAAATTTGTTTGATAATGTATTTGAAATTTCCGGGCAAGGTGACAATGCGCGACATTTGCATCTTATATAATCGGGGGCTGTTGACTGATGCAGATGTTGAACCTGTGGTAAATAAAATCATCGCACATGCAACTATGGATTTTTATGAACCTTTTGATACGGCGGTGAATACTGCATACAAATATGATACGGCATTTCCGCAATCGGGCTTGTCCGCCCAAAATAAGGCATGGCTGGATGCGTTGCGTAATGCACAATTCAAGATATTGAATAATAAAATAAAATTTGAAAATCATTTGGGCGATACTTTACGCAATATGTCGCAATCATATTCAAAATAAAAAGGTAAAATAATGGGGACTTTTACAAAACAAGAAATTGTTAAAATATTGCAAGATGTAAATGTTCAAAGTTCTGATACCGAAAACATACGCGAAGCAATTAAAACAAAATTTGGTATCGATATTGATAGTTCGGTTATCGAAAAATCTTCGGAACAAGATTTATATGCGCGCATACTTGGAATTCTGTATGGAACGCGACGTATTAATACTGTTGGTGCAATAATTATAAATCCGATTATGGTAAAACAAAAATAAAAACACCGACCAAATGGTCGGTGTTTTTTTTAGTTGTTTTGGTCGGTTATTGCGTTATCTAATTCTGCATAATTTTCTGCACGCATCTCGTTTAATAATTCTGCAATAACATTATTTGATATTCCCAATTGCCCCAATACTCCGCGTGCCAACATCAGTGACGATTCGATTGTTTCTGGCCACGCTTCTTGGACGCCATCTTTTAACAATGCGCGCGTTTCAGCCAAGTTTCGTGCGCGTGCAAATATCTTGATTTTTGGCGCAACCGAACGCACACTTAAAACCGCATTTCGTGCAGTATTAGTATTGTCCAGTGCAATCACAACCGCACGTGCACGACGCGATGCCAAACCAAAATCACGTAAAACGCTTGTATTTGTGCTGTCACCATAGAATACATTGTACCCATGTTCGCGCCCCATCATTACTGCGTTCACATTTAAATCCAGCGCAACATAAGGAATTTTTTTCGTTCCCAAAACATAAGCAATAATTTGTCCAACACGACCAAATCCACAAATCAGGACTTCTGGTGCGATTTCGTTTCCATATGTGTTCAGTTGACGGCTGCGCGATTTTGCAAACATTTTTGTCGCGCGGTCAATCTTGTCATGCAACGCCAACAAGAAAGGTGTTGTCATCATCGAAAGAATAATTATTGCGGTTAAAATTTCTTGGTCGGGTGCGGGCACAGCCTGAATTCCGCTGGTTTTCATCGTTTGAAACATCAACAGTGCAAATTCACCGCCTTGGCTTAAAATCAACGCAATCAGACGTGCATCGTTTAATGGGACATTACGCACGCGCGCCACCATAAACAGCGCAAAGAACTTTATGCATACTAAACCAATCATACCGCCAACAACGATGTACCAATTGTCTGCTAATACATTAAGGTTTAATCCCATCCCCAGCGAGATAAAGAACAATGACAAGAACAACAGTGCATAAGGTGTGATTTCTGCGCGTATTTGGTGGCTGTAAATTGTTTCTGACATCAACATACCCGCCAAGAATGCGCCCAATCCCGATGGTAATCCCATCAGGTCCAGCAACACCGCCCACAGTGTAATGTTCAACATTACAACCAATAAAAATGCTTCGCGCGATTTTAATTTTGATACACGCCGCATCAATGGATTCAAAACAAAGCGCCCAATTACAACAACACCAAAGATAAGTGTAACCGATGTCACAACAACATCAATTATTGTTGCGCCCAGATTAAAAGAACGACCCGCAAATACCGGCAACATAGCAAGTAAAGGAATTGATAACAAATCTTGGAACAGTAAAATAGAAAATGCTTGGTGTCCTGTTTTAGTATTTAATTGATTTCTGTCAGTCAATAATTGCATATCTTCGGAAGTGCTGGACATGGCGAACAATAATGATACAGTTATCACGCCCATAACCGACCAAGTTGTTACGCCGAACAAAATCGGAAACAGCATTATCGCAACCATCATGACTTGCGCTGCACCAAGACCGAATATTGTGCGTCGCATTTGCCAAAGGCGTTTCATATTTATTTCCAGTCCAATTGTGAACCATAAAAATAAAATTCCTAAATTTCCAAGAAAAGTCCATGTTTCATTTAATTTGAACAAATCCAACACATACGGACCCGAAATCATACCTGCAACCAAAAACGCAACCAAAGCCCCAACGCGCACAGTGCGTAATAAAAACACCAATACAAAAATAATCGCAAAAAATATTAAAACCGAAAGCGACATAATTCTCTCTCCTTGCTCCAATATGGATTATAGCAAAAAAACATATACCTTATGCAACCAATTTTTTTGCAATTTCTAAAAATTTTTGCGGGGGCAAGTTTTCGGCGCGTTCTGTGCCATTCAAACCAAAAATATTCCAATCAACATCGCGCATAATTCCGCGTATCATCTTGCGACGCATTCCAAACAGACGTGCAGTTAAATTTTCAACAGAATCAATATTTCCAATGTTTTTGATTTTATTTGCGTTTGGAATAATTTGCACGACGGCGCTTTCCACGCGTGGTCGCGGAACAAAAGCGGTTGACGGCACACCAAATAAAATTTTTGCATCCGCAATCAAATCGGTCAAGACCGCCAAACGTCCGTATTCTGTATCGCCTGTGTGGGCAACAATCCGCATTGCGACTTCGCGTTGAAACATCAAAGTCATTGATTTTATCGGCGCGCCGTTTGCAACATCGTGTAACCAATTCACCAATAATTCCGTTCCGACATTATATGGCAAATTTGCACAGATTGAAAATTCCCCACCCGCAAGTTTCGCCATATCAACACGCAAAGCATCATCATAAATAACATTTAACCGACCGTTTGATGCGTTAACAATTTGCGATAAAATTGGCGCGGTTGTTTTGTCTTTTTCGATTGCGATAACTTTGTGCGCGCCCGCCAACAACAATGCCCTTGTCAATCCCGCCGGTCCCGGACCGACTTCAATAATTGTTGAGTTTTCTATGTTGGGAACTGCGCGCGCAATTTTGCCAGTTAAATTTAAATCAAACAAAAAGTTTTGACCAAATTGTTTCTTGGGTTCTAATCCAGCATCGCGCATCATTTCTGATACTGGGGGCAAAGATTCAAGTGCGTTTATCATATTGTCTTGCGTCCCCCAAACGCCAAACTTAGTGTGCCGTCATCAATATAGTCCAAATCGCCACCCAATGGCACACCAGAAGCCAACTCGGTGAATTGCACATTCGTGGATTCATTATTGATTAAAGACATAATATATTGTTGCGTAGTTTTCCCTTCGACCGTATTCGGCAAAGCAAAAATAATTTCATTTATTTGTTCATCTTGGATACGTGCAGACAAACCCGCTATGTTCAAATCATCGGGCGTTACACCCATCACACCCGACAGGAATCCACCCAAAATATGATACCGCCCATTAAAGATATTGGATTTTTCCAAAGTCCACACATCGCCCAAATCACGCACTATGCAAAGCATACCATTTGCACGCGCCGCATCACGACAGTATTCGCATCGGTCATTCGCACGGTCTGTCAAAACTCCGCACACTGGGCACGCGTGTATGTTTTGATTAGCATCATTCAAAGCATCAACCAATGAATCTATGCGACCTGTTTTGTCTTGCAAAAGTCCCAAAACCATGCGCCGCGCCGCACGATTTCCAACACGGGGCAGGCGCGCAAATTGTTTAATAAGTTTTTCTATTTTTGGATTCATGGCACAATAATATCAATCAATGAAACACATAGCAATCAATTCCCGCAACCGTTGCACGATTTTTTAAATCTTGGGCGGCAGATTCGGTCAATCCCGTCACGCGCACACGGTACAACCCCGTTCCGTTTGGCTCTATATGTGCAGTCGCACCCAAAGCATTCTTTACGCGTGCAATCATAGAATTTGCCGAATCCATATTAGAAAACGCACCAAATTGAACCCCAACGCCGCCAGTTGTAATCGGCGCCGGCGCATAGTTTTGTTTAATACGTGGTGCATCATCGGCATATTTCTGCACGATGGGCGAAGTTACCGGCGCCGGTACGGTTGTGCTTTGTTTGGCAATCACTGGCGCAGCAATATTCAACATTTCAAATCCACGATTTAACATATTTGTTGAAACCGCCGCGCGAATATCTTTGTTTTCCGCACCTAACACCACCGATATCAAGCGTCGACCATCACGCACCGCCGTCGCAACCAGTGAGTATTTAGACTTGTTCGTGTATCCCGTCTTCATACCGTCGCACCCCGGATATGTTTCCAACAACCGATTCCCGTTCGTATAAGTTTTGCCGTTATACACCCACGTTTTAATTCCAAAGAAATGCCAATACTGCGGGAAATGCCGATAAACCGCCATAGACAGCAATGCAATATCACGCGCCGTCGATAAATGGTCGTCGTCTGGCAACCCCGAAGAATTTTCAAAATTCGTTCGTGACAATCCAATCTCCCGCGCCACACGCGTCATCAGCGACGCAAAAGTTCCCTCCTTTCCGCCTTTTAAATTTTCTGCCAACACACGCGCGACATCATTTGCACTGTAAACCGCAACCGCAGTTATCGCATCTTCAACACGGATTTTTGAACCCGCGCTAAGCCCCAATTTTACCGGTGCGGCGTCTGCGGCATTTTGCGACACGATTAAATAATCGTCCAAATGCAAACGTCCATGTTCCAACGCATCAAACGTCAAATACAAAGTCATAATTTTAGTCAGACTCGCAGGATAATTCGGCTCGTTCGCATGCTCGGCGATCAGGACACGCCCGGTGTCCATATCAGCAACAATCGCCGCACGATAGTCCGCCGCGTGCGCCATGCCGCACAGAAAACACACCAACAAAAACGATAATATTTTCCTCATGCCGAATATGTTAGTAAAAATTTGCACCCCAGGTCAACAGTAAAAATTATTTGTTGATTTCGTCCTGTAAAAATCCGCCGGATTGCATTTTCCAAAGCCGCGCATACGCACCGCGTTTCCGCAACAGCGAATTATGTGTGCCTGATTCGATAATGCGTCCTTTATCAAGTACAACAATGCGGTCCATGTTGCGTAATGTCGAAAGGCGGTGCGCAATCGCAATAGTTGTGCGGTTGTGCGACAGTTTTTCGAACGAGTGTTGAATTGCAACCTCGGTTTCACTGTCTAATGCACTGGTCGCTTCGTCCAGAATCAATATTGGCGCATTTTTCAAAAATGCACGTGCAATCGCAATTCTTTGACGTTGACCACCCGACAGTTTTATTCCGCGGTCGCCAACCATTGTATTATATTTTTTCTCGGTCATCATAATGAATTTATCCGCAGACGCATTTTTTGCCGCACGACGAATATCGGCATCGGTTGCATTGGGACGACCATACGCAATATTTTCACGTATAGTCCGATTGAACATCGCGGGTTCTTGGGGAATAAAAGAAATGTTTTCGCGCAAAGAATCTTGGCGCACATCGCGAATATCCATACCGTCAATTAAAATTGCGCCGCGTTTAACATCGTAAAAACGCATCAGTAAATTCACCAGTGTCGTTTTACCCGCACCCGATGCACCAACAATTCCAATGCGTTCACCAGGTTTAATTGTCAAAGACAAATCGCGCAACACATACCGATTTTTATATTTGAACGAAACGTTTTTTAATTCTATCTTGCCATGTTTTACATTTAAATCCACCGCATTCGGCGCATCGGTCACTTCGATTGGCACAACCAGTTCTTTATACGCCTTGGATGCCGCCGACAACCTTTCAATAACTGTGGGGACAACATCCATTATTATACCAATGCTGGAAACAACTATAATATACACAGATATAGCATATACTACGTCAGCTACGGTCATTTGTCCCCGCGCATATAAATACACACAAAAAATCAATGTCACAGCAAACATCACACTCCATATAAAATTTGGAACCGACAAAGACAATCTTTGCCAAAAACTGGATATACGTTTTTTGATAACATGTTCAGACCGTATTGGGGCCAAATACTCATGTTCTCGTTTTATGTTTGCAAAAAGTTTGACACTGATGGCGTTAGAAAAGCTGTCCACCAATTTCCCATTTAATTTTGCATTTATATCAGCATAATTTTTAGATGCTTTTTTGATTGGCTTGCGCATATACCAAACAAATAATACACGCAGTATAAATATAATACCAAAGACAATCGCAACATATTGGTTCACAGTCAATAATGCCAAAGAATTTATAATTGCCGTTACAAACAAAATTGTAACATTCAAGACATCATATACTATTGCGTCCAGACCTTTGATAATATCGTCTATGCGTGAATAAATTTCACCAGCCATGCGGTTAGTCCAAAAAGACATTGATTGCAAATGAACATAGTCTGTCAAGGTTTCAGACATTTGCCGTGCCGCCTTGGGTCGAAAAACATCAATAGACCAATTTCTTAACAGCGCAAAAATATTCAACCCCATATCCAATGAAAATATCAACAGGATTGTTGGGGCGCACCACTTCATTAAATTCATCCCAGACGGCACATTTTCCAACATTGCAACAATCCAGCGTTGGTACAAAGGCCACAGAACGTTATCAAACCCCATAATTGTCTTGCACAATACCACAGCCAACAATAACAGTGGCATTTTACGTATTGCGTAATGCAAATAAAATCCCATTATTGTTTTGGGCATATTTTCAAACTGCATTAATTTCGTCATTTTGGGTTTTCCTTCCTGTACAAAACTACATCAAATAATTACCGCATATTTGTTGCAATTGCAAGAAAGTTTTTTATAATTACTGGGCTCTGGGGCATACTATGGACATGAAAATAGAACGTTTTCATTTGCGAAAAATTATTTCCGAATTCCGTGAATTAAATTCTGCGGTGTGTGCCGACCGTGCAAGTTTAACACCTTGGTTTTGGTGGGCAAATGTGTCAGGACAAAAACTGTTTCGGGTTTTATTTATGAACCTGTGTATAGAGAAATTGGCGACGGTGCTGTGTGATTTGCCGTATAATCATAAATTCATAATTCGCGTGGACGGCAAATTTGCCGGCGTTATTGGGCTTGACCGATTGTGCAGAAGTGCGCCGCATGCCGAAGTGTGGATGTTTGTAATGCCTGAATGTCGCGGAACCGGGGTCGCCGCGCAAGCATTGGAATTGGCGGAAGAATACGCGCGCGACAAACGGTCGGTGGAAAAAATATATGCGCGCACCGCGCCAGAAAATACGCGGTCTGAAAAATTCTTGCGTGCACGGGGGTACCGCGGACAAAATGTTATTTATGATTTGGCGGACGAATACTTTCCGCGCACCCGCGCCGATATGACGCATTGGGTCAAACAGATTAAAACGGTTGAAAAATAAAATAAATAGTTTAAAATATCACGCTGTATTCGGTCCCATCGTCTAGCGGTCAGGACATCGGATTCTCATTCCGGTAACACGGGTTCGATTCCCGTTGGGACTGCCATAAAAATTAAATTCGGCTATCGGCCGAATTTTATGTTTATCTGGTATCCCCGGGAATTGAACCCGCAGGGTTCGAGTGCGGAGTTGGTAAAAACAAGCAGGCGCAGTTTTTACCTTACGAGCCGAAAGGGGCCCAACCGTCACATTTTATGTGATGGTTGGGAATTTACATTCCCGTTGGGACTGCCACAATGAGTAGCAGAGCGATTTTATCGCGATGCGTCAAGGAATGCCGCGCAGGCACAAAGTGCCGATCGAAATGTTTTAAACGCCACAAAAGTGGCGTTTTTTGTTAGAATTTCAATATTTTTACGAGTTCGGAAATATGGTATTGAAAACCGATCCCTTTTCGCCAAATTTCGAACTTTTCTGCAGATAATGACAATTTTCTGTAGACATTGATGATTTTGTTGATACAATCAGCGCGATACAAAGGATAAAAAATGGCAGAAAATTATGATACTTTAAAAGAAAATAACTTGCGTCAAATGGTCGTAGAATATGAAAACGAAAGACAAATAGTGTCTGATACTTGTGCAAAATATAAACAATATTGTCATGACTTGATGCAGGAAACGGCATTGCAAGAATTAGAAGACATCCGTGAAAAAGAAATTGACTTGTCGGAAGACCCGTTTTCGCGCGAGGGCGCATACGACCCCCGTAGTTTTCTTTGGCTCTATAGAAGCCATTTTTACGATAATGCGGAGGCAAACCTGGTCAGAAAATACGCCATGATATATGATGCAAAAAATATTAATAAGTATCCGGCACCAACGCCATTACCAAGAATGGAAGATTTGTGGAATCCGTATATTCCCCATTATCTTACGTATGAAACATTAAAGGAACTTGCTGCACATTGTTCAAAGTGGCGTCAAAAATAAATGTTTATGTTTGAATCTGTAAGAAAGTTTTAACTTCTTTCCCAAACTGCAACAAATCTTTGATTTCACCAGCTCGTGAATTGGACAGTACACCACTTACACTAACCACTACCACCGCTCATCAAAATGTGCTATAATATATTTAACGGGAGAAAAATATGAAGATAGCAATTATTGGTGTTGGAACGGTTGGGTCTGCGGTTGCGACCGCCGTAAAAAATACTGGTTTGGTGCATGAAATGGTTTTGTTTGATCGCGATGGTGCGCGCGCACGCGCCGCGGCCGAAGATTTGGGGCATGCGGCGGTTTTTGGATTCGATGTAAAAATCAGTGCGGTAAATAACTATCGTGGAATTCGCGGATCGGACATTGTTATAATTGCCGCTGGGGCAAACCAGAAACCCGGCGAAACGCGAATGGATTTGCTGAACAATAACGCCGATGTGATACGTGATATTGTTCCGCGTGTGATGGTAAATGTTGACCCACGACGCGTAATTTTAATTCTGGTAACAAATCCGTTGGATGTTATGGTTATGTTAGCACAAGAACTTTCTGGTCTGCCACCCGCACGAGTGATTGGTACAGGAACCATGCTGGATACGGCACGGTTGCGGACAATTTTGTCGCGCACATTATCGGTGTCACCACAATCTATTCATTCTTATGTAATGGGCGAACATGGCGACAGCAGCGTGATTGATTGGTCTTCGGTTACGGTTGGCGGATTGTCGTTGGATGATTTTTGCCGACAAACGAAAAATCCGATTTCGCAAAGCGCGCGCAACACAATCGAATATCGCGTCCATAATGCTGCATATGAAATTATCCAAGGTCGTGGCGCAACATGGGACGGTATCGGTGCGGCGGTTGCAGATTTATTGCGTTGCATCATAAACGACGAACGGCGAATTTTGACAGTATCGGCGGTTTCGGGAAATGGTGCGCGTGCGGTTGCGATGTCTTTGCCACGTGTTGTTGGCGGTGCGGGTGTCGCGGTGACTTTGACACCGCGCATGTCGGCGGAAGAATCAAGTGCACTGCGGCGCAGTGGTCGCATTATTGCACGGAATTTTGCGCGTTTATGATTGCGACGGGAAAATATACCACGTTTTTGGCAAACATTCATATTTATAGTTGGTTTCGTACGTGCTATGTTGCATGCAAAGGAAGCCAAATAAAATGCCTACCGACATTGAATATGAAACTTTACCAAATGGAAATGGATTCTGTGCAAAATATCACGGTCAACAAATCGGCAAAATAGATATTATCACCGTTGGTACGGACAGACTTATTATAGAATCTACGACCATCGATGCAGAATTCAATGGTACAGATTTATGTCGCGAGCTGGTGCGGTGTGTTGCGGACTTTGCGCGGCGCACGCATCGCAAGATTCTAACAATGTGCCCACGCGCACAGTCAATATTTAATCGATATGCAGAATTTGATGATGTGCGAATGATTCGTGTTGCCGCATAGAATTACATATTCATATTATCAATAACGAACTTCCAATCAATCATATTGGTCAAGAAGTTATCCACAAAATCTGAACGTCGATTTTGATAATCCAAATAATAGGCATGTTCCCAAAGGTCCAATGTCAATATCGGCTTTATACCGTGTGCAATTGGTGTGTCGGCATTTTTTGTAGCGATAATTTCCAATTTCTTATCGCCGTCTTGCACGACCCAAACCCAACCCGAACCAAAGACATTGTTTGCAACCGATTTGAATTTTTCACGGAATTCTGCAACACCACCGAACGCATCAGATATTAAATCTGGTGTTGCATTATTTCCGCGCCCCAAACAATTAAAAAAGAATTCGTGATTAAAAACTTGCGCGGCGTTGTTAAAGATTTTTTGCGCATCGGGCTTGTTGACGGTTGCAATAATAATTTCACGCAAATCCATATCGGCATACTTGGTATCCGCAATAAGTTTGTTAAGGTTTGCAATATATGTTGCCAAGTGTCGTCCGTAATGAATACGAACTGTTTCGGCGGACATATATGGTTCTATGTCTGTTTCACGAAATGGTAACGGATAATCAGTCATTTTAAACATGTTCAGACTCCTTTACGAATATTCTACAAAAATATAGGTGTTTTGCATACAGGAAAAATAGTTTATTTTTTGTAAAAAACTGCTTGCACAATTAATGCGATTCTTTCTATAATCAGTATGCAAACGAAAGGAGTTTTTATATGAATAAAATGCTAGGTGCTGCACTGGGTGCGATGTTTATTGGAAATGCGATGGCTGCGGATATGACGATTTACTATTCGCCGACATGCCCGCACTGTCATCATGCGCGGGAATTTGTATCGCAAAATTTGATTTATGAATACCCGACATTAAAAGTAACTACGGTTGATGTTACAAATGCCGCAAATCAACCGGAATTTATAGAAGTGTTGAAAAAGTGCGAATACGAATCGGGTGGTGTGCCGGTCTTGGTCGTCGGTGAAAAATGTTTCCAAGGTTATGGTGACTCGGTTGCTGATGAATTGCGTGCGGCGGTCGCGGTGGATTTAGATGATGCGGCAAAAAAAGTTGCGGCAGAAAATAAAAAGTCTATGGAATCTGATGCGGATGCTTTTCGTGCCGCACATTCAGAGCGCGCGGGTGCGATTGTCGAACGTGAAGTCATTGTGAACGAAGACGCACAAAAAAAAATTGATGTGAATGTCGCACGGAAATCCGACAGTGGCTGGGTTTTCTATGCGATTTTGATTGCGTTGGTTGTGGGGCTTGGTTTTGTCTTGACGCGTAAAGGTAATAAAAAATAAAACGGATAAACGATGTTCGGTTTAACTTGGTTGGATTATGTTTATGTTGGCATATTGTTGGCGTCAACGGTTTGGGCGACGATTCGCGGTGGTATTTATGAAACCGTGGCGACATTGTCTTGGGTCGTGGCGGCGGTAACGGCGCGATTTGTGTCGCCGATGTTGGATAAATTACTCCAAGGCTGGTTCGGTTTAACTGAATCGACGGTTGGAACACTGGTTGCATCATACTTTGTGGTGTTCTTTGTCATATTGCTGATTGTTGGGTTCTTTAACCAGAAATTGCGCGACCGGATTCAGGCAAGCATTATGAATGTCACTGATCATACATTGGGGGTGATATTTGGTATTGTGCGTGGTATTGTGGTTATGGGGGTGGCATATTGGGTTGCACTTTGGTATTTCTCGGACAGTCCGCGCGTTCCACATTGGCTGTCAGAGGCACGTACACGCCCAATTATGCAATTGACCGCGGAAAAATTAGATGAATGGTTTATACCGGGACCGACAAGTAAACTGTTGTTGCGTGATATCGAAGGTTCGCGCGAAGCACAAAAGATATATGATAACCTGATAAATCCGCGCGTGGTTGATGACAAGGCATCGGATACGAAAGCATCTGAATCTGTGTCTGTAAAAAAATCGGACGAAGAAACAGGATATAAAAATTCCGAACGCAGTGCATTGGAAAACCAATTGTTGCAAATAGAAAGTGTTGCGAATGCGGTTGAACGACACGAAGCCGCACGTGCGACGGAAGAACAAAAATAAACGACACACAACAAAAAACAAAACGGAACCAATTGTTCCGTTTTATTTTATTAAAGAAAATTTCTGGTGCCAGTTGTCGGACTTGAACCAACGACCCTCTGATTACAAATCAGATGCTCTACCAACTGAGCTAAACTGGCAATGCAAAATGAATTATACATATTGCGCGCATTAAAGCAAGAAAAATTTACAAAAAAAATCTTGAAAATAGCGAATGCGTGACTTAGGATTAATTCATAATGATAAAAATGCCAGAACTTTTGGCGCCGGCGGGAACATTGGACGCATTTAAAACGGCGATACTTTATGGCGCGGATGCTATCTATGCTGGGCTGCCCGGGTTTTCTATGCGCGCGCGTGCAAAAATCACAACCGATGAAGTGCGCACCGGTATAGAATTGGCGCATGCCGCGGGTCGCAAGGTTTATTTGGCATTCAATCTGTTTGCGCACGACAATGAATATGCAAATATGTCGCGCGTGTCGGAAAATATACGATACCTGGAACCGGATGCGCTGATAGTATCGGACCCGGGGGTATTATTGTGGGTGCGGGAAAATCACCCCGAAATTCCGATTCATATTTCGACCCAGGCAAATATCTGTTCGGCGGCGTCCGTTAAATTTTGGCAAAGGGCGGGTGCATCGCTGTGTGTTTTGGCGCGCGAGGTTTCGCACAGCGATTTTATTTCTATTCGTCAAGCTTGCCCAGATATTAAATTGGAAATCTTTATTCACGGCGCGATGTGCATGGCGTATTCGGGTCGATGCTTGCTGTCCAACTTTATTACTGGGCGACCGTCAAATCGTGGCGCGTGCGCACAGCCGTGTCGGTGGAAATACGATGTGGTTTTGCGCGAAAAAGAAAGTGGTTTGGAAATGCCTTTGGAAGAAGACGACCGTGGCGCGTATATCTTGAATTCGCGTGATTTGTGCCTTATGCCGCGATTGGGTGAGGTTATTTCTGCCGGTCCAGATTCGTTAAAAATTGAAGGTCGCAACCGCAGTGAATATTATGTTGGTTCCGTTGTGCACGCTTATCGTGCCGCGATTGATGCTTATGCGCGCAACCCCGAACACTTTGACCCCGCACCATATATGGAAATGTTAAACGTGCTGGAATCGCGGGGATATACAACGGCGTTCTTTGATGGGCCTTTGCCAGACACAGCGCATAATTTTGAATCGGCGCGTTCGTTGTCTGATTATCACGCCGCGGGTGTCATTACCGCCGTGCATAATGATTGTATAATAATGGAATTAAGGAACGAGATTAAAACAGATACCGATATAACATTTATATTACCAAACGAATTGTGTGGCGCGACGGTCCATGTTGAAAAAATTATAAATGCCGCAAACGATACGGTTCAACCAAAAATGTCCGCTGGTCAAGGCAACGCCATTAGAATTCCACGCGAATGGGTGCCGCATGAACATTGGTCAAAAATGCAACCATTGATATTGGCTTATAAACGGAAATAATTATTTATGACGCGTGTTATAAAAGCGCCGAATGTTTTGCTTTTTAATCGCATTAAAGCGCTGGCCATACGAATCGACGTGTTCCGTTGGTTTACGCAAAACATTATTAGGTTTTGATTCGTCAACTGCAATCACGCATTTTTCTGGGATTTTAAACTTACGAACCATCTCGGGCGCCATTTTAGATATTTCGGCTGCTTCTTGGGCCATTTCTTTTGGCGCACGCGCAAACAGTTTTGTTGGTATTTTACCTTTGGTCACAATAGTATGCAGTGCCGAAATATGTTTGGACAGTTCGTTGTCCAAGTCGTCAATAGCCGCACTTATGCGTTCTGCAAAAATTTTACTTTCGTTTTGCGATGGTGTTTCGGGAAATTTTTTATTTAAAATGCGATTATGCACATCATTGACACGTGTCAAATATAAAATCTCTGGGCTTTCGGCATAATCCATTTGAAAGTCTTTGATCCATCTTGTTAAAGCTTTGCATGCATAGTGGTAAGAAGAAGCATCGGCCAGCCCAGCAGTTTTATAAAGTTTGAAACATACGTTGCATAAATCAACATAAATCCGACAGATTTGATGTCTTGTTTGTAAATCCAATTTATTTGTTTGCATAACGCACAATCCTTATCTGTGCTTTTGTTGCTTGATATATTTGTTGTAAAGAATTTCAAGTTGCCGTGGGTCGGCTTCAAGTTTTTCTATATCCGCCGGATCAATAGTTTTTTCAATCCAATCATAGAAAGGTTGGGTCCGACCGTAAATTGGCATGGTTGGCAAAATATTTGGAGTTTCTGTTTGGTGTGAACTTGTAACACTCTGTTGAGTTACAACTTTTATAATTTGTTCAAACTTTAATATTGCGGTTTGCAGTTCCCCACTGGTGTAACTTTTTTTGACAGACACAACATTATATCGATTTGGGGATTTCATACATTTTTTTGCCACGGTGGATTTGTGCGATTTGAAAAGTTCAAACAAAAAACGAATCACCGGGTTTGTTTCTTTTTCCGCATTGTGTACATTTAATATCTTGTCCATATCGCCGATTGCGTTGTGCCAAGATTGACCGTTGGTTTTATTTTGGTGCAAATAGACGCGAACCAAAATCGCATATAATTTTTTATAAGCGCGTTCCAGCTTTTCTGCATTTTCTTTTGAAATCATTATGCTTTTGCTCATGTATAAAGTCTCTTTGTCCAGAAATCTACACAATTTTTTTAAAATAGTCAAATTTTAAATGTATGCATAATTGTTTTGACATTATTTTAAATTTACGCAATCATTGTGGGGTCATATTCCTATAACAAACACTGTTGCCAATAATGGGCGGTGTGGGGATGTGTCACCAATCTTGCCAATAATGGGGGTTGGTTTGTTTAACAAAAAACAAAAGGATAAATTATGAAAAAAATTTTGGGAATGGCGGTCGCATCTGCGGCAGTCGCAACATCGGCAATGGCGGGTGTAACAACAAACATGGAAAACCCATTGTTTATACCGCGCGCAGGTGAATTTGCGTCCAAGACAGGCGCGGGTGTGATGTATAAAAAGGCGGATCATACCGATGCGATGAAATTAAAGAATCATGATGGTGCGGTGGAATTTCCGGTATGGCGCTTTACCGAAGATTTCAGTTATGGTATTACGGACCGTATGTCGGCATACTTGTTGTTGGGTTGGACACAAAATGATGATATCGACCGCAAGGGTATGCATCGTGGACGTTTAGGGTTAAATTATCGTGTGGTTGAAACATTGGATAATGTTGCGTGGGACGTCTATGGTGAAGCGTACTTGTCCGGCGTATCACCAATGAAGGGTTCTGTAAAATTAACTGCTGGAAATATAGATTTCAAATATGACAACTTCTCGAATGGTCGTTGGGGTGCGGTTTTGGGGACTCGTTTTGGCAAAACATGGTCTAATTTCACGGCGTCTGTGTTTGCGGAATACTTGCAGACATTTGGCAACCATAATAACAAAATTGATACATCTGCGCTGGCTCTTATGGGATTTCCAGATGAAATCGCGGTTGATTTGAAATCAACCAAGGAAATTACAATGGGTGTGAACGCGTTCTATCAAATAGATGATGCGTGGTCGTTCGGTGGCGGGTTCCGCTTTGTTGAACATACCGACAATGGTGTGAAATCTATTCATACAGCGGGTGTTAATCCTGTGGCTGCGGCAACCTTGTTGGCAAAAACCGCGGATATGAACGATGGTTGGGACGAATACATTTTGTCTGCGGTTGTTGCAAACCAAATCACGGACAGTGTTCAAGTTTCACTGTTCGGCGAATACACATTTGACCATTCTCATGCAAATTCCCAGAATGGTACAGATGTCAAGGCAGAAGTTGGCGTTCGCGCAAATATTCGCTTTTAATTGTGGAATGGTATAAACAAAAGGCGGGTTCACACGAACCCGCTTTTTCATAAAACACTTTTTTTAATGGTAATTTTGTGATATAATACCCCAAGAAAGGTAGTGAAAAGAGAATGAAAAAAGCAAGCATTTCTGCCGCTTTATTGGGTTTTTGTGTCGCCGCGCCAAATGTGGTGGGTGCCGCTTATCCGGTGTATCAAAATTATTCTGGCGCACAAAATGTGCCCCAATATCAACAGCAGTATCAACAGCAGTATCAGCAGCAATATGCACGCAGTAATACGGTTCAGTTGCCCGCAACCAACAGCACTGTTTTAACGGTAAATTCGGGAATTGCGGCGGCGCCAACGCGGGTGACGGGTGCGTTGCCTATGGTTGGTTCGGCAAGCGCGGCGGGTCGTCGGTATTATCAACCCGCAGATTATGACCGTTTGGCGGACAGTGGTTTATATATTGGTTTGTCGGCGGCATATGCGGCAAGTGTTTCGGGTTCTATGAATGCGGACTATGCGGGCGAAAGAGAAGCATATTATGTGCCGGGCGCGTTTGGTGATGCGAGTTTTGAAACCGATACGGTTATACCGCTTCAAGTGTCCGTAGGTGCATCGTTAAACAATGATGTTCGTGTAGATTTTTCGTTCACGCGTTATTCGGGAATAAGTTATCCAAATTCCGTAATGACGGCGGATGATACGGGTGCCGCAACGGTCAATGCCAGTGTCGAAGGTGGTGCGATAACTGCGAATACAACAATGTTAAATGTTTATTATAATTTGGATTCTTATACAGGATATCTGAACGGCGGGTCATTGCGCCCGTATATTGGTGTGGGTGTTGGTATATCACTGAATACAATTGCGGACTATGTGGTTTATGATGATCACTATTACAAGATTATTCTTGATTTAAGCACCACTACGGGTATACCAGACAAGTTGACGGGTGTATCGGACATATATGCATATCATAATGGTGGCACAAATGAACAGCTGGCGTTCATGGCCGAAGCCGGTCTTACAACCGACCTTGGGGGTGGGATCAAGATGGATTTCTTTGCGCGTTATGCGAACCTTGGCAGGGTTAAAACATCGGGCAGTATAGTAATGTCGGAAACAGAATGGATTTCAACCGGTACAGGATTAGAAGATGGCAGTGGCGAAGTCCCCGCAGATTACGACAGTGTGTATCACTATACAAACTGGTATGAAAGCGGTCGGCTGTCCATAATAGATATTGGTGCGCGTTTAAGATTACAGTTCTAAACTTGCGCGGAAAAATTGGGAAATTTGCGTATGAAAGTGAACAATTATCTTTATTCGATTCTTGGCGTTATTATGGCGGTTGGCGACGCGATGGCGGGACTGCGCGTCAGTAATATTTCACGAAATTACGAAGCGCGAAACAAAAATATTGCCGACCAACAGAGTTATTATACACAAACTATATATGCTGAACCTGATGTTGCGGTGGCGATGGATTTGCCGGTTGCGGTCGCAGACCAAGAACTTGCAGAAAGAATCAGAAACGGTGATGAAAATGCTGAAACCGATATGGATACATTGAATCGTTGCGCTATGATTTATCCTGACGGTAAGTTTGTTTGGGACAAGCCTACAATCGGTTATCATGCGGGCGGTCCGGCGACATGCGTTTCGGTGGTCGAAGTCCGTGCATTGGGTGCAAATGGCAACCTTGAATATACGGTTACCGCGCGCGGAAAATTGGCGGCGGGCGACAGCATTCGTTGTAATATATCTGAATTTCCGTCTTCATCGTATTTGCCCGATATTGCGAACGTAGTTTTCCCGGCGGACGCAAAACCAACACGTGAAGATGTTATCCGTGTTCTTAACGAAGAGCAAAAAAACAAAGCGGGGCTTAAAATCGCGGCGGCGGCATTGATTGGCGGATTGGGTGGCAATATCGTCGGTAAAAACGAAATCGGCGAAGACGGTCTTATGGGCACGGGTGCCGAAAAAATGAAGACAACGGCAATCGGTGCGGCGGGTGGTGCGGCATTGATGGCGGCAAGCACTTATTCAGGCAAAGTTGCCGGTGACACGATTCTTCATGCGGGCGTGAACGCGGCGGCGGGCGGAGTCATTGGGAATATGGCGGCGATTGGGGATACGGTGCTGCGTGTTGAAAAATGCAAATTCGAAGGTCGCGACACGACGTGCCTTTGGGGAACGATTCAAAAAACCGAGGGTTTCAGTGGTAAAAACGCGTATGCGACGGCGGATTATAACAATATCGTGATTTGCGATAACGGCGAATCGGATTGCAAACGCGACGATACTTTGGTTGTGAAAAGACTTGCGAACAAAGATGTTGCAACAACCAAACAGCAAGAAATGGCGCAAATCTTGGCGGATGCGGACAAATATTACTTTAATTCGCGTACGAAAAAAATAGAATCGACGCAGATTGACGATTCTGGGGTATATTATCGGGCAACGGTCGAAAAACGCGCGGGTGCACCGGTTGCCGCGGTCATAGTAGATTTTCCGGATTCGGCATTTGGTGTCAAAGACGATGATTGGAAAACATGGAAATCCGCACACGCGGGTGACGCGGTAATTTGTCGCCGCGACAGCAAGGGGCAACCTTATTCATGTGGCAAAGATAACGATTATAAAATTACAGAATTTAATGTCGCAAAGTTAGATGCGTCTGATGGTGATGTTATTGACTTTTCAAACAAGGCGCGTTTGGGTACGACCCTTAAAGGGGCGGGCATTGGCGGTGCGTTGGGTGGGTTTGCCGGATACCAAGGCGCACAAGCAGACATTGAAGAACGGCTTAGCCAAGCCTTGCGCGAATACAACGCATCATTAGAAAAGATTTATTGTGGCTCGGGTAATAAATGGCTTGGGTTCTATAATGACGATGTCATAATCCCCGCAATGAAAGATTAAAAACACTGGCAAATGCCGGTGTTTTGTTTTATTGATTCTGTGGAACATAACTTGCCACCGGTCCGGCGATAAATGCGTCACCAGATGTTGCAACATTACTAAAGAATGTCCCAGATACTATATCATACATTCCTGATATACCATCACTATTGCGTTTGGCTGGAATGCCGTTAAAAACCAAAACTCCATTATCCCGAAACTGCCAATTATATAACCTCCATTTAGCAAATTGTGTTAACCTTGAATTATCATTGTCAACCCAACCACCACAAAACAAATAAATATTATGTGTTTTATTAACATCACCTGTAAAATATGCACTGGAAACAAAATTATTGTCTCGTGACAAACTAACAGAATGGTCTGCATCTTGCGAGACAAGTTTCCATGTATGTCTTTGACCCAATAATGAACCGTTATATCCGAGAAATTGATTACCAGAATTTCCAATCCAATAAGTTCTATAGGCGGCGTAACCATACAATCCACCAGACCACGGTTCCACAGCAGTAGCAGCAAACAACGTACTCCCTGCTTCCGTAGTAGTATCGACCGCATCCCATGTAATTTCAAAATTATTACTTGTATATTTTTTTCCGGTATTAATACATTGTGTCCCAGTACTTTCGATGTATTCCAATTCGGTATAACCCGCGGGCAGGCTTGTTGAGTAAAATCCCTTTAAATCCCATAAATTGCACTTTGGTGGGTTCGCGCACACAAATTCGCTGTTTATTCCGTTTTGAATTGCAACGTTTGCCGTTGCCGCTGTCACCAAGGCAGACTTTTGTTCGCCGTATGCGGCGGTCGTGTCATAAATGGCTTTTGCACCGATACCGTCGGGGGACACAGAATCATAAGTCATAACCGAATTTGCATTATTTGCCGGCGCCGCATCTTGTCTTGTTGCGGCATTAGTATCGACATAATGTTGCGAAGTCGTGATTTCGCTGGTTTCCGCATAAGCACCCACAACCCCAAATACCAACATAATTGCAATTATAAGTTTTTTCATGATTTGCTCCCTTTGTTTGTTCCCCATCAACAACCATTAAATGAACATGTCGAATCGACATGTCGGGGTGTTAGCAAATCATATACGTCAATGACCTAGATGGTCTTTTGCAATGCATTATAACCATCAGCACCCCAACAACGGGGCAAAAATCTTGACGGTGCAAAAACAACGGAAATCTGTCTGATTAACGATGCAATGCACCGGACGTATAAGAGGCCTTGCTATAACCCCGAATCGAAATATATTCGACTCATCCACAGGCTAGCAAAAATTACGGAATTTGGTCAAGAACAAAATAGTATTTTTATAAAAATACATATCGGCGGTTACCCGCCGATACGCTCTCCTTCCTTCCGGAACCCCGGAAACTTTGTGTTGTTGTGTGTAAACTTTATGCCGCCATCGCGATACCGTTCGTGGATTTATCGCTGTCTGCGTCCATAATCCGCTTTGCTTCGGCAAAGACCATTTCTTTGACTCGCAATGCCAAATCTTTTGTTTCTAATGCTTCGGCGGCGACATCAAAATTATCAGTGCGAATTTGTAAAGATACATACGCACCAACCAATGACGCGCGCGGCAAATCTTCGATGGAACGTGGTGCATTGTTATGACCGATTTGTAATTCATCGCTAAGCGATACGATTTGACGATCTGCATTGACCCACACGGTTGTACTTAATACTTTGTGCAGGGCAATCATGATTTCCTTGATATTTTTTTGCATTGTGTGTCCCTCCTTTATCGGGTTGGTTGTTAAAATTCTTCCCTTTTTGTATTTACATCATGTATTTACAAAAACCTGAGTCGAACCTGTTTGTTGTTGTTGTGTTTTGCCCAAAAAACCGCGTTTTCCTTAGATTTCTGGACTTTTTTAACTTCGTTCCCTTGTCTATACACGGATGATAGAATAAAACCGATTCGCAGGTCAAGTAAAAAAATAAAAAAAATTAAAAAAAAATTTAATATTTTTTATAACACCCTGATATTAGACATATTTTTCGGGTATGATTTTTGTCAGAATTTTAAATATGCGTCTAAAAATTGTTGTGTCGGGGCTGTGATGGTATATGCGCGGACGTATGTCACCGGCGCGCATACCCGTCCAAACCGTCCGTTTTCCGGGGCGTGTGACGTGCCAAGATATTTTTGTGTCTTCGATAATCATATTGCGAAGCCGTTTTGCAAATTCCGCACTTTCAAAGATTACAACGTTTTCGGTGTTATAATATGCGCTGCGCGGGTCAAGGTTGAAACTGCCTATCCACGAAGTTTTGTTGTCAAAGACAATGGTTTTGCTGTGCATAACCGAAAAACTGGATTGTTTGCGTTCGCGATCATGAATATTGCCGCGCCGATTTTCTGCGGACATCATAAATTCATACACATCGACACCGCATTTAATCAGGGTCTTGCGATATTTTTCCCATTTGCCAAAGACGGTCGGTGCATTTGTTGATGCCAAAGAATTTGTGACGATTGTAATATTTACGCCGGATTTTTCTTCGCCACACATAGTTTTTATTCCACCGCGCCCCGGCACAAAATACGCCGCCGACACATACGCAGATTTCTTGGTTTTCTGCCACAATCGATTCAGCGCGATAATAATATCACTGTGGAATTTCTTTTTGCGCGCGCGCGGCAGCTCGACTTTTTCGGGCGGGTCGGCAATAAATCGCCCATGTCCCCACGAAAATTCAAAGTTACGCATTTTGTATTCACGAATAGCAAGCGATATGATGGTATTATATTTCCGCGCGTTTCTTGCACTTTTCTGGCTAAGTTGTGCGAATTCGCGTTCCAGTTTTCGCATTGCGCGTTTTGATTTTGCCTTTGGAATGACGGATGCCGGCACCGACAAGTGATAATTCCAGTATTCGTCAAAACTTTTTGTCGCGTCGCGCGCAACCGCGCCGATAAACAAAACGTCTGTATCAGAAAAGTTCGATGCGGTTTCCGGCATAAAATAGTTGCTGCCCACATTGCGACCGCCGGTAATCAGCGCAAAATTATCCACAATAAAAAGTTTATTGTGCATGCGCGAATTAAGCCGGTTAAAATCCATCAAAACCTGGGGATAATAGAGCAGGGGTGACCGATTTGCCACGGCATTGAAAATCTTGACTTCGATATTTGGGTGTTGGTTCAAAAGTATTACATCGGCAATATCAGAATCTGTGCCATAATCGTCAATAAGGATTCGTACCTTTACACCGCGGTCTGCGGCGTTTTTTAATTCACCAATCAAAACGCGTGAAGAAAAATCGTTGCTGTAAATATATGTTTGCAAATCGATTGTCTTGGTCGCCATTCGTGCAAAAGCCGCCCGCACAACGAACGCCGAAAGCCCGTCTTCAATCAATGTTGCGCCGCTTGCGTCATCGCGTCGACGCAGTTCGTCACGATATTCGCGCGCGATTGGGGCGGTGTATGGGTTAAACTTAAAATCTTGTTTGGTAATTTTTGGGCAATATCGACACAACCGTTTGTCGTGCATACTGGTCGGAATAGTTGCAGCCCCAACAAACGGTAAATTAAAAAGCACCCAAGATACTTTTTGCCAAAACATATGCCTGTGGTATTATTATATATCTTTTTTTGCTTGCGTCAACAGGCGGGTAAATGATAAAATACATATAATGTATGGAAGGATTTTATTATGAAGAAACTTGCGCTGTTCATTGGTGGACTTTTGGTGCTTCCCGCATTTGCCGAAGTTGCCCCGATGTTCTATGAAGATTTTTCTGAATATTCGGATGGTGAATATTTGGACTTGGATGAACAAGAGACGGAAATTGTTCCTGAATCGGTTGCACCAACCAAGGCGCCTGTGAAGGTTTCGCGTCAAACAGCGGTTTCGCGTAACAGCGCAAATCGTACGACGTCTGCTTCGCGTGCAACACCAACAACGGGTGTTTCTGGGGCGGCGGGTCGTGTTTCGGCAAGTGGAAGTTCTGGGCGCGCAATTACATCGCGCACGGCGGCGGCATCGCGTGGTACATCGGCGCGGACCGCAACAACACGTTCAGCAACCGCACGTTCGGCGGGCGGGACACGTTCGACAACGGCGCGTTCTGGGGCAAATACATCGGTATCAAATGCACGCATTTCGGTTCGACCTGAGGTGGCTTCTGTGGCGCCTGCGGCAACAACAAACAGTGGTGTCCGTTATACATCCATAACGGGTTCGGGCGATTTGTTGTATAAATCAACAAATACAGAAAGTCATGTTGGCGTTCGTGATAAAGCTTCGACAACGCGTACACCGATAATTCGTGTTGCGTCAACGACCGGAATATCGGATTCTGGGGTGTCCACAAGTGTGTCGGATATGGATGAATTGGCAGAATTGACCGATTATTGCAAGGCCCAGTATGCATCATGTATGGATAATTATTGCAATGTCTTGGATGATAACCAAGGTCGTTGCAGTTGCAGTGCAAATCTTAAAAACTATGCCAAATCCGAAGCTGCATTAAAAGCGGCAACCGAAGAATTGCAAGAGGTCGCCCAGAAAATTCAATATATTGGACTTTCAGGTCGCGAAATTGAAACAATATTCAGCCAGACCGAAGCAGAATTAAAAATGCAAACCCAAACCGATAACAGCCAATTAAAAACAAGCTTAGATAAAATCAAAAATATGATTGTTGATGTAAAATCTGGAAATGCAACCAGTAGCACATCGGGCTTGAACTTTGATATGTCGGGATTGTTGGATTTCACAATTGACAGCACCGGGTTTGATTTATCGTCGTTCTTGGACGGGTTTTCTGGGTCTTCGGATGTAAGCAACCAACGCGGCGAAGAATTGTTCAAGACTGCTACAAATCGTTGTAAATCCAGTGTGTTGCGTGCATGTACCGCCCAAGGTGTCGATGCGTCTTTGATAACAAATGCTTATGATTTAGAAATTGATAAAGAATGCATGGCATATGAACGTAGTTTAAATGATTCCAACAGTCAAATGACCGCAACAATCCGCAATGCGCAAAGTGTTCTGCAACGCGCGCGTTTGTTGGTGGCACAATCCAAGAATGAATACGGCACAATGCGTGAATGTATAAATGCGCTTGATGCTTGTATGCAAGACGAGTTTGTATGTGGTTCGGATTATGAAAATTGCCTTGATCCAACGGGTCGCTATATTGTGAATGGCGCGATTGTTGTCGGTTCGCAACCCGGACGTGCAATTGACCCATCGGCACAATCAACCGTATCTGGGGTTATGACCAGTGATGTATGCCGCGTGAACCTTTATCGTACGTGGGATATGCCTGGTGCACAGTGTAATACGTATGACCCGGATACATACAATGTGCCGACATCCGCACAAAACAATGCATGGGGTGCGGGGCCGAACGATACGTTGGCAAAGTACATTGAACAAACCGTAACATCAACCGCGGCGCAAAGCCCCAGTGTGAATATGTCACAATATTTGCAAAATAAAATCGGATATGTAGACAGCAAGGATGCAAGCAATTATGGTATGTGTATATCGGTCTTGAACAAGTGTCAAGATTACACATATACGGGTCGTGGAACAAATGCAAAGTATAATCCGACAAATGATGTTATAAAGCAATACTTGGCACGCATTTTGACCCAAATCAAGGCGAAACAAGACGAAATTTTGGCAGATTATGCCGAAAGTTGCATTACCGATGTGAATTCATGTCTTGCCCAGAATAACTATCCTACTGAAGACCCCGATGATTGGGCGGCTAACAAAAACTTGCAAACCCAGGCGAATATCGCGGTAAATGCATGTCGGTCGCAAATTGTCACATGCATGTCGACAAATGGGTATTCGATTGAAACACCGACACCGAATGAAATGAATTGTTGGGTGATGGGGTTACAGTTTAATACACCGGCATCTGAATGCAGGTCGAACGGTACCGGTGGTGGCAATAGTGGCAGTAACAGTGGCAGTCACAGCACCCAAACGTACACTTTGTCTTACAGATGTGAAGAAGGGTGTTATGGTTCGGCACCAGCCAATCAAACCAATATAGCAAGTGGTACAATTATCAACCTTACGGGTTGTGCCGACACCAGTGTTGGGCAGGCTGTATCAAATTGGACATGCAGCACGGGCGGAACATTGCTTGGTAAAACCCAGGTCCAAGTGACTGGTGATACGACATGCACTGCGTTATGTACGACTGTTTCGTCTGGTACAGATGATTCAGAGTCAGGTGGCAATGGAAGAGTATAAGCCGACCGAATGGTCGGTTTTTTTATTTAATGATGATGACCGATTAAATGCATTACTATTCCGGCGATTGTTATAATGGTAATGACAATTAAAATAATCTTTTGCACGCGGTGATGGTGAGTGTCATGACAATGGTCGCATTCGCACGCATCGTGATTGAAATACATTATCCAAGACAAAATCAACATTAAACCCGAAAAGATAAAAATCCAAATTTCGGCACTTTCAGGAATAATTTTGTGGTCGGCAAAGTCCGGCGCAATCATTCCGATAATGCCCAACACCACCGGCAATACACAGCAAAACAGGTGCGGCAAAATGCCCGCGATAATTCCAAAACCCAATGCACGATTCTTCATATTTTCGCCTTTTTTCTTGGTATCCCCAGCCGGAATCGAACCAGCATCTAATTCTTAGGAGGAACTTGTTCTATCCAATTGAACTATGGGGACACACCCGCATATTTTAATCACGCCTCCACCGCTTGTCAAGAAAGCCTTTGTGTTATTCCAGATAACTGTCATGGCGGTTGCGGAACGATGTCCGCAATGACAGAAAGGTTCCAGATAGTTTGAATTATTTTCTCTTGTTCCAGAAAACTGTCATGGCGGGCTTGGTCCGCCATAGGGGCTATGAAATGTGAGCCGGTGTTTTCAGAATTATTCTGGTTGCCCGTCCCAAGCCGCAGAATAAAAAACTTGCGTTTTAATTAGAACATACTATCGTGTTATGCATGAAAGAGTATGATTTCTGGGTTTATATACTGTTTGATAAACGTGCCGCCGGCACATACATAGGTGTGACAAACAACCTGAATCGACGTGTTTATGAACACAAAAAAGGTATTGTCCCCGGTTTTGCACACGACCACGGCATAAATAAATTGGGCTATTTCGAACATTATAAATATGTGAACGATGCGATTGCACGCGAAAAGAACCTTAAAAATTGGCATCGTGCATGGAAGTATCGTTTGATAGAAACGATGAATCCAGATTGGCAAGATTTGGCGGAAGATTTGGATGCGATAGATATAAATCACGAACCCTGTAAAGAAGATTTAATTGACCCACGCACGGGCAAGAAAGTGTTTTCAGAATAATTGTGAAGTATTCGTTTCAAACTGTTTAGCCCTATGGCGGACCAAGCCCGCCATGACAGTTTTCTGGAACAAGAGAAAATAATTCAAACTATCTGGAACCTTTCTGTCATTGCGGACACCGTTCCGCAACGCCATGACAGTTTTCTGGAATTAGAATAATAAATTTCTAACAATCTGGAATACATATGCCCTTTGGCGGTGTGACGATTCTCACTAACACCCTGTCGCGGCGTAGCGAAGCGGAGACGGATAACCACTAACAGTTAATTTGCCGATTGACAGTTATATTAAAAACTGTATAATACCTTTACTTTCAAAAAGTGTTAGACATGGGAAACAGACTGATTGGATATGGTTCTTATTTGCCATCGCGCGTTATGACTAACGCGGATTTCGAACGCGTAATGGACACAACCGACGAATGGATTGTGGAACGCACGGGCATTCGCGCACGGCACTTTGCGGCAGCGGACGAGACAGTCGCCGATATGGCAACAAACGCGGCGCGTGCGGCATTGGAAAATGCAAAGATTAGCATTGATGATATCGATATGGTTATTGTCGCAACCACAACCCCAGAACTGGATTTTCCGTCTGTGGCGGTCCAGGTTTGCGGTCGTTTGGGTGCAACGCGTGATATTCCGGCGTTTGATGTGCGGGGTGCATGCACGGGTTATATATATGCACTGCATTGTGCGCGCGGGTTCTTTACGGCGGGCATTCATGAACGCATCATGATTATTGGTGCGGAAAAGATGTCTCGATTCGTTGATATGACGGATCGTTCTACGGCGGTTCTGTTTGGCGACGGCGCGGGTGCATTGATATTTGAACGTTCCACATCAAGTTATTCGGGAATTATTGACACGGTTGTAATGTCTGATGGCAAAAAGTTCGATATGCTGCACGGCTCAAACGACCATAAAATAATTATGAACGGGCCGGAAACTTACAAGATGGCGGTATCATTGATGCCGGATGCGGCGCGATATATCATGGAACACGCGGGCATAACCCAAGATGATATCGATTGGATTGTCCCGCACCAGGCGAACATAAGGATTATTCAATCCTGTGCGGCGCGGTTGGGGTTCCCGATGGAAAAGATTTTGATTACGGTGGATAAACATGCGAATACCAGTGGCGCTTCGGGTGCGCTGGCGTTGGCGTATGCGTTTGACAACGGAATCATAAAACATGGACAACTGGTACTGTACCCTGCGTTTGGCAGTGGCCTGACATGGGGTGCAACATTAATAAGGGTGTAAAAAATGGCAACTTTGACAAGAAATGATTTGGCAACAAAAATACGCGATAAATTCGGATTCACTGCGGCTCATTCGGCAAGATTGGTCGATGTAGTGTTTGAAGAAATAAGCGAAGCATTGGCAAATGGCGAAGAAGTAAAATTGGCGGGATTTGGCACTTTCCGGATTTTGGAAAAATCTCCGCGTATGGGTCGCAACCCGAAAACGGGTGCGGCGGCGATTATATCGGCGCGTCGTGTCGCGTCTTTCCGTCCGTCAAATGAATTTCGCGAACGCGTTTCCAACAAAGATTAGAACGTTTGTGATAAAAAATCACCGGCACAAATCGTGCCGGTGTGTGTTGTGCACCTTGGTTTGTATGCAAAACAAAACCCCACCCGATTGGGTGGGTAAATTAATTATTGATAGATTATTTATCAGGGCATGTGAAAGAGGAACCCGTCCACACACCATCTTCAGCTACACCAGAGTATGTTATGATATCATCTTGTAATAATGAGGCAAAATCTGCGATATTTATCATTGTCTCAGGACCACTAACAGCATTTCTTAATATCAATTTATTAGGAGCGTCCATCTGATGTATTTCCGTATGATCATAGCCATATATGGAAACAGCGTACATAAGATTCAGCATACAATCTGATTGGTTGACTTTTGACCCAGATGGAAATGCAATATATCGTCCATCTTGTGTTTTTACTCCCACGACTGTATCTGATACTTCTATTATATCTGATATAGTGGTTCCTAACATGTTGTGAATATACCCGTCAAGAATCATATTTCGTTTTGATGAATCATATGGCAGGGTGGGCATAGCCCAACTATTACAATATGAAGATCTAATATATTCATTATCCGATTCACATGGATTGATTGGTATGCATGCCTCGGTTTTTTCAACCCATACGTATTTGTCGGGGTGCTTTTCACACAGTGCCCGACGATCCCCGGGACTGGGAACCGCAACCGCGGCGTTTATTACGGCCAAACCGACCAGACCGGACAACAAAATTTTATTCATTTTTTACTCCTTTGTTTTTTTGTTGTTTGTTAAAATTAGCATTCGCATCCCATATTAATAGCATCTTCACGCATGACTTCATCTGCACAGAACATCGCACAATCATCGTTCGCTTTTTGCTCTTCACTGCGGGTGTCTTTTGCAACACCACCTGCGCCACTGCCTGAACCGCTGCGGGTGGCCCCTTTTTGTGCTTCTTTGATTTTATTATGCAATGCGATATTGCCAACGACGCCGACACCTGTCGCCGCCAGTGTTGATATGCCCGCAATTTTATATCCGCGCGTGTTCTTTTCGCATGATTCCAATTCGGCACGCAATGCATCACGCCGTTCGGTCAATTCCGCAATCTGGGTATCCATAAAGTCCGGTGTGTCCGCACGTGTCACCGCGCATGCAAAAGCCCCAATCAAAAAAATCATTTTATTTATTTTCATTCTTTTTTTCTTTTTTAATGTTGTTCAGTTTTATGCCTTGGGCTATTGCGGCGACACCGGTAACGGCTGTGCCCGCCGCACCAACATAAGTCGCGGTTTTCCAATTTTTATTCTTGCGCTTGCATGCGTCTAATTCGATTTCCAATTCGCTGATTTCGCGTTTTAATGATGCGATTTGCATTTGTTTTTGCATATCGGCATCGTTCACGCCGTAATCTTCCGCCCGCGCAATCGCCGGGAATAAAACAAAAACCAATAACAAAAATTTTTTCATCTCAAACTCCCAAAACATTAAAACCACCAGAAACAAATCCAAGTGGTCGGGAGGTTGAAAGCAATCGCAAAGAATTGTACGACATATTGATTATTTTGTCGTCCTCCTGACCAACCCTGGTTCAGGAGTTTTTCATCAAAACAACGACGCACCCTGCGTCGCATTTGACGCTTTACGAGGGGCTTTCAAACCCCGCCGGCGGAACACCCACCAACAACGGCATTATATCATATTTTGGTTATTATCCAAAATAAAAAATGCACCATTGACACATTTTTTATTACCCCCACGGCAAGGGGGGTATCGCCCCACTAACCACTAACACTAGCCACTAACCACTAACAAAAAACCACTTGCTTAAATTTTCTAAAAAAATTATAATATTTGCGCTTGATTTTTTGCGAATGTGTGCTAACCTATCGCAGAATATCGGATTGCGTTCGGGCCAAGGGTGCGGATTCCCGGGGTTCCACAGGGGCATGGTTCAATGGTAGAACATCGGTCTCCAAAACCGCGGATGAGGGTTCGATTCCTTCTGCCCCTGCCAAAAATCTTGGGCGCGATTGATATGGTAAACAAAGAGTGTGGTGCGGAACATGAAGAAAATAACGGATTTTATACGCGGTGTGCGCGCGGAATGGTTCAAAATTGTTTGGCCAACCCGGGCCGAGGTTGTGCGTGCAACCATAATGATTCTTGTGTTTTCGGGGTGTGCGGCACTGTTCTTCTTTGTAGTGGACAGCATTTTAAATGCACTTGTTGGGTGGATTTTTTAACATTTGACCAAGGGAATATATAATGGAAGATAAAATGCAATGGTTTGTCGTCTATGTTCACACGGGGTGCGAAGACAAAGTCGCACGTAACCTGCGTGAGCAAATTGACAAGCGTCGTTTAAACGCATATTTCGGCGAAATTTTGGTGCCTACGCACGAAGTGACCGAAATCAAGGCTGGCAAACGTGTAAAGTCTGAAAAAAAGTTTTTCCCGGGATATGTTGTTGTTCAAATGGTTATGAATGACGAAACATTTTCGCTGATTAAATTGATGCCGTTGGTTGTTATGTTCCTTGGGGCACGGCAAAAGCCGATTCCGGTCAGCGAAGAAGAAGCACGTCGCCTGATTAAACAGGTTGAAGACGGCAGCACAGTTCCAGATGACATTATTTACGAAGTTGGTCAAGAAGTTCATGTTATTGACGGACCGTTCGCGAACTTTAATGGGGTTATATCGGTTGTTGATAATTTGAAACAGAAGATGACCGTTATCATATTGGTATTTGGCCGCGAAACCAGTGTTGAATTGGATTTCGAACAGGTCGAAAGGGTTTAACCGACTTTTGTAAAAGTCGGCGGGCGCGTGCAAGGCGCGCAAAACGCGTGGAAGATGCGCCACATCGCACCACGAATCCGAAAAAGAAAACAGAAAAAAGGATAAAAAATGGCAAAAAAAGAACTGAAAGGGATTGTCAAGTTGGTCGTCCCTGCAAAACAGGCAAATCCTGCGCCTCCAATTGGACCGGCGTTGGGTGCGGCGGGTGTGAATATCGCCGAATTCTGCAAACAATTTAACGACAAAACGTCTGATAAAGAACCGGGTATGCCGATTCCGTGCATTATCACCGTCTATACAGACCGCAGTTTCGAATTTATTATGAAATTGCCGCCGGTTTCTTACTATATCAAAAAGGCGTTGAAATTGAAAATTGGTTCACATAAACCGGGTCGTGATTTCGTTGGGACAATAACAAAAGCCCAAATCAAAGAAATCGCCGAAAACAAAATGCCGGATTTGAATTGCTCTACCGTGGAATCTGCGATGAATATCGTCGCGGGTCAGTGCCGTTCAATGGGTGTCAAGGTGGAGGATTAAGCCATGAAAGTTACAAAAAGACAAAAAACTTGGGCAGAATTGGATACAAAAAAAGCATATTCTTTTGCTGATGCAATCGAAGCGTTGCGTCCATTTTGTTCTAAAAAGTTTGATGAAAGTTTGGAAATGGCGGTCCGTTTGTCTATTGATGTGACCAAAGCCGATCAAAATATTCGTGGAATGTTGTCTTTGCCAAATGGCACAGGCAAAAAGGTTCGCGTTGCTGTGTTCACAAATGATAAAGCCGATGAAGCCAAAAAGGCGGGCGCGGATGTCATTGGTGGCGACGATTTGATTGAAAAAGTTGCGGCGGGTCAAATTGACTTTGACCGTGTGATTGCGACACCGGATATGATGCCGAAAATGTCCAAGGTTGCACGTGTCTTGGGACCCAAAGGTTTGATGCCGAATCCGAAATTGGGGACGGTGACAAACGATGTCGCGGGTGCTGTGGCAAATGCCAAGGCGGGTCAAATCGAATATCGCGCGGAAAAGAATGGTATTATCCACGCGGGTATCGGTAAAATGTCATTTTCAACCGAAAAATTGGTCGAAAACGCAAACGCGTTGTTGGATCAATTGAAAAAGGTAAAACCTGCATCGACCAAAGGTCAATATATCTTGGGCGTTGCGATTGCAACAACCCAAGGTCCGGGTCTGCATATCGATGCAAAGTAAATAAAGTGGTTGGGGGCGAATCCCCCAACCACACAGAGATTTCTGTCCGAGACTGATGGTGCGGCAACGCTTAATTCCCATCATAGACAAAGAAAAATTCTTTGGGACAGGAAAAGGTCCCATCGCGGGGAAGAACCCGTGGGTGGAAAGTTAACAAAGGCAGATTTGCATACGTTGTGTGTGAATCGAAAGTAAGGGTAAAAAAATGAAACGCGAAGAAAAGTCAAACTTGATTTCTGCGTTGCATTCGTCCTTGGGTTCGGCAAACGGCGTTTTTGTCGTTGAAAACCATGGCCTTAGCGTCAAAGAAATGGAAGGGTTGCGTAATGAACTGCGCCCATTGGTTTCGGTTTTCAAAGTTGTCAAAAATCGTCTTATGAAATTGGCGTTACAAGACACCGATTTTGCGCCGATATCCGACCTTATGAAGCGTCCGACCGCGGTTGCTGTGGCGACCGACGGTTTGGCGGTGACCAAGGTTTTGGTTAAATTCGCCGAAGAACATCCGAACCTTACCATCGTTGGTGGTAAAATGGACGCGGGCGTTTTGGGCGTGGACGAAATAGTGCAATTATCCAAGCTGCCGTCACTGTTGGAAGTTCGTGGTACAATCGCGCGTATCTTGGTCGAACCAGCTTCGCGCCTTGCACGTGTTTCTGCGGAGTACGGAAAAAAGAATCAATAAACTGTTGGAGTTAAAATTCCAATAAAAATTAAGGAGCAAAAAATGGCAGACATTCAAAAATTAGTTGAAGAATTGTCAAAATTGACTGTGTTAGAAGCCGTGGAATTGTCCAAGGCCTTGGAAGAAACCTGGGGCGTTAGCGCCGCTGCCGCTGTTGCGGTTGCTGCGGGTCCTGCCGCGGGTGCCGCCGCCGAAGAAAAGTCGGAATTCGATGTTGTTCTGACCGATATTGGTGCAAATAAATTGGCGGTTATCAAGGCTGTGAAAGAAATCACAGGTTTGGGCTTGACCGAAGCCAAGGCTTTGGTTGAATCTGCACCAAAGACAGTCAAAGAAGCCGTTGCCAAAGATGAAGCCGAAAAGATGAAAGCTTCTATCGAGGCAGCAGGTGCCAAAGTAGAATTGAAATAATTTAATTCTATTGAACCGAACGGTTCAAAAAATAATGTTGCGAATTTCGCAACCGTCCCGCGCCCGCCGCACGAAAACGGCGGGCAAAGGACGAAAAAGTATAAGTAATAGTTTCGTTTGCAAAGTGCACAAAAAAAAGGATTAAAAACCATGGCAGTTATCCAGAAACTTAGAAAATCTTTTGGTAAAAGTTTTTTGCAAACTCCGCTTCCTGATTTGATTGAGATTCAATATAATTCCTACAAGGATTTCTTGCAGGGTGATGTCGCACCGCAAAACCGTAAAAACATGGGTTTGCAAAATGTGTTTTCATCGATGTTCCCAATCAAGGACTATGCGGGTGCAGCCGAGTTAGAATTTGTTGAATATAATCTTGAAAAGCCGGCATACAATGTGAAAGAGTGCCTTGCCCGTAAAATGACGTATTCAAGCAAGTTAAAACTTAAATTGCGTCTTATTTTGTGGGATGTCGCAGAAGACGGTAAAAAGTCTTTGCGTGATATTAAAGAACAAGAAATATTCATGGGCGAAGTGCCGTTGATGACCGAACGTGGAAGTTTTATCGCGTCTGGGGTGGAACGTGTTATCGTATCACAAATGCACAGAACCCAAGGTGTTGTCTTTGCTACGACCAAAGAAGCCAAGGTCGCGGGGAACCCGATTACTTATACTGCGCGTATTATTCCTGAACATGGGTCTTGGATTGATTTCGAAGAATCCAAAGGTATCATCTATGTTCGTATTGATCGTCGGCGCAAAGTTCCGGCAACTGTGTTGTTGCGTTGCTTGCCGTGTGCCGAAGATGAAAAGAAATGGATTGCTGAACCACGCAAGACAACTATTCGCGGTATGACTGATTCTGAAATTTTATCTGTGTTCTATAAACGGATTCCGTTGAAGAACAATGGCAAAATGTGGATTGGTGAAACCGCCGTGTTCGAAGGTTTAGACAAATATCGTTTAAATTACGATTTGATAAATCCCAAAGATAAAAAGCCAATGGCGTCAAAAGGCGACCGCCTTAATGCGAAACGTATGGCAAAGGTTACCGCGGCATCCAAAGAATTTGGTATCTTGCCGGACGCATTGATTGGCGAATACTTGTTTGATGCGATTACGGTGAATGACGAAGTGATTTATCCGGCGGGGACCGAAATTACCGAAGAAGTTTTGGCGGACATCGAAAAGTTGGGTATCAAAGAAATTTCGTTGATTTCTATTGATAATACAACAATGACCGCGCATATGCGTAACACATTGGTCGCGGATAAAACGACTAATCGTGAAGAAGCTTTGATTGAAGTTTATAACATCATTCGTCCGGGCGAACGTCCAACGCTTGAGGCGGCAATCAACCTGTTTATGCGTCAAGGTTTTGATGCGACATATTATGATTTGTCGGCGGTTGGTCGTTTCAAGATGAACAAGCGTTTAAAGATTGATTCTGGGAAAAAACCAGAAGACGAACGTTTGTTGACCAAGCGTGATTTCTTGGCGGTGTTAAAGACTTTGACCAACATTATTGACCACAAAGATACAATTGATGATATCGATAACTTGTCGAATCGTCGTGTCCGCACAGTTGGTGAATTGTTGGAACAGAATTTCCGCACAGGTATGTTGCGTATTGAAAGATTGGTGCGCGAAGCGTTGTCTTCTCCGAATATTGCGACAATGCAACCCCAAGATGTCGTCAATGTAAATCCGTTGATGTCTGTGGTTGCAGAATTTTTGGGAACAAGTCAGTTGTCACAATTTATGGATGCGTATAACCCATTGTCTGAATTGGAACACAAACGTCGTATATCGGCGTTGGGTCCGGGTGGTTTGAACCGTGATCGCGCCGGCATCGATGTCCGCGACGTTCATCCAACACACTATGGTCGTTTGTGCCCAATTAACACACCCGAAGGTGCGAACATCGGTTTGATTAATCACATGGCATCTTATGCGCGTGTGAATCCTTATGGATTTATTGAAACACCGTACTATGTTGTCGAAAACAGCAAGATTACCGATAAAATGGTATACCTTACTGCGGATGAAGAATTGGGTCACAAAATTGCCCAAGGTAACACCCCGACAAATGACAAGGGTGTTTTGACCGAAGAATTGGTGACCGCGCGTGTTGATGGCGAATTTACCCGTGTGCCACGCGAAGAAATCGATTTAATTGACGTTGAACCGCGCCAGGTGGTGTCTATTTCAACAGGGTTGATCCCGTTCGTTGAAAACGACGACGCGAACCGTGCTTTGATGGGTTCAAACATGCAACGCCAAGCGGTGCCATTGATGCGTGTGCAAACACCATTGGTTGGAACCGGTATTGAACGCGAAGTTGCACGTGATTCCCGTACAGGTAAAGTTGCAAAACACAGCGGTATTGTTGAATCTGCAGACGCAAAACGTATTGTTGTTAAATGTATGAACAGCCGTAATGTTGTGACGGGCGTTGATATTTACAATTTGGAAAAATATGAACGTTCCAACAATGATACAATTTTGCATCAAAAACCGTTGGTTCATGCGGGTGACCGTATATCGGCGGGCGATATTATTGCCGATGGTTCTTCGATGAACTATGGTGAATTGGCTTTGGGTCGCAATGTGTTGGTTGCATTCGTGCCATGGCGTGGATATAACTATGAAGACTCCATCGTTATTTCGGAAAAGATTTCCCGTGACGATGTGTATACTTCGGTTAAAATCGTGGAAAAAGAAATCAAGGTTCGCGATACGCAATTGGGACCTGAAAGTTTGACCCGTGATATTCCAAACGTCAGTGAAGAAGCGTTAAAGAATTTGGACGAATCCGGTATCATCTATATCGGTGCGCGCGTAAAACAGGGTGATATTTTGGTTGGACATGTTTCGCCAAAATCTGAAACCTTGCTGACCCCCGAAGAAGCCTTGTTGCGTAACATCTTTGGTGAAAAGGCGTTAAATGTTAAAGATACATCATTGCGCGTTGGTCCGAACGAAGAAGGTATTGTCGTTGGTGTGAATGTCTTGACACGTCATGGTGTCAAAAAAGACGAGCGTACCCAGATGATAGAATTGGAAAAAATCAATCGTATCAACAAAGATCGCGATGAAGAAATCTTGATTATTGAACGCGGATTCGCAGACCAAGTTTTCCAAGTGGCAGAAGGTCAAACCATAGAAAGCGGAACCGGCAGTTTGAAACCATTTGTTGGTAAGAAACTGACAGGTGAAGTATTCGAAGGAATTAAACCGATTGATATGAAAAAGTTGGTCGTCGGCAATAAAGAAGTTCAGGCAAAGATTGATGAATTGCGTGAACAACATGTTGCTAAATTAAAAGCGTTGAACGAAAACGCCGACCGTGAAATCGAAAAGGCAACGGAAAGCAATTCTTTGAATGCCGGTGTCTTGAAAGAGGTCAAGGTCTATATCGCCCACAAGATGAAATTGCAACCGGGTGATAAAATGGCAGGTCGTCACGGAAACAAAGGTATCGTTTCCCGCGTCGTTCCAATCGAAGATATGCCACATATGGAAGATGGAACGCCAGTTGATATCGTTTTGAATCCGTTGGGTGTGCCAAGTCGTATGAACTTTGGTCAGATTTTGGAAACTCACCTTGGGATGGCGGCGCGTGCATTGGGTGAACAAATTGGCGCGGTGTTGGACGAAGTAAAACAAAAACGTGCAGTGACGGATGATCTGCGTGCGATTATGGGCAAGATTTATGGCAAAGAAACCGCCGAAAAATTGTCCAAGATGACCGATACAGATGTTCGTGCAAATGCAGAATTGCTGCGTGATGGTGTGCCAATGGCAACTCCGACATTTGACGGTGCAACACCCGAAGATGTTCGTAAAATGCTTAAATTGGCAAAGTTGCCGGAAACCGGTCAATTCACATTGTATGACGGCGTAACGGGTGAAAAGTTCGCACGTCCGGTCACGGTTGGTGTAATGTATATGTTGAAATTGCACCACTTTGTGGACGAAAAGATTCACGCGCGTTCAACCGCAAGTTATTCATTGGTGACCCAGCAACCGTTGTCTGGTAAAGCGCACAAGGGTGGTCAGCGTCTTGGTGAAATGGAAGTGTGGGCTTTGGAAGCGCATGGTGCCGCACATTTATTGCGTGAGATGTTGACGGTGAAATCGGACGATATCGTTGGTCGTAACAAGATGTATGAATCCATCATTTCTGGCAGCGACGATATCCAAACCGGAACGCCCGAAGCCTTTAACGTGTTCGTTCGCGAACTGCGTGGATTGGGGTTGGCATTGACACCAAAGAAATTAGATTAGTGGATAGTGTAAGTGGCGACGGGTGATTTGCCCGTTTGCCACTAACCACTAACACTAAACAAGGAGCAAAGAAAAATGGCAAATATGTTGCAAAAGATATTTGGACAAATAGAATCCAAGGAACAATTTGACGCACTGCGTGTCACGATTGCGTCACCCGAAGAAATTCTTTCTTGGTCGCATGGCGAAGTGACTAAGCCGGAAACAATCAACTATCATTCGTTAAAGCCCGAAGCAGATGGGTTGTTCTGTCAAAAGATTTTCGGTCCGGTCAAAGATTATGAATGCGCGTGCGGAAAGTATAAAAGAATAAAATTCCGTGGAATTATTTGCGAACGTTGCGGGGTTGAAGTTGGACCTTCCTCTGTTCGCCGTGAACGTATGGGACATATCAAGTTGGCGATGCCGGTTGCGCACACATGGTTCTTGCGTGAAGGTAAAATTGCGACATTGTTGAACGGTTTGTCCCAAAAGAAATTAGACCAAGTTATATCTTATGATGCTTATATCGTAATTGAACCGGGCTTGACCAATTTGAAACTTTACGATGTAATCAGCGAAGACGAATATCGTGCCGCGGTTGAAGAATACGGTCCAGATGCGTTCCGCGTTGGTATCGGTGCCGAAGGTGTGCGCAGCATTATCGCAAATCTTGATATGGGCGATGAAAGAACACGTTTGCGTGCGGAATTGGCGGAAACCAAATCCGAGGCAAAACGCAAATCTATTATCAAACAGTTGAAATTGGTTGAAGCGTTTTTGGATTCTAAAACTGAACCGCAATGGATGTTGCCGGATATTATTCCGGTTATCCCGCCAGATATGCGTCCTTTGGTGACTTTGGATGCGGGGCATGTTGCGGCATCTGATTTGAATGATTTGTATCGTCGTGTTATTATCCGTAACAATCGTTTGAAACGCTTTATGGATATGCATGCACCGGAAATCATCGTTCGCAACGAAAAGCGTATGTTGCAAGAAGCGGTTGATTCTTTGTTTGATAACGAACACAAGAATCGTCCGATGGTTTCGCAAAGTCGTCGTCCTTTGAAATCATTGTCTGGGGCTTTGCATGGTAAATCAGGTCGTTTCCGTATGCATATGTTGGGTAAACGTGTCGATTATTCCGGACGCAGTGTGATTGTGTCGGGACCATCATTAAAGATGCACCAAGTCGGTTTGCCAAAAGCAATGGCATTGGAATTGTTTAAACCGTTTGTGTTTGCGCGTTTAATGGCGGGTGATTACGCGAATACATTAAAGACTGCGCGTAAAATGGTTGATAATGGTGAAGACATCGTTTGGGAAATTTTGGAAAAAGTTATTCACGAACATCCGGTCTTGTTGAACCGTGCGCCGACTTTACACAGATTGTCATTGTTGGCATTTGAACCGGTCTTGATTGAAGGTAAAGCAATCCGTCTGCACCCGTTGGTCTGCAAAGGCTTTAACGCCGACTTTGACGGTGACCAGATGGCGGTTCATGTTCCAATTTCTTTGGAAGCACAATTGGAAGCGCGCACATTGATGTTATCAACAAATAACATTTTGTCGCCGGCGAATGGTGAACCAATGACTGTGCCGTCCCAAGACATGGTGTTGGGTATTTACTATATTTCTTTGATAAATGGCGAACATACCGAAAAGTCCCCACGTTTCAGTGGTATGGACGAAGTAGAATTGGCGTTGGAAAACAAAACTATTACTTTGCACACACCAATTGTTGCGCGTATCAACGGCAAAAATTACAAAACAACGGCGGGTCGTATGATTATTGGCCAGTTGTTGCCGAAATCTGACAATATGCCGTTCGATTTGGTAAATAAAGTTATGGGTCGTGGCGATATTGAATCTTTGTTGTCCATCACGTATGAACGTTGCGGTGACAAGGCGATGATTTTGTTGGCGGACGCATTAAAGAACACCGGATTTGAACAAGCGGCACGCAGTGGAATTTCCATTGGGTTTGATGATGTTGTTATCCCAGAAGAAAAAGAAAAGATGATTGCTGATGCTGAAAAAGCCGCAGCGGACATCGAAGAACAATATCAAAATGGTTTGTTGTCCAGCGGTGAACGCTATAACAAATTGATTGATATGTGGCAACGCACAACCGACAACCTTGGAAAACTTGCGTATGCGGGCTTGGGCAAAAGCAATGGCGACAATTGGAATTCTATCTTTATGATGGCGGATTCCAAGGCTCGTGGTTCCAAGAACCAGATTCAACAGTTGGCGGGTATGCGTGGTATGATGTCAAAGCCTGATGGTTCGATTATCGAAGTTCCGATTATTTCGAACTTTAAAGAAGGTTTGACCATGGCGGAATACTTTACATCGACCCACGGTGCGCGCAAAGGTTTGTCGGATACCGCGTTAAAGACGGCGCAAGCAGGTTACTTGACACGTCGTTTGGTCGATTTAGCGTTGAACACGGTTATTACTGAACACGATTGCGGTACAACTGAATTTATCACCGCAAAACCAGTATACCAAGGCAGTACTTTGTCTGTGCCATTGGGTGATGTGGTTTTGGGTCGAACCGCGGCACATGATATTGTTCACCCGATTACCAAGGAAGTTATCGTTCCTGCGGGCGAATTGGTGACCAAGGTTGCGGCACGTAAAATCAATGAATCCGGCTTGCCAAGTGTCGATGTGCGCAGCGTTTTGACATGTTGCAGTGACGGTCTGTGCGCAAAATGCTATGGTATGGACTTGTCGCGCCAAGCATTGGTTCATGTTGGCGAAGCGGTCGGTGTGGTTGCCGGTCAATCCATCGGTGAACCCGGAACCCAGTTGACATTGCGTACCTTCCACATTGGTGGTATTGCGTCGGGCGGTGCCGAAAGTCATTACATCGAAGTTCCGGTCGCTGGTACAATCAAATTGAATGGTGTAAACACAATTAAAAATTCGGCGGGTCGTATCGTTGTCTTGTCGCGTAATGGCAAAGTCGCGGTTATGTCACCCAAAGGCGAAGAATTGTTCAGTTGCGGTTTGCCGTATGCATCTATGCTGATTGTGAATGATGGTGACGCTGTGGAAAAAGGTGCCAAGGTTGCAGAATGGGATCCTTATTCCAACACAATTTTGGCAGAAAAAGATGGTATCGTTCGCTTTAACGATCTGACCGAAAATGTTTCTTTCCAAGAAGAAGTTGACCCGACAACTGGTATCGTGTCGCGCAAAGTTATAAATTGGAAAGATAACACCAAAAAGGCTTTGCAACCCGCAATTCGTTTGGTCAATGAAAACGGCGACATCTTGTCGTTGGGTGGAAAAAAGATTGCGGAATACTTGTTGCCGATACATTCTGTTTTGAATGTGGCAAATGGCGATACGGTTTCGGCGGGTGATGTTTTGGCCCGCATTCCGGTCCAGGCAAAGCGTACGGGCGATATTACCGGTGGTTTGCCGCGCGTTGAAGAATTGTTGGAAGTTCGTCGTCCGGCTAACCCGGCATTATTGGCGGAAATTGATGGAACGGTCGAATTGGAAGATGCGAAATCCAAGATTATCGTTCGTATCGAACCCGATGATGGAACTGCGCCGGTTGAATATGCGGTGCCAAAGGGAACCAACCTGTTGGTGCGCAGTGGCGACGTCGTGCGCAAGGCGGACAAGCTGATTGACGGTGACCCGGTACCACAAGACATTTTGCGTATCTTGGGGCAAAAGGCATTGGCAACATTTATGGTCGAACAGATTCAACAGGTCTATCGCTTGCAAGGTGTGTCCATCAACGACAAGCATATTGAAATCTTGATTCGTGAAATGACACGTCGTGTCGAAATCACTGATCCGGGTGATACAGGCTTCTTGATGGGGCACGTTGTTGACCGCGTTGATTTCGAAGAAGAAAATGCACGCGTTGTTCATGACGGTGGTCGTCCGGCGGTTGCATCCCAAGTGTTGGTTGGTTTGACACGCGCATCGTTGACAACACGTTCGTTCATTTCTAATGCGTCGTTCCAACAGACCACCAAGGTCTTGGTTGATGCGGCAATCAACGGTTCAACCGATAAATTGGTTGGTATCAATGAAAATGTTATCGTTGGCCGTCTGATTCCGATTGGCACGGGCGCATATGTACGTCGCGTCCGCGAAATTGCCAAGGAAGAAGAAAAAGCCGAACGCATCGCGCGCGAAGGTGGCGAAAATCAACAATTGTTGGATTTGTAATATGAATTGCTTGCGTCGGGTATATAATTCCCGACGCAAGACAAGATTTTACTTGCAAAACCCGAACAGTGTAATAAAATATAAACATAAAAACAAAGGATTAAAAAAATGGCAGTTCCAAGAAGTAAAACCAGTAAAGCTCGCAGTGCGCAACGTCGCAGCCATGATGCATTGTCTGTAATGCCTTGCGGTGTGTGCAAAACATGTGGCGAAAAGAAACGTCCACATCACGTATGCCCGGCGTGTGGCGCAAAATAATAAAATAAAAACCTATGGTGCAGATGTGACGCGTATTATTTCGTGCCATCTGCATTTTTAATTGCTATGTCGGACAAAAAAAAGATTATTGCTGTTGATGCGATGGGTGGCGACCGAGGTCCCGCGGCGGTGTTGGGTGGAATAAACCAGTTCCTTTACCAACACGGTGAAGGTTCTGTTGGTTTTCGTATCTTTGGTGATGAAGCCAAGTTGCGCAAAATGTTGGCGCGTTATCCGCGTGTTGCGCGCAATTCGACCGTTATCAATGCGCCCGATGTAATTCATGGCACGGATAAGATCCGTGATGTTGTTCGGCACGCGCAAAATTCTTCTATGTATATGGCGATTTGCGATGTGCGTGAAGGGAACTCTGTGGCGGTGGTCAGTTCTGGGAACACCGGCGTTTTGATGTCGCTTTCTAAATTGGCGTTAAAAACCATCGAAGGGATTTCACGTCCGGCGATAACGACTATGTTGCCGTCGGGTGCGGGTGATTCACGCGTTGTGGTATTGGATTTGGGTGCAAATGTCCAATGCGATGCGGGAAATTTGTTTGACTTTGCGATTTTGGGTGGCGTCTATGCGGAAATCATCGGTAAAATGCCGCGTCCGAAACTTGGCGTGCTGAATATTGGTGCCGAAGAAACCAAGGGCAACGAAACATTGCAGAAAATAAATAACCTTTTGTTGGCGCATCGTGATGAATTGCCTTATGAATATCTGGGATTTGTTGAACCAACGGACATCAGTGCCGGTCGTGTCCAAGTTGTTGTGACGGACGGATTCACCGGAAATATTGTTTTAAAAACTGTCGAAGGCACGGCGAAACTTATCAAGCGTGTGATTACCGAAAATATGAAGAAGTCGATTTTAGCGGTAATGGGTGCGTTCTTTTTGGTGCATGTTTTCAAACGGTTGAAACACAAGATTGACCCGCGTTCCTATGCCGGGGCGACATTTTTGGGACTGAATGGGTTTGCAGTTAAAACTCATGGAAATTCGGATGCGCTGGCATTTGCAAATGCGATTCAGTATGCCGCCGATATGACAAGTGCGAATTTAAATGATGTTATTCGTACACGTGCCGCAGATATGGCGCACATCCGCGCAGAATTACAAGATTAAGATTTATCTGTCGGACTTTTTCAAAATTATACTTGACCGAAAACATCGATTATTGTTAGAATAGAATCAAGAGCCAAATGGGAATTTGGTTCGGGGTCGTAGCAGACCTGTTCATCTTCGGTGCAATGTGTATGTGTCGTAAATCCGATGCTTTTTTCCATTTTTGCACCGTTATATATTGATGCCCCGTGTATCGGGGTGCTGGTGGTTATAATGCATTGTCAAAAGACCATCAGAATCAATAAGATGAATGATTTGCTAACACCCCGACCTGTCGTTTCGACGGTGTCTTTTTGTGTCGGATATTAAACCAAAGGGGAGCCAATATGAAAAGATTTATAATTGCAATTGCACTGGTGTTATGTACGTTTGTTGTGCATGCGGACAATGAAAATGCGGCAACAAGCAAAGAATATGTTGATACGGAACTTGCCACGAAACAGCCAACAATCCCTGCGGCGGGTAATGATATCGTAATGACCTTTGATTCAACGGCGACCGATGGCATCGGTACAAAAGAAATATATGATCCGGCCGGATCATACGAATCGCAAACAGATGCATTGGTAACCGCAGGCACCGCGAACGCCGCCGTGCAAATGGCAATAAACGGTGAATTTGAATGTGTGTTGTACGATCCCGATAATCCAACCGATTGTTGGTGGTGGAATATTAAAGAAATTGCAACAGGTAAAAACCTGTTTGATAAAGACGACCCCAATATGAGAATGGCTGCATTTTTTAATTCTGATAGTAATTATTGTATAGTATCTTATAGTGGCGGGGACAAAGTTGTTTTTATCCCTGTATCACCTGGTACAACATATACGGTTAAACGTGTCGTGCCTAATAATATTTATAGTCGTTTTCGTATTGGCGCCTTTAACACGGCGACCGTCCCAAAGCAGGGAGATTGCGCGACGGATGTGTTGTTTGAAACGTATTCTCTTGATATTTACACGGCAACGGTCACAACCAAAAACGATACGACATACCTTGGGATATTTTGTCGAAACAGTGGCGCCGTTGGTGACGATTGGCAAGAGTTTCTGGACGGATTCCAAGTTGAACAAGGAACCCAAGCAACAAGTTACGAACCGCATTCTATAACCTATATGCCCCAAAACCAATAATAAAAACCGGCGAAGTTCGCCGGTTTTTCACTAACCACTAACACTAATCACTATCCACTATTTCCCAAACTTACCACTGCGGGGAAATCCAACCGGTATAGTGCGACCCTGGGTTGCGCGTTTGCCCACCCATGGATGCCAATCGTCCAGTTTTGTTGTGCCACGACCCGTTGTCCAACCGAACCCGTCCGCCGCATTGAAAAACATTACGTCCAAAACATAGGTGCGTTCGGCATTATACTTTTGCAAGATAACACCTTTGCCGCGAATCATTTCGGGAATTTCATTTGTCGCGAATATCAGCAGTTTATCATTGGAGCCCGACATTGCAACCATATCGCCCGCAACATTTACGCACAGCGCCGCCGGATTTTTATCATCAACATTCATAACTTGTTTTCCGGTGCGTGTTTGCGCAACGCAATTTTCCCCCGCAACAATAAATCCATTCCCGTGGCGCGACACAACCAAATACTTTGCCGATGTATCCAACACAAATGCGCGCACTATATTTTCTTCGGCACCGATGTCCGCCATCATACGCACCGATTCACCAAACCCGCGTGCCGAAGGCAAATCGTTTGCGGTCAGGGTAAACATACGTCCCGATGACCCGAACAGGTTTATCTTGTCCGTAGACATCGCGTGGAAAGCACATTGCAATTCATCACCTTCCTTGAATTTAACGTCCAACGCGTTCAAATCCAAATGCCCCTTGGCCGCGCGAATCCAACCCATGTTGGACAAAATCACGGTCAGCGGTTCTTTTTCAATAAATTCTTCGGCATTGACGACGATTTCTTCGGTCTGTGCCGCCCAAGTCGTGCGCCGCCGCCCCAGCGCCGTCTTTTTATCAAATTGTTTTTTGATGTCGGTGAACCATGCCTTGATTTGATTGTTTTGTATTTCTTCGTCCCCAAGTAACGCGTTTAACTGTTCCCGTTCCGCACGCAGGTTTTTATCTTCGCGTTTAATTTCCATCTCTTCCAATTTACGCAGCGCGCGCAGGCGAGTGTTTAATATCGATTCAACCTGAATTTCACTAAGGTTAAACTCCGCCATCAAAACGGCCTTTGGGTCGTCCTCGGTTCGGATGATTTCAATCACGCGGTCCAGATTCAAATATACAACCAACAATCCACCCAAAATTTCTAACCGCCGGTCAATGTTACCCAGACGCCATTTCGTGCGGCGTAGCAACACATTCTTTTGGTGTTTGATAAATTCCAACAATACATCGTGAATGCCCATCACACGCGGCGCACCATTCGAATCAATCACGTTGAAATTCATGTTGAATTTATATTCCGCGTCCGTCATTGCGAACAAATGTGCCATCATTTTATCCGCAGGAACATTACGACTTTTTGGTGTAATAACAATCCGCACATCGGTTGTAGATTCATCGACAATATCATCAATCAACGGCAACTTTTTTGCATCTATCATTTCGCCGATTTGTTCAACCAATTTAGATTTGATAATGCCGTATGGGATTTCGGTAATTACCACTTGATATCCGCCACGTTCAAGTTCTTCGATTTCGTATCGTGCGCGAACACGGAACGCACCGCGACCACTTTCATAATTTTTAACAATTGTATCAAAGTCATCAATCAATATGCCGCCCGTCGGAAAGTCCGGCCCGACAAGTTTCTTCATAATTTGGGCTGTGGTTGCATCGGGTTTGTCCACCACCAATGTCAAGGCATCGCAAACCTCTGCCACATTGTGTGTCGGGATATTTGTTGCCATACCAACCGCAATTCCCATACCACCATTAGCCAGCAAGTTCGGAAAAGCCCCAGGCATAACCACGGGTTCGGTTGTTGTGCCATCAAAATTCGGCATCATATCGACACTGTCTTCGTCAATGCCGTCCATAATAAGCATTGCGGCTTCGGTCATTTTCGATTCGGTATATCGGTATGCCGCCTGGGGGTCGCCGTCGATGTTTCCAAAATTACCCTGACCATCAATCAATGGGTAACGCACGGAAAAATCCTGGGCCAATCGGACCATTGCATCATATACCGACGAATCACCATGCGGGTGATAATGCCCCAACACATCACCAACAACAGTCGCACATTTGCGGAAAGCCGCGGATGGCGACAATTTTTGCCGCAACATAGAATACAGAATACGCCGATGCACAGGCTTAAGTCCGTCGCGCACATCGGGCAGGGCGCGTGACACAATCGTGCTGACCGCGTAAGACAAATAACGCGTAGAAAGTGCGTCCGCCAATTGTTGTGAATCTATTCTTTCAACGATTTCTTTTACCATAGCAAGACAAAATTAAAACATTTTTTCAAAAATAACAACCAAAAAACGAAGAGTTATGCGACAATTTTGTTCTTTATTTCACGAATTCGCGCCAAAATCTCGTGCAAATCGGCATCGGTCGCCACAGGTGCAGGTCGCGAACGAATTTCATCTGCCAAAACAATGCACAATGTCGCAAGCAGTGAATTTTCGGGTAACGGTCCCATTTTATCCAAAATCATGCGCGCGCGGGCATCGACCATGCGCCCAAGTTCAATCAGACGCGCTTCTTGCCCATCTTCACAGCCCATGGGATAGTTTTTATTCACAATTGGTATAGAAACGACACTCATTTTAATTTCCGCAGTATTCCAATAGATTTTTCGATTAAGTCATTTGCCTGGGCATTTTTATCGCGCAAGTTTCGAACCTGTTTGGTCAATATTGCCACTTCTAAATCGGTTTGGCGTTCGGCATTTACGGCATCTGCACGCAGGCGTGCAACGCCTTCTTCGACTTTGGCTAATTCGGCAAAGATTTGATCTTTGATATCCATAATATGCATTTTAAGACATTTTTTATATGCGTTCAACACTAAAATGTGATATAATCTGACCGAAATGATTCGATAGGGGTGGAACGGATATGAAAAAAAAGATTGTATATATCTCGGGGGCGGATGCCTTTGACGTTAGCGATATACGCGCCGCATTTGACGAGGTTCGCGCCACAATGGGTTTGGATTCTGATACAATATTGTTCGGGGTGCCGGTCGATTCGCAAATCGAATCGGATGTCGCGATCGATGTGACCCCAGAACCCGCGGAACCTGTGACCGCGGTGGAACAAGAACCAGAAGTCCAAGAAGTCATTAAACAAGAAATCGATGAATCTTGTGATGCCACGGTTGTGCCGATTCTGTCGGTTTTGGGCGGTGATACAAACAAATCAGTTGAAATTTGTGAATCTGTTGCAGATAGCGAATCGCAAATCGAATCGGTTGATGATACGGTTGAACCTGATATGTCGGCGGATATTACGGAAATGTTGGATGATGATTTGCCGATTGACGCGGGTGAAAAAACTTTGGAAGAATTATTGGAAACGATGGCGCCTTTGGATGAAGATGTGCGCCCAGAAGTCGAACCGGTTGCCGAAAGCAATGTTGATAAAGAAACAGATGCAACATTGGAAAACTTGGCAAGTGAATTTGCAACCGCACAAATTAAACCCCAAAGCCCAAAGAAAAGTTCAGAACGCGGTCGCATTGGTAAATTAAAAAACATTTTGCCGTTCAAAAATAAAAAACGCGATGACAGTGGTTTGATGGGTGACTTGTTTGGATGGGCGGGCGTTGCCGCAAACGATGAAGACTTTACAATTCCTGGATTTTTCACGAATGCGGTTGGAAATAAATAACAAATATGAACAACGCTTATGATATTGTCAGAATGTTGGAACATGCAGGATTGCATGTGAATGGTGCAGACGGCGAATTTATATACATCGAAGATCCAGGTTGTGTCGTTCGTGGTTTTCAAAATTTCTTGGAAAATGCGTGGATTGTTTTAACTTTTATCACGGTTATTTTAATTATGCTGTGGGGAATATCGATGATAACCGGTGCAAAGAACGATATCAAAAATAACTTTAAAAACATCGTATTGATTTTTGGAATTTTGACGGCATCGGGTCCAATATTGAATGTGATATATGGCGGAGATTTAATCGGTGCCACATGCGGCGAAATACGCGTCAACATGAATGATGTAAACGATATGTTGGCATCAAATGTTGGTGCAAATGCGAATACAAGTTTGTATGAAGATATTGATATTTACGATTCGGGTGCATTACCATTGCCTGAACTTGCGGAACCCGTTGTTCCGGATATATCGGCGTTGACCGATGTCGATGTCCCAGAGTCCGGATTGGAAGTATCCAACCAATGATTGTCCCGCATAGAATACAATATTCCACCAGATACTAAATAATGGTCGATGAATCTGATATCGACCGCACTCAGTTGATCTATTGCCATTTTGGTCAATGCGATATCTTGTTTTGAAAACAGAGTATTTGGTTTTGGATGATTGTGCACAAATGCGATGGTTTTCGTCCCAAGTTCTAATGCACGTTTTATTATTTCACGAATATAGAAAGGCGTTTCATCATTTGTTCCGACACAGTGTAATTGGTCTTCAATCAATCGACCATCGTCGTCCATGTGAATAATGTGCATTTCTTCGACGGTTTTTCCGCCAAGAAGTAATTTGCAATAGTTATCAAATTGTTCGCGTTTATGAAATATAACTGTGTCTTGTCTGAAATATTCACGGTACCCATCAAGCAAGATTTCTTGCATGTCCTTGATAAGTATTGCGGCACTGCGCCCAATTCCGGGAATCGCACACAAGTCATCAAAAGATGCAGATAAAATTCCAAAAGTTCCACCAAACTTTTTATATAAGCGTCGTGATATTGGTCGAACGTCAATGCGTGGAATTGCATATGTCAAAGCCAGTTCAAATTTTTCATATGGTGTTAATGTTCCCGCCAAAAATTTTTGACGCAATCTTTCGCGATGTCCGGCGGTCAAAGATGAATCAAAAGATTCTTTGGACATATTAAACCATTTTTTCTGTGAATATTGTAACACCGTCTTCGGTGATTCCAAGTGTGTGTTCCCATTGTGCCGACAAACCACCATCGACCGTTCTTGCCGTCCATCCGTCGGGGTCAATTTTACATTCGGGCCGTCCCGTATTTATCATTGGTTCAATAGTAAAGACCAAGCCGGGCACCATTTTTACACGGTCCCACATTTTATCATAGAAATGAAAAATTTGCGGGTCATCGTGCATGACTTTACCAATGCCGTGTCCGACAAAATCACGCGATATAGAAAAACCATGTGGCTTTACAACCGCTTCTATTGTTTTGCCAATTTCTGATAATGGAACGCCCGGCGCACAAACCGCGATTGCGGCATTAAGTGCGTCTTGGCATGTTTGCACCAATTCACGTGCACGTGGCGAAACATTTCCAATCATAAACATACGCGAAGAATCACCATGAAAACCCTTGTATTCAGCGGTCAGGTCAACATTCACAATGTCACCATCTTTTAATATAACATCATCACTTGGTATACCATGAACAATAACATCATTTACCGAAGTGCAAATATTTTTTGGATAACCCATATACCCAAGGTCGGAAGAACGTGCACCATTTTCCCGCAAAAATTCTGCAACCATTCTGTCGATTTCGCCCGTAGAAATTCCCGCGCGAATATAAGGTGTAATATAATCAAAACACCGCGCAACCAAATCACCCACCACGCGCAGCCGTTTAAAATCTTTTGGTGCATATACCGAAGATAACATTTTTTAATTCCTTTTTTTAATAGACATTTTATAAGTTTTCAAAACCAACTTTAATGCAAAATCACGCAACAAAATTTCGGCGGGCATTCCGGTTGTGCGTATTTGTGCTTCAAGTTCATTAAGGCGAACCAAAACCGCACTGATATCATCCCCAGACCATATTTTCATCGCCTTGTTAAATTTATCGGCAACTTTCCAAAACAATCGTGGTAATTGCCCATCAACCACAGCGGTCAGCAAGGTTTTGAAATGCCGATCCAACATTCGTACCAACATATTCGGTTCTGCATTATCATACAATAACCTGTCTAATGCCAACATCGTTTGTTGAATATGTCCCGCCGTCAAAGAATACAGAAAATCATCAGTGTTTGCAGCGCCCGTATCTGGCAAGCATTTTTCAACATCTTCTAGTTCAATTGTTTTTTTATCATCAACATAAAGCGCAATTTTTCCCAAGAAACCACGTGTAATTCCACGATCACCACCAAGGTGCGTCGTCATATACGTCATCGCATCGGGTGAAATTTGTTTGATGCCTGCATTTGAAAATAATTCTGTGCGTATAAGGTTTTCCAATGTTTTTGCGTCGTCGGTATAGCACGCAACCGCGGCAATTTTATCGCTGCTTTCAAATAAACTGCGTAATCCGCCACCCGAACGCAAATCGCCCGCGGTCACAATAACCATTGCGTCCAGTGCGGGATGTTCCACCAATTCGCGAATCGTTTTAGCATCTGAATCACCCGCATTTGAAATGATAACCATTTTGCGACCGCCAAACATAGAAGGCGTACATGCCTCGGCAAACAGAGCATCTTGTTTGTCGCGTAACTCATCGGCATCCAATGCGAAAATATTATCTTTTTCGATGGCTAAAATTTCCACTGATTTATCGCATAATTCATCAACCAAACCCGCGTCGGGTCCGTAAATCAAGACGGCGCGCACTTTTGATAATTCTTTGTTAAAATCAGATTCTTTCCATTTCATTTATTATCATTTGAACTTGAATATTTGGAAACTTGGGCAATAGCGCGAGTCCCAATTTTGTTTGCCAAAACATTTATCGTGTTCGTTACCGCATTGTTATAGGATGCGTTCGCCGCAACCAAATATCGAACAAATGTATACGATTCAGACGCCACCTCGGATCCTGTTGCAATTTGTTCATCGTTGCATTTCAATACATAATCTGCACGCAACATTATTTCTTGCCATGTTGCATCACCGGTTGATTCTAATGCTTTATATTTTGTTTGTGGGTTATGCAGTGTCACGTTTAATATGCAAGGCGCATTGGCATCATGTGGACCACCAAATTTTGTGTTTAAAGCATTTCGTAATTCTATGCCGTTGATTCCACTTATCGCCGGAACATATATTTCGGTGTTTTCGCCCGAAAACATAGGTTTGAATCCACATGCGGTTAAAAACAAAAAACACAAACATTTTTTCATGGCTATCACCAATGTTAAAATAAAAATTTTGTTGCAATTTATCCATATAATACCTAGACTTTTATTAAATCGCAAGGGGGAAAGATGAATATTTTTCTTGTTATGTTGATATCATTATTTATGGCGGGGTATTATATGTTCTTTGCACCAAATACCCGCAAGCCAGAGCAAGAAACCGATACCGCAATCGCAACATCGGATTTGCGGTCGGTTGCCGAATGTGCGCTTGCGGTGCATAACGCGCAAATTGTAGGGACGAGTTTTGATGATGTGTGCGTTGAACAAAATAAAATTCAAAGCAAGTCAGTATGTCTTGATTCGCGTGGCGAAATTACGGGATGTGACGCCACGGGATACAAACGTTCAAGCAACAGTTTTATTATAACAACAACCGGTGCAATAAATGTCAGCGACTATAATAATATGATGGAAATTTTGGAACAAGACTTTGCAAACAGTGGTACATTCGGAATATACCAAGAAGGCGTGATAGTATCGGGTGGAACTTCGATGAAACGTGATGTGCCTGAATCGATAAAGCGCGATTTTAATCTGCAAGATGGACAAATGGTTTATATTACACATTATGATATTCCTGATGCCGGGCGTGTATTTTCTGCCCCGGGGGCGGACAATATAACATGCCCTGTGGGGACAACCAAGACATATCGATTCGGTCGTTGGCAATGCATGGGATATAATATGAAGACAAGTTGTGGCGGTGACATGATTTGGGATTATGGAACAATGGAATGTGTCCCGGACGAATCACGTAAACCATTATGTGCAGGCAATCAAACAGCGGTTATGGTTGATGAAGTTTGGGAATGCGTAAGTCCCTTTGCAGAACGCGATTGCCCGGGTGGAATGATTGCGCGATTAAATTATGAAAGTTTAGAATGGGAATGTGTAGAAGATGCAAATGTTATTAAACGCACAAGTAAATGTGCAACACCAAAAAAACGTGCGGTTCGCGGGCGTGAAGGCGCAACTTTGCGTTTGGCGTCTACCTCTTGCAATGATTGCGAAAAGGCAATAGTTGATGAAGAAACTTGTTCTGCGGTGTGTGTGCCTGATGCGACCAAGATAAATTCACCTTTGTGTTATCCGGGGCGTGCAAATGAATGCAGTGGCATTTCGCGGGCATTTTACTTTGGATTCCCCGATGCGGCTTATGTGGCAAATGTTTCGGGAATATCGCCAGATTCGGTACCGTTCGATGTACATCATTCACAAAACCGCCGATTTAATTGCCTTGATTGCGGTTCGGGGCGGATTGATACAGAGCGTTCGTCATCACCGTATACGGCGGTATGTGAAGAATAAATCGCCAATTTCTGGCGATTTTTTCTTGCGCCGATTCGCATACAGAATCGGATGCGATATGTAACGAACTGGATTTACAAATATTTTTACTTAAAAACTATATGTGGGGAAATTTTTTTAAAATTTTTCTATATTTTGTGATTTTTTGTGTTTTGCGAATCGATTTTTAATCATTTTTTTGTCTTTTTTTGACACAAATGATATTTTGGTGTGGTGATTAGTTTAAGACGCGCTTCCTGAAGCCCGCGGATAAGCGCCATTTTTAAATGTCCAGTAAAAAATTAAAAAAAATTGCAATTTTATTGATTGTGAATAAATCTAAAAAACTATATATTGTTATGGAATTAACAAAACGAGCACAATATATTGTGTTTTTGACAAAATCGGAGATACACAATGTCTGACACACAAAAAGAGGTCAAAATGCAGATTGCACCGACATTTATATGCAATGTTGCGAACGTGACAAAGCGTTCTGGTGAGGTTGTTGCATTTGATGCCAAGAAAATATTTGATGCAATCAAGGGGGCGGCGCACGCCACGAATGAAATATCTGATACAACGGTTGTCCAAATCACGAATGATGTTTTAACTGATTTGGACAATAATTTTATGGGACGCACACCATCGGTCGAAGAAATCCAAGAAACAGTGATTCGCAAATTGATGGATTCCAAGTCCTATAAGACAGCCGAGGCTTATATTGTATATCGTCAAAAACATTCTGAAATTCGTAATGCGAATATTGATGCGGTCGAAGTTATCGACAGTTATGTCGGTGGTTCAAATTGGCGTATCAAAGAAAATGCGAATATTGGTTATTCAATTGGCGGTTTAATTTTGCGGACCAGTGAAAAGGTTATCAGCGAATATTGGTTGAACTTGTTTCCGTCTGAAATTGCCGAAGCACATCGTAATGCGGCAATTCACATTCATGATCTGGGTTGGCTGACGGGATATTGCGCGGGTTGGTCTTTGCGTGAGTTGTTATATGAAGGTTTTAATGGAGTTCCGGGGTATCTGCAATGTGAACCGGCCAAACATATGGCGACGGCGATTTCGCACATGGTGAATTTCCTTGGTACACTACAGAACGAATTTGCCGGCGCCCAGGCATTCTCGTCGGTGGATACATATCTTGCGCCGTATGTCCGTATGGATAATATGTCGTATGCCGATGTTAAAAATTCTATGCAGACACTGGTCTTTAATTGCGCGGTGCCTTGCCGTTGGGGAACCCAGACGCCGTTCATCAACTTTACATTTGATTGGACATGTCCAAAAGACTTGCGGGATCAACATCCGTTCGTTGGGAAAAAACAAGTCGATTTCACATATGGCGACTTGCAAGCCGAAATGGACATGATAAACAAGGCCTTTATCGAAGTTATGACCGAAGGCGATGCCCAAGGCCGTCCGTTTACATTCCCGATTCCAACATATAATATCACAGACGATTTTCCGTGGGATCACCCAAATGTCAAACCATTGTTTGATTTGGCGGCCAAGTACGGAATTCCGAATTTCCAAAATTTCTTGAATTCCGATTTGAATCCGACGGATGTGCGTTCTATGTGTTGCCGTTTGCGTCTTGACGTACGCGAATTGTTAAAGCGCGGCGGTGGTTTGTTTGGTTCGGCGGAAAAGACGGGTTCTATTGGTGTTGTAACGATGAACTTGTCGCGTCTTGGTTACCTGCACAAGGGCGACCTTGATGGGCTTTATCGTGAATTAGAAAAATTGATGAACATGGGCCGTGAAGTTTTGGAAATCAAGCGTCGTGTCATATCCAAGCATATGGAAAATGGTTTGTATCCTTTTACCCGTCGTTACCTTGGGAATTGGAATCATCACTTTTCCACAATCGGTGTGAACGGTGCGAACGAAATGGTTTTGAACTTTACAGACGGTAAAGAAAACATTGCAACGCCGTTTGGTAAAAAGATGGTTTTGGATTTGATGGACTTTATGCGTGAAAAATTGGTCAAATTCCAAGAAGAAACCGGAAACCTTTATAATCTGGAGGCGACACCGGCCGAGGGTTGTTCATATCGCTTTGCGAAAACCGATGTGAAAAATTTCCCTGATATTATCACGGCGGGAACGCATGATGCGCCATACTATACCAATTCAACCCAGTTGCCAGTGAACTTTACAGACGATCCGTTTGTCGCGCTGGAACACCAAGAAGAATTACAACGCAAATATACTGGCGGAACGATGCTGCACCTGTATATGGGTGAACCCGTGTCAAGTGGGGCGGCGGCGCAAAAAATCGTCCGCACGATATTTGAAAACTACAAGATACCATACATGACACTTACCCCGACATTTTCAATATGTCCAAAGCATGGGTATTTGCCAGGTGCGTATGATTATTGCCCGAAATGCGATGCAGAATTGGGAATACACCCAGAATCCGTATCGAACAAGGCATAAAAAACAAACTAAAACAAAACAATCAGAAAACGAAAGGAGAGTAAAAATGATTGCAAACGAACAAAGAACAAAATGTGAAAAATTCTCACGCAGTATGGGTTTTATCCGTCCGGTGTCGAACTTTAATATTGGTAAGTACTCGGAATTCTGTGAACGGAAAACCTTTACCGAAGCAAACAGTTTAACCGCGGGCGCACGCCATGTGGAATTATTGAAAATGGCGGCGTAAGGAAAATGAATACGATTCAGATTGGCGGGTTGGTATCATTCACAACAATAGATTACCCGGGAAAATTGGCGGCTGTGCTGTTTTTGGTTGGGTGTCCGTTGCGTTGTGCATATTGTTCCAACCCGCATCTGATTGATGTTGGTCCGGGCGAATATGACCCGGACAAAGTTCTAGAATGGTTGCGTTCGCGCATTGGGAAACTGGAAGCGGTCGTCTTTTCGGGCGGTGAAGCGCTGATGCAGGGCGCGTCGACAATCGATTATATGCGGTGTGTGCGCGATATGGGATTTGCCATTGGGTTGCATACGAATGGTTTTTATCCAGAAAATTTGGCGATGGCATCGGAATTGATTGATTGGGTTGGTATTGATTACAAGGCAACCAAAACAAATTACGAAAAATTGACGGGTATAAATATCGCGTATGACCATTTGTTGCGCAGTCTGGATGTGTGGGCAAAAACAGGTAAACCGGCAGAGGTTCGCGTGACGGTTGATCCGCGATATGTGTCGCCCGATGATTTACGCGAAATTGCACATGATGTCGCATCACGCGGTTTTCGCGACTTTGCGGTGCAAAAGTATATTCCGCATTTCGAAGATGATGAACATAAAACAACGCCCGCAATGCGCAACGCGGTATTTGCGGACGATGCACTTCGTAATGAAATAAATTCACTGTTTAAAACCGTAACCTGGCGCGAATAGGGCAGGTTAAGCCTTGGTTTTGTGGCGTTAAATTCACAAAAAGTGCAACAAAAAAAATTACAAAATCAAATGCCCATTCGGGCATTTGATTTTTTATTCCATATCTTTAATTTGTTTTTGCACCCATTTAACCAAGCCGCGTCCGGTGCCCCCGCCCCAGTTCGACCAACCGTCCATATCAACAATGCAATCCGTGCACAATGCCGCAACGTCATCAAAAGAATCGCCGCGTCCGCCACCACTGTGCGTGACAAATGGAATCACGTGTTTGCCGCGCAAATTATATTTAACCAAAAAACTTTTTACTGGTTGCGATATATGCCCCGCCCAAACCGGCGACCCCAGAAATATAATGTCAAAGTTTTCGGGATTGATATCATTCGATTTCAACGGCGGCAGGTAATTATCCTCTATCTCTTGTTCTAAAACGTCATAGCGTTCTTTTGCGTCATCGGGATAGTTCTGCGCGACACTGATTCGATACAGTTGGCCACCCGATGCATCGGCGATCGCGTTTGCGACACGTTCTGTTTTCCCGGTCAGCGAATAATATGCGACCAAAACACGCGGATTTTTCGGCGCGGCACCGGCATAGCCCGACACAACAGTTGGCACCGCCATAAATAATGTCTTTAAGAATTTCATATTTTGCCTCCTGCGACTTAATACTATGCCGCACGCGCCCCAAACTCAACAGGAACAAAAGCCACAATCAAAAAATCCATCGTCCGATGGATTTTTAAGATAAATTCGATGTCTTGATAAACAATAATCAAAATCTACAAAAATCTTGTCCCGGCGATTTTTGTGATTTTGCTAATTGTTTATTCGCGGATTGTGTGCTGCGCTCGCGCTCGCACACATCCCTTCATCCCGCCAGTTAAAATCAAAAAATCCATCGTCCGATGGATTTTTAAGATAAATTCGATGTCTTGATAAACAATAATCAAAATCTACAAAAATCTTGTCCCGGCGATTTTTGTGATTTTGCTAATTGTTTATT
>JAZLAT010000002.1:0-4067 GCA_045613345.1 Candidatus Enterousia sp.
GTAGATTTTCACCGGACGGGAAAAAATGAGATTTTCCGAAATGAAATTTCAAAAAATTTGAAATCGGTTTTTAAAATCGCAAATAATGGCAATTTGGTGAAATAGGCAGACACGACGGATTCAAAATCCGTTACCCGACGAGGGTGTTTCGGTTCAAGTCCGAAAATTGCCACCAAAACGGGAGGGTTGGAAAATGGACAGAAAAACGCAGTTGGAAAAATTGTGCGCTGGATTGGACGACGCGGCAAAAACAACAACCGCGCCGTTAATTGACGACATTGTTTTTCTGGAAGATCGTTTGACGATTCTGCGTCAATATCCGTTCATTTCCGTGAACCCAAGCAACCCGGCACAGCAGAAACCGACGGCAGCGGCGAAACAGTACAAGGAATTATTGCAGCAATACACGAACTGCATTAAAATTCTTTTGGGTGTTTTGGGAAAATCAGAAACCGAGGAAGTTTCTCCGTTGCGTGAATACCTGAATAGATTGAAAGGGGGCGACAAATAATGTCCGTTGCTACGTCACAGATCAAGGAAAAATTCGAGGATTACGACGGGTTTGTTGATAAGTTCAAGCCCAAAAAGACAAGCGATGATTGTTATACGCCGCCTGCCGTCTACGACGCGGTCGCAAACTGGACAGCCCAAAATTGGGCGCTCGATAAGCGCGATTTTGTCCGCCCGTTTTATCCGGGCGGCGATTATGAAAATTTTGACTATTCCGGAAAGATCGTTGTGGACAACCCGCCATTTTCCATCTTGTCAAAAATCATCGATTTTTACATCGAACACGATGTGAAATTCTTATTGTTCGCGCCTACTCTTTGCGGGTTGATGCGGTATTCCGACAAATGCACGGTTTACCCGTGCGGCGTAGATATCGAGTATGACAACGGCGCAACGATTAAAACTAGTTTTTGCACGAATATGGACGCGCCAAATGTTCGCGTCAGAATTGTGCCGGAGCTGTTTGAAATGGTGGACGCTGCGAACAGAGAATCACGCAGAGAACGCCACGAACAATTCCCGAAATTTGAATATCCGCGCGAACTTGTGACAATTGCGTCAATCTATTCGCTATCCGCCAAAGGTGTGGAGTTGACAATCACGCGGGATGAATGTGTACGTGTTCCTGCATTGGACGTACAACGAAAGCACAAGAAAGCTATTTTCGGTTGCGGTTTGCTGGTATCGGACAGAATCGCGGAAAAGATAGAGGATGCAAAGCAGATCATACGACAGAGAGAGGACGACTGCGAACGTCTTGTTTTTCCTCTGTCAGATCGTGAAAAGGCGATAGTGAATGAGCTATCTAATCGAGTACCGAGAAGCGATTAGACGCGGCGAAATTCGCGCCGGACAAGAGCTAATCACAGAGCTTGACAACCTGATAAATGACATGAACAATCCCCGCTATATCTACGATACAGCGGACGCGTACATGCGGATTGATTTCATGGAAAATTGTATCCGGTTGACGAAATCCCCGTTTTACGGTAAACCGATGAAGCTAATGCTTTGGCAAAAAGCATTTATCGAAGTGGTTTACAGTTTCAAAATGGCGGATAAAACGTACACGGACAGCTCCGGAAAAATCAAACACGTTGACCGATTTCAAAAAGTTGTTTTGTTGATTGCGCGTAAAAATACGAAATCCGAAACATGCAGCGCGTTAATGCTGACAGAAAGCATCATCGGAAACGCGGGCGCGGATTTGGTGTGCAGTAGTAACGATGATATTCAGGCTAGTATCTTGTATGATGCAATCGACACAATGCGTTTGATGATCGACCCGGAACAGCTTGACACGCGAAAAAATCAGCGGTTTATCAAAATTCTGGCGACCAATTCAAAGATTTTCAAGTTGTCGGATCGTACCCGAAACAAAGAGGGACGAAACATTGATTTTTCAGTAGTGGACGAGGTTCACGAAATGAAAGACAATGTTATCTTGAAATCAATCGAACAGTCTCAGAGTTTGAAAGACAATCCAAAGTTAATCATCATCACGACCGAGGGCTTTGTCAATGACGGCGCGTTGGATGAGATTTTACGCGACTGCCGAAAGGTTATAAACGGCGAGGACGATGGCATTTCCGCCGAGCGTTTGTTGCCGTGGTTATACACGCAAGACAGCGAACAAGAGGTTTGGCAAGACGAAAAGAGCTGGCAAAAATCAAACCCGTCGTTAGGCGTTGTAAAAAAATGGGACTATCTGCGGACGCAGATAGACCAAGCGAAAAAATCAAAATCAGACCGTGTATTTGTAATGTCCAAAGACTTTAATTTCAAGCAATCTGCTGCGGTTGCATGGTTGGGTGTTGAAGATTACAAATACCACGCGGTATACGATATTGAAGATTTTCGCGGGTCTATTTGTTTGGGCGGCGTGGATATGTCGGAAACTACCGACATGACAAGCGCAAAAGTCTTGTTTATGCGTCAAAACGACCGTAAAAAATACATTTTCCAACACTATTGGATACCGGAAAGCAAACTAGAAAATGCAGACGATAAAGCAGCGGGTGCGCGTTACAAAGAGTGGGCACAAGCTGGTTTGTTGACAATCTGCGAGGGTAACGACATTGATCTAACGCTAGTTGCAGACTGGTTTTTCCAACTGTACAAAACATACGGTTTGAGGTTGTATAAATGCGGCTATGATGTGAAATTTTCAAAGGATTTTTTGCGTAGAATGGACGAATACGGATTTGACACTGAAATGGTATATCAGGACAAAAAGACGCTATCAAATGCAATGAAATTGTGTGAAAGCGATTTCAAGGGACAGCTAATCAATTTTAATGAAAATGAAATTGATAATTGGTGCTTTGGAAACGCTGCAATGGAGGTAGACAGCGTCGGCAATTGTCAAGCTGTAAAGATACCGGGGCAGCAGTCAAAGCGTATAGACGGCGCTGTAACGCTGATTATAGCATACGAGATGTTCCGTAGATACAGAAGCGAACTAATGAACAAATTGAAGTGAGGTGTGAAAAATGGAATGGTTTAACAAACTGTTTAAACGACCGCCAAAAAATAGAAAATTTGCACCCACGATGGACGGCTGGTTGCCGATTTATTCGCAGTTTGGCACGAATATTTATGCGTCGGATGTAGTACAACAGGCATTAAAATGCATCGTTGACGAAATGAAGAAGCTAAACCCGACCCACATTCGCATGGTTGAAAATGATCCGATTCCGGTCAAGGGAAATGTGCAAGACATTTTGCGAAATCCTAATGAGTTGATGACGACCAATGAATTTCTTGAAAAGATTTGCTGGCTGTTATTGATGAACTATAATGCGTTTATCATTCCGACCTACTACACATGGGTGGACGATAAAACGGGCGCAGAACGTCGGTATTATGAAAGTCTGTATCCGATCAAGCCGACGCAAGTCGATTTTATCGAGGACGCGAGCGGGCGTTTGTTCTGTCATTTCTGGTTCTGGAATGGATATGATACGACGATTCCGTATGATGATGTAATTCATATTCGCTACAATTACAGCGTCAACCAGTATATGGGCGGTAACGAGATGGGACAGCCTGACCACCGGGCATTACTGGATACACTGGAATTGAACAATACATTGTTGCAGGGTGTAGCAAAGGCAATGAACGCAAGTTACGCAGTGAACGGCGTTATCAAATATAACACGCTGATTGCTGACGCGGACATTGAAAATTCTATTGCAGAATTTAACCGCAAATTGCAGAACAACGAAAGCGGCATTTTACCGATGGATTTGAAAGCGGATTTTGTCCCGCTTGAAAGAAAATCGGAAATCGTTGACGAGGATACACTGAAATTTGTCGATGATAAAATTTTGCGTAATTTTGGTGTTCCGATTGACATTTTGCGCGGCGATTTTTCACAGGACACCTACAATGCATTCTATCAGAAAACGCTTGAACCGCTGATTATAGCCATTTCTCAGGCGTTTACAAAAAAGCTGTTTACTCAGCGTGAAAGAGCGTTTGGAAACAGAATTGAACTGTATCCGAAAGAATTGATATTTATGACAGTGCAGCAGACGCTAGAAATGATTAACATT
>JAZLAT010000003.1:0-7062 GCA_045613345.1 Candidatus Enterousia sp.
CCCGCCGGCATTTGGTTGTTTGCCGATTTTTCTTCGGGAATTTCCGACATCACTGCGCCGGTTGTCAACATAACGCCCGCCGTGGATGCCGCCGCCATAATCGCGGTTTTTACAACCTTTGCTGGGTCGATAATCCCCGCCGCCAATCGTCCGCGCGCCCCCACGCATCAAATATAACCGCATCACCACCCGACGACACCAGAACAGAATTGGTGTTTTCGGGCGACATTTGCAAGATTTCAAACTTATTTTCCGGCAATTGTTTTCTTTTTTGTTGTGGCGACTTTCTTTGCGGATTTCCGTTTACCACCGATAATTTCGCGAATTTCGGTACCGGTCAGTGTTTCGCGTTTCAACAATTCTTTCGCCAATTTTTCCACCGTCGCGCGGTTCTTGGTCAATATCTTGACCGCATCGCGATATGCCAAATCGGTCCAGCTTTTTATTTCCGCATCAACCGCCTCGGCAGTTTTTTCCGACGCACTTTCCAACGGCACACGCGTTCCAAAACTTTGCACTTGATTCACGGCCACCATACCAATTTTCGGTGACAGACCCGCAGTAGTAATCGACCGCCGCGCCAACCGCGTAGCCATCGCAATATCGGCTTCGGCACCGGTTGTAATTTTATCCGCACCAAAGAATACCTCTTCACTGGCACGCCCCGCCATCGCAACCGCCAAATCGGCACGCACCTCTGCCAAAGACATCGACACTTTATCGTCAATGGGCAAATGTTGCACCATGCCCAACGCACGACCACGCGGAATTATCGTCGCCTTGTGTATCGGGTCGGTTACGTCGGAATAATGGTCTGCAACGAACGCATGTCCGGCCTCGTGATACGCGGTAAGTTTAATATCTTCGGGACGCATTTTGCGAACCTTGCGCGGACCCATCAGCAATTTATCACGCGCTTCTTCGACATCTTCGGGGGCAACCATTTTGTGACCCGCGCGCACCGCATGCAAAGCCGCTTCGTTCAGCAAGTTTTCTAAATCCGCGCCCGACAACCCCGTCGTCCCACGCGCCAAATCGCCAAGGTTTACATCTTCGTGCATTTTGATTTTTTTCGCATGCAGTTCCAAAATTGCCTTGCGTCCCGCCATATCTGGCAAATCAATATAGACTTGTCTGTCGAATCGGCCGGGTCGCAACAGCGCGGGATCCAACATATCAGGTCGATTCGTTGCACCAATAACGATGATTCCGGTTTCATTCGAAAACCCATCCATTTCAATCAGCAACTGGTTCAACGTCTGTTCACGATCTTGGTCATTGAACGAGTTCTGGCTGCGCCGTTGACCGATTGCGTCAATTTCGTCAATGAACAGCAGACACGGCGCGTTGCGCTTTGCCATTTCAAAAATCTCTTTAATTTTTGCAACCCCCAGGCCGACAATGATACCTGAAAAATCACTGCCCGATGCGGCAAAGAACGGCACATTTGCTTCGCCGGCAATCGCCCGCGCTAACAATGTTTTACCGGTTCCTGGTTCACCTGACAATAATATTCCGCGAGGCACACGCGCACCAACCGCGGCAAACTTTGACTTGTCGCGCAGGAAATCTACGACCTCGGCTAATTCTTGTTTTTCCGAATCGATTCCGGCGACATCTTTGAATGTGGTCTTTGGCTTTCCGGTCACAATCTTGGTCGGATTTTGCCCAATCAGCGCGCGCCCAATGCCGCCACCCGCGCCGCCACGCAGCCCACGGAAAATCCACCATATAAAGAACAACCCCATAATAATCGGCACCCAAGTCCCAAGGTATTCTGCCCATCCTTTGGACGCATCAATGGATACCGCCGTACCACCGTTGGAAAATTTTTCTAACAATTCTGGATTATATGTCAAAACAGCGCTGTATTTTGTGCCGTCGCGCATAACACCAGTTGCGGTATTATCACGAATATTCATCGTTTCCAGCTCTGGTGCACGACGCAAGACATCAGAAAAAGATAATTCTACTGGGGATGATGCTATCACGCCATCGGGTCTAACCGAATCGCCAAACTTAAAAAAAGACCCAACGACAACCGCCGCAAAAAGCGCGACAAACATCATCAAAAACCACGAACCGCTGTCGTGTTTTTTACTGTTTTTTTGCATTTTTCCGATTTTGTTTAACATACTTCCTCCGTTTTTTAAAACTTGTTCTTTCGCCTTCACGGACAACCATAATACGCCCACGAAACCGCCGCACAGTACAATGTCCAATTGTGAACTTGCAATCCGCACGCAATTTTTCCAATGCTAAATCCAAAGAATTCAATCGTGGCTGGTACCGATTCCCCCCGACCTGCTGGATAACATTTCCGATAAACTTTAACCTAATATCCGGCCCAAGGTCAAATAGAAAAGTTTCATCAAATACGGCACGTCCATTATGCAAAACACGAGTGACTAATTTCTTTATATCGCCTTCAATCGATTCGCGCACCCGCCCAAGATTCTGTATTGCCAATAAAATCCGCGCATCTGAAACACCCAACGCATCTCCCACCAAGTGCCGATTCTGGCGAATTTTCACGCGTGTATAATGCGGATCAAAATTCATTTCATCCGAAAAATATTTAATTCCACGGGAATCGCAGTATTCTTGCAATTCCGCCCGAAACACCCCAAGCAACGGTCGCAAGATTTTAATTCCGTTCATTTCGCCAACGCCGCGCATCGCAGCCAACCCGTAAACCCCACTGCCTCGTGCAAGGTTCATCCAAAAAGTTTCAATTTGATCATCGGCTTGGTGCGCGGTGGCAATATATTTAATCCCGTTTGCATAACAAAAATCCGTCATAAATTTATATCGCGCCAATCGCGCCGCATCTTCCAGCCCCGTCTCGGGTTTTTCCCCGCACCATTCAAAAACATGACATGGCACATTTAGTTTTTTACACAAATCTTGGACATATTCTGCTTCGATTCCGGCAGAAGGGCGCAGACAATGATTTACATGAAGACAAACCACATCGATACCCATTTCCACCAACCAATGTAACAGCGCGACTGAATCGACCCCGCCACTGACACCGACGGCGATTTTTTCACCGACATATTTTCCCATAAAATCTGCGAAGTTTTTGTTCATAACCGTCTTATTTTATGCTATAATTTTGAAAAATAAAGGAAAAACTATGACACATAAATTAAATTCTTTGGCGGTGTATTGCGGGCACCAATTTGGCACTAATCCGCAATTTGAACGCGATGCGGTTCGCGTTGGCGAATTATTGGCACGCAACAAAATCAAAATGATTTTTGGTGGTGGAAATTCGGGACTTATGGGTGCAACGGCTTCATCTGCGTTGCGACACGGTGGCGTAGTGTTGGGCGTAACGACACATAATGTGGTTGCCAAACAAGAACCCGTTCACGAAGGCATCGAAGCAGAAGTAGTAGATGGCGTGAACGAACGAAAACAACGTATGTATGACCTGTCGGATGGGTTTATAATATTGCCTGGTGGCATTGGGACACTTAACGAATTTACCGACATTTTGACGATGCAGCAAATCGGCGAAACAGGGAAACCATTATTCTTTATGAATACGGCAAAGTTTTGGGAATCTTTTTCGAATATGTTCTTGGTAATGCAAGACAACGGATTCATCGAAAGCGTAGACGACTATCACGTTCATGTCGCTGATACGCCCGAAGAACTGTTCCGCCAGATTACAAGTTACGACGATTAAGATTTAATCGGGGATTTCGACAAGCTTATCGCGCGACATTTCACCACGGACGATTTTGATTCGCGATTTCGGCACATCCAGGTATTCCGCCAACGCCCGCACGACGGCAACATTTGCCGCACCATCAACCGGTGCGGCACCTGTGTGCACCCGATAAGTGCCGTTTGCATCGATTTCTATTTTATTTTGACGGGCGCGCGGAATAACACGCAGGTTTATTTGTCGCATAGCATTTCTCGCATAATATCCATACATGCCGCCGTTTTATTTCCCGCAATTAAATGCAGATGGAAATGGAACACACTTTGGCAAAACAACGGCGCATCCGCCCCGGCATTTGCAAAGACATTAAATTCGTTTTTTATACCCAAAGCATCCGCGGTTTTAACAAAGCAATTCCAAAAGCCGGCCTGTTCTTCTGCACTGGCGCGCCGCGCAAAGTCCAAGATATTTTCATATTCACCGCGCGGAATAACCAAGACATGCGTTTCGCACATCGGGTTTACGTCATAGAAAGACATCGCATATTCGTTTTCGACTATTTTTTTTGACGGAATTTCGCCGCGCACAATCTTTGCAAAGACATTATTTGAATCATACATAAAAATCCCCTTTGGTTTCGACGAAGGGGATTGTACCAGAATACGCATTATATGCAAATGAAATTATCTGTTATAGTCACCACCTATGTTTGGAGTTTTCGGAATATTGGTCTCCTGTGCTTTAATTGCGCTCAACAACTCGTTAATAATCTGTGCCACCGACCCTTCAATCATAACAAGCGGTATACGCAATACCGGTTCTGATTCCATCAACGAAAAGTGTTTTTCCGCATTAACTCCCAATTGCTGCAGCAACCTTTCAGCCTTTTCAATATCGTTAAAATGCAAATAATAACAAGGAACACCATCACGCGATGTCGCCTGGCGGATTTTCAACACCATACCCATTAATTCATCCAATGCGCGTTTCTTTTCAACTTCTTGGGCGGCGCGTTCATATTGACTTGCGGGGGCATACTGCATTGCCCTTAAAATGCGATTATTTACATTGATGTTTAATGACGAAGTGCTGTACATTTCATCAATTGTAATATCAATCACACGATTTTGTCCCAAGTCAAATTTGATGGCAGGCACAGGTTTATTGTTAAAAGTACTAATCGAACTTTCCAAAGAAAAACGAATATTATTTTGCGACAAAAAGTTCTGTAATATTTTGCCCATACTCTCACTCATCGGTGTAATAATTCCAACTTTGTGATTAGCAACATACACCGATTCAGATAACTTAAAAATCACATCACGAATTTCCTGGTAAGTATACCTCATTAAAATCTCCTTTACATATGTGTCACATTATATCACTTTTCCCAAGTGCATGCCACTTGAAATTCCTGATTTTGATACTATATTTTGAACAACGGTAAAATGGTGCATATATACAAGAAGGAGTCATATTATGTTCAAACCATTAAATAACTATGTATTACTTGAAAGAATCGAAGAAGAAAACAAAACCGCCGGCGGAATTATTATTCCAGATACTGCGCGGGAAAAGCCGTCTCGTGGTCGTGTAATTGCGACGGGTGACGGCGTATTTGAAAATGGTGCGCGTGTACCGATGACTGTGGCGGCGGGTGATGTGGTGCTGTTTGCAAAATGGGCGGCATCTGCAAACGAAGTAAAAATAGATGGCAAAGATTACATTCTGATTAAAGAAAACGATATTTTGGGAATAATTAAATAAGCAAAGGAGTAAATCATGGCGAAAGAAATAGTTTTTGATACAGACAAACTGGCGGCGGGTGTCGACAAATTGGCGAACGCGGTCAAAATCACCATGGGACCAAAGGGTCGCACAGTGGTAATTGATAAATCTTATGGTGCGCCTGTTGCGACCAAGGACGGTGTGACGGTTGCCAAGGCAGTATCTTTGGCCGACCCTGCGGAAAATATTGGTGCCCGCATGATTCAAGAAGTTGCAAAAAAGACCGGTGATGATGCCGGTGACGGAACCACAACTGCAACGGTATTGGCGCAAAAAATTATTCGTGAAGGTCGCCGCGTTATTGCCGCGGGTATGAACCCCATGGATATCAAGCGCGGAATCGACATGGCAACCGCCGCAGTTGTCGCGGACATCGAATCGCATGCACGCCCAGTGAAAAACAGTGCCGAAATCGCCCAAGTTGCAACTATATCGGCGAACAACGATTCGGACATTGGTAAAAAAATAGCGGATGCAATGGAACGCGTCGGCAAAGAAGGCGTCATAACCGTCGAAGAAGCCAAAGGATTGGACACTGAAATCGACGTTGTCGAAGGTATGCAATTTGACCAAGGTTTCATGTCGCCTTATTTCGTCAGCAACAGCGAAAAAATGCTGGCGGAATTGGACGGTGCGGCGGTATTGGTTTCGGAAAAGAAAATCACAGGATTGCAGGCATTATTGCCGATTTTGGAACCCATCGCACAACAGGGTCGCCCACTGTTGATTATTGCCGAAGATGTTGAATCCGAAGCATTGGCGACATTGGTCTTGAACCGGCTGCGCGGCGGATTAAAGGTCTGTGCGGTCAAAGCCCCGGGCTTTGGAGACCGTCGCAAGGCTATGTTGCAAGACATCGCCATCGTCACGGGTGCAACGGTTGTTTCCGACGATATGGGCATGACTTTTGATAATATCACGCCGGCGGTTTTGGGTTCGGCAAAACGAATCGTTGTCGACAAGTCTTCAACATTGATTGTTGGCGGCGCAGGCGACAAGTCGGCAATTAAAAACCGTGCCGATGAAATCCGCGAACTGATTAAACAATCGACCAGTGATTATGACCGCGAAAAATTGGCAGAACGCTTGGCGAAATTGGTCGGCGGGGTCGCAGTTATCAAGGTCGGTGGCATGACCGAAGTTGAGGTCAAAGAAAAGAAAGACCGTGTTGATGACGCGTTGGCGGCTACACGTGCCGCGGTTGCGGACGGCATAGTCGCGGGCGGCGGAGTCGCACTGGTTCGTGCAGTTTCCGCATTGGCCAAGGTCCATGGCGAAAATACAGACCAAAACGTTGGTGTGGACATTGTTCGTCGTGCCATTGTTGCACCTTGCGCGCAAATTGCAGAAAATGCGGGCGTGTCGGGCGAAATTGTCGTCGGCAAAGTGTCCGAAGCCAAAGATTATAACTTTGGATACAACGCGCAAACCGACGAATATGTCGACATGTTAAAGGCGGGGATTATCGACCCAGCAAAGGTTGTAAAAACCGCGATTATGGCGGCGGCATCCACGGCGGGCGTTATGTTGACAACCGGCGCAGTGATGTCGGAAATTCCCGAAGAAAAATCGGCAAACAACCAAATGCCGGCGGG
>JAZLAT010000004.1:0-13264 GCA_045613345.1 Candidatus Enterousia sp.
TGTCATACACCCCAACTGGCCCATTTAACTTTTGCACCGGCCGCACCCACGGCGTCGCGTGGCCACGGACCATGTTTCACGTGAAACAAAAGTGTTAACAAGAAGTTCACAAATTTGTTACAAAAAGTGAAACAACTTTCACTTGAAGTGCATGTTGCATTGTGATACAATCACAATGTCGAAAGGATCACACGGACATTCGATCCGCGACAGAAAGGACGTGAACAAAATGACGTGGCTTGAAGATCAAACGAAACATCTATTTGAAATTGTTGAACACGGAAAAGGAATCAACGAGAAGTGGTATATGAAATGTACAAATTCGGAAATGTTAACACGACATAAACAATTAGAAGCGGCGAACGGTTACATTGACGGTGTCGGCGGGGATCGCACATATTCGTGTGTTGTGGTATGTATCGATTAAGGGGGGAACAATGACAATTCATATAACGAAAGATTATGAAGTCAAATGTACACTTTCCGTGAAAGAAGTATGCAAAATATTTTCATGTCGAAAGACATTTGACGAATTCATTGAAGCAATGACGGCATTGAAAAAGAGTGCCGAAAACATTGCCGCACTACAAGAAATTGAAAGGTGGGTTGAAAATGGCTAAAACAATCATGACGGCGGCCGAATTCGTTTTAATGGCCAAAACCGCGTTCAATTCCGAACGCAACACGTATTGCAATTCATGTTTCGGTGCCGATCTCACGAACGCGGACATGCTCGCGCAGTACACAACCGAAACAGAATGGGACCGGAAACACGCGGCCGAAACGACCGCCGCCGCTGACGCGGCGCGGCGTGCCGGCGTTCCCCTGTGGGGTTGGGATTGTGTGAATTTGGTGAAAGGCTTATTGTGGGGTTGGGACGGCAACACCCTTGATCCGCGGGGCGGCGCACGCTATTTATCCAACGGTGTGCCCGACGCGACAATTTGGGATTTATACACCAACTGTTGCACGGATCAATCGGAAGATTTTTCCAACATTGTTGCAGGTGAATTTTTGGTGCTGAATGACAAATGGGGCCATTGCGGAATTTACATTGGTGACGGCTTATGTATTGAAGCAACGACCAAATGGGAATCAAAAGTTTTAATTTCGCAAGTTTCAAATCTTGAATCAATATATGGTGACGTCAACGACCGGAAGCGCACATGGAAATATCATGGACGTTTGCCGTGGTTGGACTATTCCGCCGAATTGCGGCCGATTGAACCGGTCCACACGGGTTTGATTTTTATGTCCGAATGTCCATGTTGCGGGAAGAATATACAAATAACGATTGACATGATTTCGCAATGTTTGGTCGAATCCGCGTATCGTCTGCACGTTGTAAAAGATGGTGAAAGTCTATGGTCGATTGCCCGCGATCTTTTGGGCAACGGTTCACGTTGGCCGGAAATCGCTAAACTGAACGGCATTGCCGACGGTGAATATATTTATACGGGACAAAAACTATTGATTCCTTTACAATGACATGATATAATAATGGCGGAAACGGTGTTTCGTTCCTTTCCACCGGTTCCGCAATGCACTTCTCTTCTCTTATGTCCGCACGATTGGCCGTCAAAAACGGCCTTTCGTGTTTTATTTTGCGTTGTCGTCGCTGTCAATCTTTTGTTCTTCGTCGTTCGAATCTTTCAAATTGTCCAAAAGTTTTTTCAATTTCTTCGGGACCGGAAGTCCGATTTCACCCGCGTTTTCGATAATGGACAATGCTTCGTTGGCCAAATAAAAACAAATGATCGCAGACCGCAACACAGCGGTTCCGGCAAGCGCGTTGACGTCAATGACATTGCCAACGCCCACGAGTGCAAACATGAACAGTTTTTTCGCAATGCCCTTGAACCCCACGGACGAATTCAACCGGTGGTTGACGGCCGCGGCCACAACGCCGGTGATATAATCGGCAATACAAAGTGCGATCAATGCTATCAAAAGACCGTCGGCACGTCCTATGAACGCACCGACGGCCGCACCGAACGCAATGATTGCCGTTTTTACAACGTCAATCACACGTTTCATTGAGATCACCCCGAATCAAGTGTCGATATAGAACACCACGAAGTTTTCATTAAAGTCGTTCCAATACCCCGCGTCGGCTTTCACGAAGTTATTGACGAATTCGGCTTTGTCATTCACATGGGTGCGGGTTCTGCGGTCAAGATTCGCAACACCCAACGCGTCACGATCGAACACAACACACAGAATTCCGCCCTGCTGAACGGTGTGTCCTTCGGTAGTCACAACGTCGATTGCAGACGCAGACGTGAACGCGTAGTCCGTGCCGGTGCCTTGCCAATATTCCACGGTGTCCGCGTTGGGAAGTTCAATGTTGTTGACGAGGAACTGTCCCGCGCCGTTGTACAGGTAAATTTCCGCGGCGGACGCAAATTCGCCCAACATAACGACGTTCATTCTGTCGGCCGGTGTAAATTTCTTCGTGCCGCCCATATTGAACAGGGTTGACGGTCTACGCATGCGGCGAATGTACTGTTTAATGATCTTCGCGGCGAAGCGTAAGAAGTCAGCCGAATAAAGTGCTGTTGCGACAGTTTCGGAACCACCCAACGTGTTGTTATAAAGATCAAGCAGGTTGACCGCACGCAGGTTTGCGCCGCCGTCGTCGTTGATCGTTTCACCAATGAAGTTATTGATCGTCCGCAGGATCAAGTCGTCAAGTTTAATGACCATAGACTGATCGATTGCGTTGTAAATCATGGCCACGAACGCCGCCGCCTGTGCCGCATTGCTGAACGATTCTTTCACCTGTTTTTCGGTAATGGACAAATCAATTTCGAAAGTCACGCGTTTATTAAAGAATTTCGTATATACTTTCGGCTGATAGAATTTGTCTTGATTATACGTCTGTCCGTCAACGAGCGACCACGTTTCGTTTTCGCCGGCTTCGGGAAGTGCCATGTGTACTTTTTCAAGAATGGACCCCCATTCCCACGCGTCCCGCACGATCGACGGCACCGCGGTGTCGAGTCTGCGATTGTCAAATACGACCTTGCCAATGTGGTTGGTCAGCGCGCGAACGTAATTGTCCACGCCATTGACCGCATTGATAGCACCGCCCACGTCAACAATATTCGACAGATCTTCGTTGACGACCGCAGTTTCGCCCAACGTTTCTTTCGTTGCGGCGTTTACAAACTGATATACTTGTGCTACATTCATTTTTTGTTTCCCCCTTTAAGATGTTGATGCGGCGGTTAATTCGCCATTGTCATTGAATGTTAATGTCAACTGTGTCATTGTGGTTGTTTTTATTTCGTTGAAATGTAGTTTATACCCCGTTCCAGGAACCGAATATTCTGCCCACGAAAAAACATAAAAATAATGTTTGAATGTTTCGGGGTCTTCGGGATCGGGCATTGGTTGATAACGCCGAACCAATCGTGCTTTGATATACTGTTTATCGACAAATTTAGAAATAAAATCTGCGCGGGTTAATTTTTTAACCACGGTATACCGATTTGTGGCAGTTGGCGCGGAATCACTTGTGTTTGTTGACCAAATATCAATATCAAAATCCCCGCCGCCACCACCCGCGTTGACGGCTTCCAACTCACCATTTTCATTCACACCAATAACTTTTCCGGCGTCGTCCGGTGTAACGTCGGGAAGTATCGGTTCGTCAACGTAAGCGTCCACCGCAAATGTGCCGGCGGGTTTGCCACGCTTTTTGTTTACTTTTACATTGAACATACGTCCACCCCTTTATCAAATCGACGTTAGAGTACCCGACCATATTCCGTCGGTTTCGGTGAAGTCGCAAGTATAACCAATGTTCGCGGTGTGGATCGTATCGGACGCTACAACGTCAACGTGAAGTTTCATTATACTGCCGACACCCAATATTGCAACGTCAACGCTACGAGTTTTTAACGCGTCAATGATTTCGTCAACGGTGAATGTTTGGTCAAGCGTCACAACGTCACTTTCACCAACTGTTCCTGTCAGTACAACACACACGTCACTTCCAACTTTCGGTAAAAACATTTTCATTTCCCCCTTTTAATTTGTTCCCAATGTAATGACCGCACCGGTCAAATACTGTGCGAAATAGTTTCCCGTAGCGGCCGCCGAATTGAACGTCAGCGCGCCCGTGGACGGCACCGTGACATTGTACGGATATTTGTCCAGCGTTGCCACAAGATCACCGTTCGCGATCTTTTCAAACGTGACCGGCACAAAGTAAATTGAGTTTGAGCCGTAGTCATGGACATGCAGAACATACGTTGACGGAACAACCATTGCCGCGGGAAGTCCCTTGAAATCAAGAGTGTTGCCCGACAGCATGGGCGACGTTGCACCCTTGATCCGAATGACAAGCACTTTGCCGGTATAGGTATAATCATAATCAACGCCGGTGTCGCTTCCGTTCGCGTAAATGTCACCGGTCCCCGACGTCGCACCGCTTCCCCCGCCCGACGGCGCGGTCCACAATTCACCGTCGGAATCAACGCCGACCGGCTGTGTCATTGCCACGGTTTTTGCAACGGGATTCAACGCGACACCCGTTGTCGGTGCGGTCCACAACCGACCGTCTTGACCAACGCCGACCGCCTGTGTCATGTCGTCGTCTTTCAGCACAGGCACGATCGCGCCGCGGCATTGCCAAAATTTACACCACATAATTTTCACCCCCCATTAAGTAGAAAATACACTTTTGAATACAACATTGCCGTTGTCAATAGCAAGTCGCACGTCACGAATGTAAGGTTCATAATATAAGTTATTGTTTGAACACAAAGCCAAAAAGAAATGAACCTGTCCGTTTGTCATAACGATCGGGCACCATAGAATTTTATCTTCCAATCCGTCAACGTCGGGGATCGTGAACACGACGTGACAACGAAGTATAATTTCATGTTTTTCGGCAAGTTTCGAAATTGCTTTTTGGATTTTGGTATAATCGGACGCAATGCCGATTGCGGACGAAATCATAACGGGTTCATTATTGTCGCCGGAAGTGAACGACACGTCAACGTCAATGAAATTCGTGACGCCGGATTCGATTCTGTCGAAGATTTCCCAAATATTCACACGATCACCCCCAATACGGAATTGTTAACACGTCGTCTATGTCCGACATTATTATATCAAAAAACGTAGTGCGGCGCAAGGCAATTTCTTCTTCCACACGTTTTGACATGGTGACGCCGCCGTTTTTGCCGTACCGCCTTTTGTTGTATGTGTCGGCGTCGTTTTTATTTATTGTGCGTTGGCCGTGATTGTACGTTTCCAACGATTCAACCGTGCTGTCGCTGTCGGTGTTCTGTATTTCGCTATATGTTCCCGCCGATTCTCCGAACGGCACGATCCGGTTTGACACGGTGGTGTCGGTGGTCGATTTGGTGTTGGCCGACGTGTTTTCGGTGCTGTTCCCCGTTTTAGAACCGGACCCGTTTTCGGTAATGTCAACGTCCGTGTTCAAATTATAATTCAAATTCATTGCGGACCATAACCGGTTCCATTTCTGCGCGAACATGCTTTTGATTATTTGTTCAATGCTTTCGATTTGTTCCACGGACAACACTTGATACGGCGGCAATATCTTCATTAAAAGCGGCGACGGATTCCGCCAACCGGAACGATTGCCGAAATATTGCCAATCAAGCGCGGCCGGCGAAACGTTGGGATCGTTGGCCCACGGCACCCACGAACCCATGTGTGCGAATATACCGTTGCCCCGCCAATCTGCGAAAAAATCAATCAGCTTCATTATCAACACCCCCGTCGTTAGGTTCAATCGGTTCTTCTGCCGGTTCACCGGCGGCTTTCGCGTTTTCAATGTTTATCTTCTGCTCAATGTCGTTGATCTTCCACGCGGACGCCCAATCGATTTTGTACGGTCCGTTGTCAAGCAGATCACCGTATTTTTCATTTACTTCGTCGATCCACATTTGCCAATTCTGTTTCATGTCGTCAATGAACGGGTGCGTGCTGTCGTCGTTCAAAAGCGTTTCCGAATCGGTCAACGATTCACGTTTGGCGTTCCAGTTTGCCGCCAATCCTAATTCGTTACATTCGGACGCGCGGTCAAATTGCATGAATTCGATATATTCGCGGATCACGTCGGCGCGGCCGGAGAACGGAAGCGACTTGAATTGTTGCAAATAGTTTTTGTCCACGATCCCGCGAAGTTTGCCGTGTTCAATGTCTGTCATTAACTGATCGAAAGCGACCGCTTCAGAATCACGGCCCGCAACGCCTATGTCGGCAATACGGGAATTTATGACCGCGATATAAAACGACAGATCCGTTTGAACCTGCGTCACGGTGTGTTTGCCTATGATCGGCAAAATTCCGGTGTACGTCGAATCGTTTTTGCAAAGCACGCATTGTTTGCCGATCTCATATTCACCGGACCATGTTTCGCCGTTGGGCATGTGCGCGTCGGCAAATACAAATTTGGTCGGAAGTAAATTGTGATCCTGTATTCCACCCATACCGCCCAAAACGAAATACAGTTTGCCGTCCCGCGGATAAACGGCAAAAGCACCGAATCCCGCCGTCAACAATAATTGTTTTAGACGCCAATTCGGAATTGTGGACGTTCCGCCGGTAATGTCAAAAATCTGTGAGAATTTCGCAACCTTGTATGAAATTTGATCGTTGAACCGTTCGTCAAGTTTGCGGAAATAGTCAAAATCGAACGTCACCGCTTTGCATGCGTCAATTCTGTTATACGGCGAACCGTCGCCGTTGTAATAATAAATCATACTGTCACCCCCAAAACACGTTGTGTTGATTTTATAAATTGTTCAATGGCGTTCCCTGTAGCGTTGTTGTCGTACACTATTTTGTCAAGTCGGATCAAATTATAAATAGCTCGTTCCGCGTCCGTTGCGGGACGGTCAAAACGCCTGCGCCGGTTCTGCCGCGTTGAATAATCGGTGCAATAGTACAATTCCGCGTCGTCCGGCACGATCAACGGATCGTTGGACGCGTGCGCGTAAATATACGCGTCGTCGTTGGACACAATATCACAACAATATAATTCGTCGTCAAATTCCACCCAAAACCGGCCGCAAATGTCCGATTGTTTAATTTCGTCTTGAACAAGTGGATATGAACCAATTTCCCACGTTGAATTCGTGATCGATTTTATTTCATTATCTTCGAACGCGAACAAATAAGAATTGTTGCGTTTTGATTGTTTGTATTTAGCCGTGTCCGCTGTCATTTCAACGGCAATCTTGCGGTCTGTCTTGCCGATCGAATAAACGTCAATTTGGCCCGCTTTCATTTTTTTAACATTTTTAAGTCCCATATATTTGAAATAGGGACAGTAAATGTTGATCGTGTTTCCCGTCAACCAAATTCGCACGTCACGCCGGCGCGCAATCGTGGACACGATATTTTGAAATATGGACCACTCGTTTTTCAAATATGGCTTTGTGGATACTTCGACGAATTCTTCAAGCCAAATGTTTTGAACGTATGGGTATGCGCCGCCTTTCATTTTGTCCCACGTATTCATTGCGAATCCCAACATGAAAGGGTTTGCGTCTTTCTTCAATAACCCTGTTTCGGGGTTCAGTTTGCAAAGCGTCCACGCGCCCGCTTTGTAAACAGCATTGTCAAATTCGCCGTCGGTTATTTCGGCAATGCGGTTTTTGCCGTAACCGTTGCACACCATTGTGTCCATGACGGTTCCCGCGAATTTCGGCGTGATCGCGTCGTCATACCGTCGCAGATATGCCGTCTGCCGCAATTCTTTTTTCTTTCGCGCGTTCCAGTATTCGGACAAAAATTTGTCCAAAAGCGCGTATGTTTTGCCGTAAGATCGCACGCCGAAAATGACGTTGTAAACCGCACCGATTCGGTCAATCGGATCAAGGGTGTAATATTCGGGTTCGTCTGTGCGTTTTGTACTCATGTATAAACCCCCGACAATAAAAGTTTTTCGATTTCCACCACTTCGTCATGTGAAATTGGTGACGTGCCGGTCAATAACACATTTTCACATTTGAAATAATATCCCGACGGCAACGTGGAAATTTGACGCACGTTGTGGTCCGGAAATCCCCATAATAACGTGAACGACAGAACGTTTGTGTCAACGTCAATAATGTGGGCAATGTTGCGGAAATCCGGTGTTGTGGTCGTTGTGTATTCGTATTCGTCCGAAAACCCGCCCTTGTATTGTGTCGCGGCCGCAACGGAAATTTGCGTGTCGATCATGTTTTTCCCCGACGTAATAATGCCGCCAATGTTGCCGGTCGTCGCACCGATCGCCGCCGACGCAAGAAAACCCATTGTGGCCCATGTGTTACGGTCCAATGAATCGTTGGTCAAGAATCCTGTGCGTTTGTGATTTTCGATCACTTCCGAATATTCATATAAAACCGTGGTCGTGCTTGTCACGGTATTCGTGACAACCGGCGTTATAACGTACGAATTGCCGATCATGTCAAACGTGATTCGGTATTTGACCGTACACGGGTAATATATGCCGATCTGCGCCGGCACACATTGTTTCACACCTAAAAACGGCATTTGCGTTTCATATATGGCGTTAACGTATTCATATCGCGCCATAGGCACCGTGAACGCGGGAATTTCGTAATAACCCAACGTTGACAACTGCGCCGCGGGATTGTCACAAATGTAAAGAGGGTTTGCGCCGAATTGATTTCCGCCCCAAACAATGCCTGTCGGTTGATCCGGCGTTGTAATAGTGATTGCATTGTCTGTTGTCAACGAACTTGCCGCAACACGTGCCGCGCTGATATAATATACTTCGGACACGTCTATAATTGCACTCGCCATTGCTGTGCGTTGGGTGTCCGAATATATATTCGAAGAATAATACGCCAACATGTTTGAATATGTTTGTTGCGGCATGAGTGCCGCCCAAATTGTTGAAATTTTCGCCGCGGGTGTATCTAATGCCGACAACCGCGCCGGCTGTGCATAATATCGTATCATGACATACGGATCGCGCGTTGACGTATTATCGTTATAAACTGAATGATACGATACAACGTCCGAAACGGTTGACGTGGTGTAATCTTTATAATTCAAACGTGGATCGCGCTCAAGGGCGTTACCTAATTGTGAATATTCGATCATTGCTTGAATCGAATTTATTTGTGTTTTCCATGTATACAGAACGTCACATTTCAAATGAATTTGGAACGCGTCAGCACCTAACCACAACGTTTCCGTGATAAAATAATAACGCTTGAATACGTCAACGTATGCGTAATTGTATTCGGGCAATGTCGCAGATTTGATTATAAAATCACATTCAATGACCGATTGCGGCGGTTCGACCTGTGTTCCGGTCTTGATCGTCGGCGTCGGCAAAGTCTTATTTATTTGATTCAATACACCTGTATATTTGTATAAATTCAACGTTGTCGTGGCCATAAGAATATCACCCCGACAACATTATATCATAATTTCGGCACCGTTTGCACGTTTCTATTCATATTTGACAAAAATTCAAGAAAGGCGTTGTTGAAATTCAAACAATAATCACACGGTTCAAGATAGATCGACGATAATTCGTGTATCGTGGCCGTGCGGCCGGTGTAGTCTGTCAATTCACATTCAACTTCGACGTCATTGTAAATGTGCGTCAATTTGCCGGTGCCGCCATGCTTCAATCCGTCGCGGTCAATACATTCACCAATTATTTTCATGTTGTTGGTGAAATGCTTGAATACGTTGTCGATCGTTTTATAATAGTATAATAAATATTCGGCCGTGGTCTGTTTGCCGGTGCCCGCGATCGTAACGTGTAATTCACCGGCGGCGTCTGTGTAAATGTAACGTTTCGCATTAAGTGCTTTGAAACGTGGATATACTTCTTCATGATCCCAATGTCCCAACGGTTTTTCAACGCCTTTTATCGTTTTTGGACGCGTGCGCGAATAATCGATTCCGTAATGATTGCACATTGCAAGCAATTTTGCGTCAACTTCTGCGTTGTATTCGTCGAAGAATTGTTTATGGTCTGCGTAGTTTGTGATTTTCACCGAATCGGTGTCCGAATAATGATAATCTTCTTTACATTCGACGATCGCACGCCATAGATCGCGACGGCATAATGACGTGACCATGATTCCCCACAAATACGAATAGAACCGCGTGTCGTTGTCGTTGTATTCTTTTATGCGTTCGTCGACGTCACACGGAACGATCTTCCATTCGTTCGAATATTCAATGTCCGGTCGGTCAATGGCCGTGACCAATGCACCATATAGCGCGTTGACGTCACGTTTCGCGGACATATATTCGGCTTCCATGCCGACAACGCCTTTCAACGTCGTTTTCTTTTCGTATAACGTCAACACCGTTTCAATATAGGGTTGCGGCAAATAATCTTTTCGGTAAATCCATAACGAACAAATACGAATTCGCGCGATCGAATATAATTCCATGACCATTTGAAAATCAATGTGTGTCAAGCCGACTTTGCAATATTCAACCGACGCCACGCGGCCGTTGAATTGTTCAACACCGCGCGATTCGTACAGTTTCGACGCGGACAAATAATAATCGTATTCGACGCGGGAATCAACACCGGTCAATTCAAATATGCCAATGAACGCAAAATCACGGGATAATTTCAATAATTGTTCGCGGGATTTGATCGTGGCCGGATCAATGCGCCGGCCTTGTGACATGGGATATTCGGCTTCCTTGCACATTTCCGCAGGATATGCGGAAATGAAGTCCAATGAATCAACGTCGAATAATTCTAACATTGCCGTCAACGGTGAACAATGGGTGTATCCGCCGGCGAAACATAACTTCGCGCACATGTATTCACGCGGCGTCAATGTCAATCGTGCCATTTGTCGCAGGTATGCAGATTTGCGCGGGTTTTTATGCAAACAATTCGCGCGACATAGTTTCCGAACATATCCCGTTGCCGTCAACGGAATTCGTGCCAATGTACCGTCCGACACGATCCGATCATGAATCAATGACACGTCCACCAACACGTCGTTGATCGCGTATTGACGTTCGGCCTGCGTAATCGGCGTGTCGTAATGCCGCGGCAAATGATAGTCCAATTCCCCGACCAATTTGTTGACCTTTAATTCAATCAAGTCTTTTGCGGTGGTTTCCAATTTCTGCGTTGTTAAATAGTATGAACAACGGAATTCAATTCCGGTCGTCGTCACGGCCGACATGACCGAACGCGGTTCCCGCGCGTACACGTCCGACCATTCGAACCTATAACGCATAAATTGAAATTCGAACGCGAAATTGCGTGAATAGAACCGAATTCGGCGTTCCGGTGTGATTTGAAATCGGGAAATGACCGCCGAAAATAATTCCATGACCTGCGGCCATGTTCGGCACATACACACCGCGCCGTTTATGCACATTGTAAATAAATACATGGTGCCGCATGCAACACCCAACGGCGACACAAACGACGTTGTTTCAATATCGATCGCGCACGGTATGTTTGCGATTTTAATGTTTCGGCCGACAAATTGCGGCATGCCGTCCACCGCCGCGGATAAAAAATCGGCAATGTTTTCGTGTGTGTAAACATTGCCGTTTTTCGATTGTTCGAAATTTGACCGTAAACGGTCCGCATATCCCTTTCCCATGTCCTTTTTGTCCTTTGCATTTTATAAATTGCCCGCTTCAATATCCGGTTCAAATAAATCGGCGTAGGATTCCAACATTTCCGAATAAAAGTCACGAATCCATTGTATACCGAATTCGACCGGATCGTTCCCCGATTCCAACGCCTTGTTAAATACCGTTAACGCTTCGTCGCTGTCAAAAAAGAATGAACCGATTTTTTCATACCATTCCCAATAGTCCGAAATCATAGCCGCGACGCGTGCTTTGCTGTCAAAATCTTCCGGTTCCGGCTGATCCATTGTCAAATTTGTTCCGTATGGAACCGCGACAACTTCACCGTCGGGGGTTTTAATAAGTTTGTATCGTTTACCCTTGCCGTATATCTTTTCGGCTTCACGCAATAGTTTTTTATAATCACGCGGCGAAGCAATGTCCGACCACGCAAGCATTTTGATTTTCGCCAATGCTCGTTCGGCACTCTTGATTCCGCGAATTCCGGTTTTAGCAATCTTCGCGCCGCCGGCCGGCAAATATTTCTTCGGCACACCCGCTTTGACAATTCGGTCGATCGTGCGATTGTACCAATCCGCAAAACCTCGTATATCGTCAATGATTTTTTGCGGATTGTTTTTCAGCGTTTTTCTATCAATCTTGTAGTCGCGTATCTCTTGCGCTTTCGATCCTTCGATCATGTCGTTCACCTGCCGTTGCCAAAATAATGACGCCGAATAAATATGTCACGAACGCCAAACAGAACCAAAAATAACCCCACCATGTCAACATGTCCATTCGTCCTTTCATATATCCGAATTGCGTTCCCGTCCGGCCGCATTGCCGGCACTCTTACCGCGCGCCCGCCCCACCGATCGTTAGATCAATTCGGAAATGTCATGGATCTCGTCGTCGGTCGCTTCCGAAAACGGTTCGAATTTGTCCACGGACTTGAACCATACGCACGGCCACCGGCGCGTGTTGTCCACGTTGCCTTCCCCGTACACGGTGCCGCGGCGATCCGTCTTGAATCCGGACGCCTGCGTGAACCGAACGTCAAGCAATTTGCCCTTGCTGTCAACGGTCTTGTAAACCGTGAATTTGCGGTTGTCTTTCGTCGTTTTCTCTTCTACCTTTACAATGTCGCACTTAATTTTCATGTTCTGTTTCCCCTTTCGAAACGTTTGTGTTTATCGTTGACGGCGTGCGTGCCGGCTCAACCAATGATTTGATATATTTGTATGTTTCTTCTATGCCCCACCAATACGCGCGCGCCACAATGCTTTGCAGGCCCATTGTGCCGGCGCGCTGTTCGACAGCGGCCAACGCCGCGAAAGCGGCGTTGCGCTGTAAGTCTAATTCGTTGAGAATCTCACGGTCTGTCATTGCTTTCAATTCCTTTCAACATGTCGTGGGCCGATTCCACCCATGACAAACAAATTTCGAACGCGTCGGATTTACCCTTGTAATATTCATAAGTCGTGACCGTTTCGCACCCGTCAATTAAACGTGTTGAACAATCGTGCATGGCTGAAATAAAGTCCGCAAATGAATGTAAAATCTTGTCGGTTTCGTGTGTCATAGTTGTCGTCCTTTCTGTCGCGGATCGAATGTCCGTGTGATCCTTTCGACATTGTGATTGTATCACAATGCAACATGCACTTCAAGTGAAAGTTGTTTCACTTTT
>JAZLAT010000005.1:0-302510 GCA_045613345.1 Candidatus Enterousia sp.
ATACAATGAACAATCCTGGTTCGCGCATGTCAAATGTGCATTAAAGCCGTTTGCAACCGCCTCGTTCACATGTTGTGCTTCAACAAGGTTAGTGTCCTGGCCCGTATACGCGGCATTCTTGTTATATACCGCCTTGGCCGGGTTGTTTGTACCACTTAAACCACCGTTACTGTTATACAATACGACCTTGTTCGCAGCCCCAGATACACCGTTCACGGTTTCTTGTTTCGTGTTCAATGCCGTGTTCACACCACCACGAGTAACAAGATTTGTGTCATTGCCAACCGTGGTCGATATCACACGCTGACCCGGTGTGCCACCAGTCGTCGTCGGGAACAACATCGCAGTATTAGCATCCGCCGCCTTGGATATTATATTCTGTTTTTGTGAAACACCGCTGTCCACATAAGCCTTGGATGAAACGACGTTTTCGCCCGCCGCGTATGCCGCCGTACTGATTGCCAATGCCGCCGTGACGGCCAATATTAGTTTTGTTTTCATAATTTCCTTCCTTTGTTTTGGGTTAAACTAAATTACCTGTATAAAATGCTATCAAAAATCACCGAATCGCGTCAAGACCTTTTTTATGCAAAAAATGTTAAAAAAACCGCCGGGCAATTGTCCGGCGGAATTTAACAAATCGGCAATTCATTAGAATTGGATACCGAATTTAGCACCAAAGCCAAATCCTTTTTCCAAATCCCATCCTTTTTCACCGTTATCTTTCCAGTGGTCCATTGCGCCATTGACATACGCGCCAACATACTTGGTCGCATCGATGTTATAGTTCACACCGAAATAACCATTCCATACGCCAGCGTTTTCGAACCAGTCATTCGTCAGACCCGCGTATTCAACACCGCCAACCAAGTTCCACTTGTTATCAAGCAGATATTGAGCGTCTAAACCGACAATCCATTTATGAACACCTTCTTCATCCCAATTGAACGTTTCTGTATTAATGTATTCATAAGCTACGTGACCCGCCAATGTCAAACCACCCATCATATAGCCACCACGAACACCTGCCGTCCATGTGTAAAACATACTGTCCTTAGCAAACCATTCGGTTTCATCCTCAAAATTTGGATAATACATCAAAGCACCAATCTGTCCCCAGTTGCCAACAGAAGCATCACCAGCCTTGTATGCGCCATACACATCAGCAACAATCGCGCCCTTTTCAAACGCACGGAACGTCGCCTTTAACGACAAATCATTCCAAGCATAGAAATCAAAAGATTCGTTCTCCGTCAAAGATGTGTTAACTGTAACAGCCAATTTATCGGTCACGCCATAGCCGAATTCTTCGCCCAATACGTACGGAGTACCATTTTCCGTATGTGATGCCAAAGATGTTTCACTGTAAAAATTTCCCGCACGTGGCATATATAAAGGATTACCGTCAATAGCATTCGCCGCATGTGCGCCAGTCGCCGCAACCACAGCCAATAAAGATGTTAAAGCAATTTTCTTCATTTTTCTTTCCTTTCGTTTTTTTGGTTAAACTATGAACAAGACTCATTCCGTTCATCTAATAGGATTGTATTCCATCAATGGGAATAATTTCAAGAAAAAAGATTCTTTGCATTATTTATATAAATGTGTTATAATGCACCGTCGCGCAATTCGTAATGTCACACAACGCGTACAAACAGCGGAATTCCGCCTATTTTTTTATTAAAAACAGAAATTATTAAAGAAAAAAATTATTAAAAATTTTAACGATTGTCGAAATCGACATCTGGATTATTTAATTTTTTTATCGCGCGCCAGTCAGCATGGTTTTTCATATGCGATTCGTAATCGGTCGAAAACTTGTGCCCTCCGCGCCCGTCTGCCACGAAATAAAGGTATGTTGTATCTGCGGGTTCCAATACCGCGCGAATCGCATTTGCACCAACATTTGCGATTGGCGCCGGCGGCAAACCTGAATTTTTATATGTATTATATGGGCTGTCCACTTTTAAATGCCCCCGCAACAACGGTTGCCCCCGCATATCACCGTATCCATCGGTTATTGCATAAATCACCGTCGGATCGGCTTGCAATCGCATACCGCGACGCAGACGGTTAAGATATACACTGGCGACAATTTTCATCTCGGACGCTTTTGGGGTTTCGCGCTGAACAATCGACGCCAAAGTAATCACATCGTCCCATCCGCGCAATGGCGCCGGCGGATTTCGCCGAGCACGAACCCATTTGTTTTTAACTTCGACCATTTTCTTGCGCGCCAAATCCAAGACCGCCAATCGCGATGTTCCACGCGCAACATAATAAGTATCCGGGAAAATATCTCCATCGGCAATATCACAAACCGCACGCCCATCATCGCACTCCACGTCGCCGGTCAGATTCGGTGCCGCCCGCAACAGTTCGCGAATTTGCATCACGGTCAAACCTTCGGGAATAAGGACTTTTGTTGTGGCAATTTTACCCCGTGACAACATTCCCGCCACGACCCATGCCGAAGCACCACGCGGTATTTCGTATTCGCCCCGCTGGACACGACCACCCCGAATGCGAATCGCAAACTTGAATGCCATATCACTAGCGACCAGCTTCTGTTTATCTAAACGCGTCGCAACGGCGGATACACTGTCCCCAGAATTTACTATAAAAGTGGTTGGCTTTTGCACTGGCGAACGCACACCCAAAGCCCATACAACCAAAGCCAACATCGCAATCGCGATGCCCGCCACATAATGCCGAAAGATTCTTTTGGTTCGCCGCCGCATAACAAGACAATTATGACAAATAAAAATCATTTTGCAAAATAAAAACCGCCGGAGGAGACCGACGGTTTTAATTTAGGACCTGCCGCCCAAAGTTTTAACGAAGGGCGGTCGGAGTAACAGGAGCCTCGATACAAAATAACCAAAATTAAAAAATTTATTTCCTATAAATTTTTAAAATTTTGCTAATTTTGTATTCTCGTAGTCGCTCACGCGGCACTATGTGCCGGCTGCGGGGCATTCCTGACGATTTCGGTGCGCTGCGCTTCCGAAATCTACTCGTTGTCGAACCACGGTTCAAATCCTTAACACCGACCAGATAAATTAAAAACCGCCGGAGGAGACCGGCGGTTTTAATTTATGGTCGGAGTAACAGGATTCGAACCTACGACCTCTACGTCCCGAACGTAGCGCTCTACCAGGCTGAGCTATACTCCGAACACACAACAACAACAAACAAAGTTCGAAAGAACGATTCGATTATAGTGCACAAATATCCATTTGCAACTTTTTTTGTAAATTTTTTTTATTTTGTTGTACTGGCTCACAATAATGGAACTTTTTTTCTTGTATTTCATGCAAAATATTGCATTATTGTGGGGTTCGAAAATAAAAGGAAACTACTATGTTTGCAACGCGTTTTTTGGTCAAAGATAAATTCGAAGATTATGCGGACTATGTCGCAAACGGCGCACCAATTGTGCCAGAACACTTTAATTTTGCATATGATGTTATTGATGTTATCGCGCGCGAAACGCCCGACAAGTTGGCAATTATATGGGTCGATGACAATGGCGTAAAACGAAACTTTACTTTTGCGGACCTGTCACGCATGTCCAACGCGGCGGCGAACTTTTTAACATCGCGCGGTCTTAAGCGGGGTGACACAGTCTTGTTGTTCCTGCGTCGCCGTTGGGAGTATTGGATTTTAATGATGGCAATGCATAAAATCGGCGTGATTCCGATACCTTCAACAAACCAATTAAAATCAGAAGACATTAAATACCGAATCGATACTGCGGCAACCAAGGCGATTATCGCCTTTGACGACGGGCACATCGTGGACGAGATAAAAACGGCAATTGGCGATTCGGATGTAATGCTTATATCAAATAACGAAGTTGCCGATTCGTTGAACACTATGCCGGACACAATTGAACGCGTACCGAACGAGAATACAGATACCATGGTGATTTATTTCACAAGTGGTACAACCGACATGCCGAAAATGGTCGCACACAATTATATATATCCTTTGGGCCATATCAATACTGCGGTTTTTTGGCAAAGATTAAATGATAACGATATTCATTTTACTTTGTCCGAATCGGGTTGGGCAAAATGCTCGTGGGGGAAAATGTACGGTCAATGGCTGGCGGGCGCAACCGTATTCATCTTTGACGTCAGTGGCATTTTCACTGCGCATGACCTTTGGCGCGAAATCTCGGCAAACGGTGTCACATCTTTCTGTGCGCCACCAACGGTATATAAAATGCTGATTCATGCAGATGCATCTAAATACGACCTTTCCAAACTGGTCAAGGCGGATGTCGCGGGCGAGGCATTGAACCCCGAAGTATTTGAACGTTTCTTCGACATGACCGGAATAAAACTGCACGAAGGATTCGGTCAAACCGAAACCACGGTACAACTTTTCACCAATCAATGGATTGAACCAAAACCCGGCAGCATGGGCATGCCCGCCGCCGGATGGGACATAAAATTACTTGACGAAGACGGTCGAGTTACCACCGATGGCAAGGTTGGCGAAATCTGTATTTCCATCGCAAATGGCCGCCCGGTCGGAATGTTTCAAAACTATCACAACAATGAAAAACTGACCGCGGCGGCATTTCGTGACGGGTACTATCATACTGGCGATGTCGCATATAGGGACGCGGACGGATATTACTGGTTTGTTGGGCGTAATGATGATCTGATTAAATCTTCGGGTTATCGGATAAGTCCGTTCGAAGTGGAAAGTGTTTTAATGGAACACCCGGCGGTGCGTGAAGTCGCCGTAACCGGCATTCCCGATCCAACCAGGGGCCAGGCGGTCAAAGCAACCATTGTCTTGAACAAATATTTCCAAGGCAACGATATTCTTATACGGCAATTGCAAGATCATGTTCGCAACCGTACCGCGACATACAAATACCCGCGGGTAATCGAATTCGTGGACAGCCTGCCCATGACCATATCTGGCAAGATTCGGCGCGCGCTGATTCGCACACTGGACAGCACCAAAAAGACGATTATCGAACCCGTCAAAAACACCATCATCGACCCAATCAAAAGCACGATTGGTTTGGGTGGTAAAGAAGAAGAGAAAAATTAGATATAAAAAATAAAGGTCGCAATGTTCGCGACCTTTTTTCTTTATTTGAAAGATTTTTTGTGATTATAAGAATTTTATTTCACAACTTGTATCGGATTTATGTTCTTCTTCATAATTAGAGTTATATGAAACACTGTAGCCATATACATCGCTTACCATGTCTGCAAATGCTTTACATCTTTCTCCATTTGGGGTGCCTGCAAAATGAGTTCCATAACATATATACAGATTACCCCCAATAGTGTAAGAACTTGTAAGATCGAAACCTCCTACAATTCTACACAATGCGCTCACAACACCTTGTTTTACGTCCAAATCTGTCCTGTCCGATGTGTCATCAAATTCAAACACAACATATCCACCATCAGACAATTTATATCCATAATAATCTTGCCCAATATATGTTGTTTTAATCACTCCACCGCTGGTGACAGACTTGTTCATTCGGACTTGAATATACTTGCGCGCCAATTTATCCGCCTGTTCATAGTTTCCAACCTGGACATCTGCAAATGTTGTATTGCAATAACTGTCCACAATAGTTTGGTCACTGGACTTGCATGTATTTATCGGCACACACCTTTCTGTCTTTTCAACCCAAACCAATTTGTCGGGGTTGTCCAAACAGGTTTCTTTTATTCCCGCATTCGCGGCGTTTATTACGGCCACACCGGCCACAGCAGACAACAAAATTTTATTCATATTTTACTCCTTTGGTTTTTTTGTTGTTTGTTATTCTTGACATTCTGGGGGCAAATCTATCCCCAATTCAATGAATTGCTGACAAGATGATTTATCTCTTTCCTCTTTGGTTGCGGTATCGGCGGTCATATTATCGCCCATACTGCTACTGGAACCGCCATTGCCACCGCCTTTTTGGGCTGCTTGGATTTTATTGTGCAGGGCGATGTTGCCGACAACGCCGACACCCGTCGCCGCCAGTGTCGCAATCCCAGCAACCTTGTATTTATGTGTATTATCTTCGCACTCGGCGATTTCCGCACGCAATGCATCGCGCCGCGCGGTCAGTTCCGCAATCTGGGCATCCATAAAGTCCGGTGTGTCCGCACGTGTCACCGCGCATGCAAAAACACCCACCCAAAAAATGATTTTATTTATTTTCATTTTTGTTTTTTTCTTTTTTAATGTTGTTTAATTTTATGCCTTGGGCGATCGCCGCAACGCCGGTAACGGCGGTTCCCGCCGCACCAACATAAGTCGCGGTTTTCCAATTTTTATTCTTGCGCTTGCATGCGTCTAATTCGATTTCCAATTCGTCGATTTCGCGTTTTAATGATGCGATTTGCATTTGTTTTTGCATATCGGCATAGTTCACGCCGTAATCTTCCGCCCGCGCAATCGCCGGGAATAAAACAAAAACCAATAACAAAAATTTTTTCATCTCTTTAACCCCGTAAAATCAAAAACCACCGAATATGCTTCAAGTGGTTGGAGGTTAACGACAATTTAAGCTGAAATTGTGTGCTTATTCTGTTGGGACAAATCCCGCCATTATTCACAACCCTCCAACCACTTTTGGTTGGAGTTTATTTTCGTCATTTCTGACGCAGCTTAAATAGGTCGTTACACCCAATCAGTGGAACACCCACTGACAATGGCATTATAGCATATTTTTGATTGTTTTCCAAAATAAAAATGCGCCATCGGCGCATTTTTTAGTCATTATTACTTATATTAAACTCGCTTTAATACCAACGATGCATTTGTGCCACCAAAGCCAAATGAATTGGATAATGCGACATCAACTTTGCGTTTTTTCGCCGTGTGCGGAACCAAATCGAAATCACCAACTTCGTCAATCGGATCATCCAAATTAATTGTCGCCGGGACAACACCATCACGAATCGCCAAAGCACAGAATATGGCTTCAACCGCACCCGCCGCACCAAGCAAATGTCCCGTCATAGATTTTGTTGATGACATACACGCGCCGGTGCCACCAAACATATTTTTCACCGCCGCCAATTCACCTAAATCACCCAAACCTGTTGATGTTCCGTGTGCATTGATATAGTCTACATCCGCCGGGCTAAGTCCTGCATCACGCAACGCCGCCATCATCGCGCGTGCACCACCTTCGCCATTTTCCGCCGGTGCAGTTATATGATGCGCATCACCCGAAAGACCATATCCCGCGACTTCGGCATAGATTTTCGCGCCACGCGCCACCGCATGTTCATATTCTTCCAACACCAAAACGCCCGCACCTTCGGACATAATAAAACCATCACGACCTTTGTCCCACGGGCGCGATGCCGCCGTTGGATTATCGTTGCGTGTGCTGAGTGCCTTCATCGCCGAAAATCCCGCAATACCGATTCGACCAACCGCACCTTCGCATCCGCCGCACACCATAATGTCTGCATCACCGTGCTGAATCAAACGCACACCTTCGCCGATACTGTGCGCGCCGGTTGCACACGCCGTAACCATCGCAACATTCGGTCCACGCAAACCATAACGAATTGATATATGACCCGCCGCCATATTTATAATGCACTTTGGAATAAAGAACGGACTTATGCGGCGCGCACCACCGTTCGCCAATTCAATGCAATTTTCATAAATAGTATTCAAACCACCGATACCACTGCCCATTGAAACACCGACGCGATCTTTATCGCCATCATAAGTATCCAAGCCCGCATCACGAATTGCTTCATCCGCGGCAACCACGCCGTATAAAATGCACTTGTCCATCTTGCGTTGTTCGCGCGGTTCGACAACAATATCGGGGTTAAACATTCCAGGTTCAGTTCCACGCATTGGCACACCCGCAATTTGGCACGGCAAATCAGACACATCAACATCAGTAATCTTGGCAATTCCAGATTTACCCGCCAAAATATTTTTCCACGCATATTCAACACCAGAGCCAACTGGGGACACAATGCCCATACCGGTAATAACAACTCTTTTCATAATTTATTTCCTTTATAATGTTAAACGATGCCCTATCATAATATGTTTTTCAATAAAAATACAGTAAAAAAACCGCCACGCAAATACGTGACGGCAAAAAAACAAAAACTTTTTTATTCTGCCTTTTTGGCGTGTGCATCAATATATTTAACAGCTTCACCCACAGTTGTCAATTTTGCAGCATCTTCATCAGGAATTGCGATATTGAAATGATTTTCAACTTCCATCACGAATTCGACGACGTCCAAAGAATCCGCACCCAAATCATTCACAAACGCGGCAGATTCAGTCACCAACGCTTCGTTCACGCCCAATTTGCTAACAATAATTTTTTTTACTTCTTCAAAAGTAGACATTTTATATCCTTTGTTTTTTGTTAAACTTTTTGTCACCTTAACCCAATGACGTTTCACAGACCCCAAAATACCATTTTATGCCGCCCGTGTCAAGAAATTATAACAAATAATAACAGAAACGAAATTTACTCCACCGCCAACAAATCTTCCAATAATTCGTTCATATTATTGCGCAAATCTTCGCGGTCACCCGCCCAGGTTAGCCGCCGCATCAAAAATTTATACACATCATCCATGGTAAGATTCGGTATTCCCGCATCCATAACAACACGAGACCATGCAAGCCGCGGATCGGTCAAATGCCCCCTGCCCCGTCCCGGGAAAACCCAATAACCGTCTTGGGGTAAATCTTGCAATAATACAACCGCCATATCAGACAAGGGTTTTTCACCCCATGTATAGCGATTAAAGTCTAAATCTTCCCACTGCATAGCAAAAATTTGATTTTTCGTTGCGAATCCATAGACCAACATTAAAAACGCCGCCCGAATATTCACATCATCCAATTTTCGAACCGATTCGATTAATCTTTTAAGACCATATTTATTCAATGGGCGAACACGCCGATTTTGAATCGGACGTGCAATTTCCATAACCGGATTTGTCCGAACATATCCCGATTCAACCGCGTACCGGAATATGCTTTGCAACAATTCTTGCATACGCGCAGCAATCGCAGCACCGTTTATATTCGCAATCACATCACGCACATCATCGGCATTTATTTCAGAAATATTCTTGTCAAACAACGGCACAAGATGACGATTTATTGAACGCACCAATTTATCATAAGAACCTACACTGCGTCGCACACGATTCTTTAAATAAATTTGTATAAAATCGCGGAACAGAATTTTTTTGCGCTTTATTGAAACTTTCTGTGTGGCATTTTCAAGGACGGTTGCGACTGCGCTTCGTGCTTCTTCGATATCCATATCAGGATATTTACCGATAATAACGCGACGATCACGACCATTTATTCGCTTGCGCGTAAAGAATGTTTTTACACCACGACTTGTTATATACAAACGCAACCGAGGCTCAGATAAATCTTGGACCACATCAAAACCCCGCGTTGGCGCGTTCAGGTTATCCAGAATATACGGATTAAAAAAGAACTGATGCGCCATAACGCCCTCCTTTTGATTTTATATATTATTTGTGCTTTTCCGCATGCATTTCCCGCAAACGCGCACTGTTTTTATTATACTGACGCACTTTCTCTTCATATGCAGCCTTGGCCACAAAATACTCAGCATTTGCACTGTTATAGTGGCAATTAAAATTGCATGGCTCATCATCACTATAAAATGGGCACTTAAACAAATAACGTGGTCCTGTGTATTCAATATTATAGTCCAAAACAAATGCGTCCAAATCACGTTCGTATTCTTGAACAACCATGCATGGACAAGAAAGCCCCCAATTTTTTGGTGCAACCCAAGGCATTTTCAATTCGGTTACATTTGTGATTTTCGCCTTTGTTTTTTCTAATTCGTCATACAATTCTGAAAGCTCGCATTCCAACCGCCGCACCAGTTTTCTTTGTGCGCAATATTCACGAAGCATTTTAAACTTATCCGATATTTTTGACATATACACCCTTTTTATTTTAACTTGATACCAAACATAAACCAAAAAGCCCGCGCGCGTTCACGTTTGGCGCGATCTAAACCGCGTGTCAAATCAACATACTTTTTGTTTTTATCATGCATATCACACGCTACATTTAAACAATACGATCTTTCTTTATACAATCCGCACAACCCGCCACTAAGTGAAATGTCGTATTCGCCTTCGGTATCGCCCGCATCAATCGCGTAATAAGGCATCTGACCACGTTTTACAGGTGCACAATAAAATCTGTCCATACATTCAAAACGCCCAAACTCCATTGCGCGATGTTTCCGCATACGCCTTACTTCTCTGTTTGCTTCAATAAACTTTTTGATTCTTGACATATTGTATATATTACTTTGAACGTTTTTTTAACAATCCACGCAAGAAATTACGCCGTGCATCGCATGCGACATTATATTTTTCTAATGCGACGACATAATCCAAATGATTTGCATACATCGGGCATTTTATATTTTCACATAACGCCCCGGTATCCAAAAGTTCACAAACTTCAACAAAACCGCCTTCATCCACTTGGGTTGTATTTGGCACATCAATTATGACTTTTTCAAACCTATTGATACACGCACATTCACCATACCCCCCCGCCCCAAGGCGATATTCTTTGTTGTATGCAGTAATTTTCTGTTTGGCCAAAGCTAAATTACGACGCGCAGCGCGTACAGCCAATGCCATATTATAATATTCCTTTAATTTGCCCATTTTATATCCTTTTTTATTGTTTATACTGACATTTTAGACAATGTTTATCTAATGTCAACCAGATATTTATACTTTCAGCGCATTGATAAAAGCCGATTGTGGAATTTCTACATTACCAAAAGTCCGCATCCGTTTTTTACCTTCTTTCTGCTTTTCCAAAAGTTTACGTTTCCGCGTAATATCGCCGCCATAGCACTTTGCGGTCACATCTTTGCGGTACGCGGCAATTGTTTCACGCGCGATGATTTTCCCACCGATTGCTGCCTGAAGAGGTATTTTAAATTGATGTCGCGGAATCAAATCTTTCAGTTTTTCCACGATTGCGCGACCACGTTTTTCTGCCGCCGCCCGATGACACATAAATGATAAAGGTTCAACATTTTCTTCATTGACCAATATGGAAACCTTGACCAAATCCGACGGTTGATATCCTTGGACGACATAATCAAAAGATGCGTAACCCGAAGATATCGATTTCACGCGGTCATAAAAATCAAAGACTATTTCCGCCAACGGCAATTTATATGTTAAAACCGCACGATTCCCGACATAGGAAATATTTTCTTGGACACCACGGCGTTCCGAACAAAGTTGCATAATTCCGCCCATATATTTGTCCGGCATCATAATAGTTGCGCGCACCCACGGTTCTTCAATAGATTCGATTTTTGTAATATCGGGCATATCCGCAGGATTTTCTAAATCAACAACTTCGCCATTTCGCAAATGAATTTTATAAAGCACACTTGGCACAGTATTGATAAGGTTTAAATTAAATTCGCGTGCCAATCGTTCACTTATAATTTCCATATGCAACAAACCCAAAAATCCGCAACGCAAACCAAAACCCAAAGCCGAAGATTTTTCCGTCGTAAAAACAAAAGACGCATCATTCAATGCCAACCGTTCCGCACTTTCGCGCAGGTTCGGATAATCATCTGCGACAACCGGAAAAAACGATGAAAACACAACCGGAACCGATGGTTTGAACCCCGGCAAAGCGTCAACCGTCGCGCGTGCATCGGCAATAGTATCACCAACACGGCAATCGTGAATCGTCTTCATTCCCGTAATGATAAAGCCTATTTCACCCGTCGAAAGCAATTCGGTATCAACCATTTTCGGTGTAAAGAATCCAACTTTTTCAACCGTATATTCTGCACCCGTTGCCAAGAACCGAATCTTTTGTCCGCGACGCAGAACACCATCAACGATTCGCACCAATACAACCACCCCAAGATAAGAATCGTACCACGAATCAACAAGCAATGCCCGCGTTGGAGAATTTTCATCGCCATGCGGCGCGGGCAATTTATGCACAATTTCTTCCAATAATTCGGGGACCCCTGCGCCCGTTTTACCCGAAACCGCAATCGCATCCGCGGCATCAAGTCCAATAACATCAGAAATTTGTTCACGCGTTGCGGCAACATCACTTGACGGCAAATCAATCTTGTTCAATACGGGCAACATTTCTAAATCATTATCCAACGCAAGATAAGCATTCGCCAAAGTTTGTGCTTGGACACCTTGGGTTGCATCGACCAAAACCAATGCACCTTCACACGCCGCCAAAGACCGCGAAACTTCATAAGAAAAGTCAACATGTCCGGGCGTATCCATCAAATTTAATTGATAAACTTCGCCGTCACGCGCACGATAATTTAATCGCACAGTTTGTGCCTTTATCGTGATTCCGCGTTCGCGTTCGATATCCATAGAATCCAAAACCTGGGCCTTCATTTCGCGCGATTCCAAACCGCCCGTGTATTCAATCAATCGATCCGACAGCGTCGACTTGCCATGATCGATATGTGCAACGATAGAAAAGTTTCTGATGTTTTTTTGCTGCATTTTTCCCCACTAACCACTAACACTAACCACTAACACTTATTATAAACTTGCAAGTATATCCTCTATCCTTTCTGCGCGTTCAAGTGTATCATCATACATGAATCTTATTTGCGGAACATATTTTTGATCCAATTGTTGTCCCATTTCATACCGAATCGTTTTTGTTTCCACATCCAATCGTCTTTGCACTGCGTCTACATTGCCCAAATGACAATGATAGAACAACCGCACAAATTGTAATCCACCATGTGCATCCGCACCACTAAGCGACACCGTGCCCAATATCGGATCATCAGCATATTTATTACGCAAAATCTCTGCGACCAATGTTTGCACCTTGGACGCGATTCGTTCATTTCGTTTTGGGTCTTTGACTTTTTTTGACATTTATGCTTCCATTGTTGTATATATGATGTAAAGGTATAATATATTACGCAACAATCAAGGAAAATTTAATGAAAGTTTCAGAATATTTATTATCGCGCGCAAATACACGGACTTATACATGGGTTGTGTTTTTAATGACCGTATGCGAATCGGTGTTTTTGTTTATTCCACCCGAAGTTTTTATGACCCCACCGATTATTGCGAATAAAAAACGCGCAGTTCCGATTGTGTTGGCGGCGACATTGGGTTCGATTGTTGGCGGGATAATTTCATATTGCATTGGGCTTTGGGTTTTCGATTCGGTTGGTGTATGGCTTATCAACCACTTTGCAAGCCCCGAAAAATTTGCGATGGCGCAAGATTTATTTATCAAACACGGAATATTTATTATATTTTTGACGGCGGTAACACCGATTCCATATAAATTAATGGCGATGTGCGCGGGATTTATGGGATTTCCGGCGGCGCTTTTTTTGGGACTTTCGGCGATATTCCGCACGGGACGATTTGCGATTGTTGGATATTTGCTGTGGCGGTTTCAATCCCAAGCAAATGCGATAGTAAAAAAATATTTTTGGCCGATAACCATTGCCGCAATCATAATTGCAGGTTTTGGAATATTATTGATGTTGATGTTATAAATTTCCCTTTGATTCTTAAAACAATCAATTAAAAACAGGGGCGGAATGCCCCTGTTAAAGTTTTTGTGCTTAGACTAAGATAACCTTACTGAGCCATCGGTGTCCAAGTCAATGTCATCTTGCTGTTGTTTGCATCCCATGTGGACACCAACGCACAGTGCGCAGTAGAATTCTTACATGTATCCGGCATAGCAGCTAATTCACCGCCCAAACCAGTGCTTGCAACGTATTCTTTAACAGCTTTCGCAGTGACCAAGTCAGCTTCGTCACCATTAGCATTTGTACCAGTACCATCATCAGATGCAGCCAATTGTGCACCACTTGTGGTGATTTTGGCGCTGGTGATATCAAGTGTAACGGCACCATTAGAATTTACCCCAGATACATCAACATATGTACCATCCAAAACCGCGTTTGAGATCGATGTCCAAGCACCATCCGCATTAGCAACCATCATCTTTTCATTTGCGCCTGTTTTCTTTTGAACCGCGGATGCAGTGACCAGTTTAGCCCCATTAGCAGAAGTAACATCAGCAGCTGCAGTAACTAACATGGCAGGCGTAATTGCAACAGTAGTACCAGCTTCACCAGCCTCTGGTGTAACGGTAACATACGTACTGCCGTTAACTGCGTTTTGGTGAATCGAACTTTCTACGGCATCCAAAGCTTTTACAACCGCTTTTTCAGATGGGACTCTGGTTTCACTGCCCTCATAACCGTCCTTCCATTCATAGGCGCCATTTTGGGTTATTGATTCTGCACGAGTTACGATATGTGTACTGCCCAGCAAGCCAGTCGGATTATATGTAACCAATTCACCACTGTTTGCGGTCGAAGGGTTGGTATACTCTTTCATCGACGCCATAGATGGATACTTGTTTTCATTTGTCGCCGCAGTAACCAAATCACTACCTTTTACTGTGCCGTCGACTTTATCCGACCAATATTCGTACTTTTCATCAGAATACTTTTGTGATGTCACAACACCCGAAGCATCACTGCTGCGTGCAGTTTTCGCAGCATTCGCGGCACCGGCAGACAACAAAATCGCCGCAGCCGCACCAACGAATACTAAACCTTTTACTTTAATTTTCATATTTGTTCCTTTTTGTTTGTTTTGTTGTTTTATTTGTGAATGTCGTTGAAACAATTGATTTCACCAATATTCACGCTCTTTCTTTGAATTTAAATGCTTTCACATTTATTTTCAGAAGCTCCTATCCTTCGGGGTTTTCGATGACCGGGCCACCCTCCTCTTCGCCATCTACAACCACACGAAACCACGCGCGATTGCCGTCTTGATCCACCGAAAGAACATAACTGTGTCCATCGGGTTTACCATCCGGACCTTTTGGCACATTGTCATTCCACCATTGAATCCAATCCAAGACGCCAACAATGTCGCCCGCCAATTTCCCACGCGCAATTGCCGCACTATTCGCCACATCATCATTGGTTATCTGGTTCTTGTATGCCAAATCGCCCAATTCTTCTAATCCTGTACGTGCAACCAATTCGTTGATTTCTGTTTTATTGTAAACATCAGATTTTGGATAAAAATCACCCGTCGGTTCAACCATACCGGTTGTTTCATTTACAACCAACGCATAACCTTTACCTTCGGGCTGGGAAATATCGACCTTTTCCGCCAAACGATTGCTTACCTCTGCAAAAGAAGTCAACATTTCGCTGCGCAGCCCTGCAATACTTTCATTGATTGCGCCGTTCATTCCGCCCAAATCAAGTTTAGTCTTTAAATCTTCCCATGAAATCAGCATCTGGGGCTTGCCATTTATTGCGGCATCAACACCATGATATACAACCTTGATTCCATCATCATTATCCGCATCAATATCAACAACCACACCGTCGTCCAATTCTAAATCAGTGCGAACCCGATCAACATTCAAAATCAATTCGTTTCTATCTTGATCAATATCAATGTAATAGGAATCGTCCAGCATATCTTGCTTGTCAGTTTCCAATTCAGAAACATCACGTTCCAATTTATCAATACGCAAATCTAAATCATCTGCGGTTTTACCCTTGGTGCTTATCGAAACCGGATTACCGATATACTTACCGACCGACAGACGTGGTGTCGACGCAGCACGCGATGCCGATGTGCCGCCCGCCGAAACCGAACCACCCGTTGTCATCGTGGCCCCACTTGTTGCCGATGCATTCGAAGCCGCCGGCGCAGCCGCCGACCCAGCAGAAGCCGACAAAGATGCCGTTGGACGCGCATATCCACCCGCACGCAACGAACCCGCACGCGCAGAGCCTTCGGTCGCAGACGACGCAGACGTAAACGTTCCGGTTCCACCAACCGCACGAACCGAAGCCGCCGCAAAGCCATCACCACAGAACGCAGCCACCGTTAAAATTGATAACAAAGACGTTTTTATCCCCATTCTCATCTGATTTTTCTCTCTTGTTTTTTATTGTATCACAACTTCACAATTTTGCACAACACTTTTTTTAATTTTTTTTAAAATTCGTATCGCAACCCAATTGAAATTTGGTTATCCAGCACAAAACCAACATCTGTTTCAAGATTGAATACTGCTGCTGGATCAGTCCGCGTAATTGTGCGTTCAAATTTTGGCCCCCAATGACCCGACAAACGATAACGCAAATCCAGTACAACTTCTTCGGATAAATCAAAAGTGTAACCGCCCATCAATGCAAATATCATTGACAAGTCTGATTCAGATCCCGCCGCATTAACATCCAACCCACTTAATGACACACGTGGGAATGCGAAACCGATACTGCCCCCCAAATAGAAATGGTTTACAAAATCATAATATGCATTAAACGTACCATAAAACGTCGACATCTTGAATGTATAACCATTATCAGAATCTTCGAATTCAGACATATAGCCAATTTCAATATCGCCACGAACCGCCGGTGTAAAATGATAACCCAAGAAAATATCAGCACCAAAAACAGGTTCAAATGTATAATCATCATGATCGGCATCTGCACCTTGGATATATTCCGCCGGTGCTTTGTATTTATTTTTCCATGTCAACATGTCCGCACCAACGCGACCACCCAAATACCAATTCGAACGAGCATGCGGTGTATATGTCCGTACTGGTGTCGGTGCAGGTTGATATGCAACCGACAATGGTTCATAAGCAATCGGTTCGGCGACCGGTTCAGCAACCGGTTCGGACACAACGTTTGCCACCGCCCCAGAATTTGCCGCACCAACATATACAACACGAACTTTTTTTTGCTTGTTGCAAGTTTTATCTTTGCAATTGCATGAACTGTCCGCAAATGCAGGAATTGCCGCCGCCAACGCAACCAAACTAACAATGATTTTTTTCATATCTTTTCCTTACTTTCTTTTCACACAGTATATCATAAAATTACCCCCTTTGCAAATATCAGATTGACCAAAAAAAATTTTTTTACTATGATGCAAGGTATGGAAGACAATACAATTATTTCTTTTGCAAATGTTGGCGTGCGGTACGATACGGGTCCCGATGTTTTGACCGATGTGTCTTTTAATATCGGCGCGGGGTCATTCTTTTTTTTGTCGGGGGCATCGGGTGCGGGGAAAACAACTCTGTTACGGTTGATTTATCAACTGCACAAGCCGTGCCGTGGAACAATAAAAATCTTTGGCACACCAACAAATAATATATCGCGCGACGAAGTAACGGCGCTGCGCCAGAAAATGGCGATTGTATTCCAAGAATACGCATTGATGTCGCATATGTCGGTGTTTGATAATATCGCGCTGCCTTTGCGTGTGCGCGGTGTTGACGAAGCAAAAATTAAAAAGCTTGTGACGAAAACACTGGAATGGGTTGGACTCGGCAAATTCGCAAACGCAAATCCAAAAACCCTTAGCGGCGGACAACAGCAACGTGTCTCTGTGGCACGTGCGATTATTGTGCAACCTGCAATTATGCTGGCGGACGAGCCGACGGGAAACTTGGATGATGAAAATGCTGCGCGGTTGATGGAGCTTTTTATTCAAATGAACAAGATTTTTGGGACTACTATTATCATCGCCACACATAATACAAAGTTGATGCAGGCATATAAATTCCCCATCATGCATGTTGCCGACCATAAACTAAGTTTCGTTGGACAAACACAAAACGAATCGGCACGGATGAAAAAAACCACGGAATCTGTGGCGGGCGAAGCGCTGTTCGCGGAACTAAGCAAACAATTTGACAATATTGGAAACGCATAAAATGAAAAGACCACTTGTATTTTCGCTGTTTCGTGACCAATCGGTGTTTATGACCGCAATCATGGGAATAATGACTTTCTTGGCGGTGATGGCATTAGGAATTTCATTGGCGATTGGAACCGGCGTAGTACGATGGAACCACCAATGGGCAAACTTTGTATCTGTTCAAATAACCGGCGAAGAAAATATCGCGCGTGTAAAAAAAATCATTGATACAAATCGTGAAAAATTCGAATCGGTTCACGAACTGAGTGCCAACGAAATGACGCGTTTGATGGCGCCTTGGGTTGGTGGCGGGAACAGCGCACTAGAAAAATACTTACCCAAGATGATAGAAATCGAATTCCAAGATGAATCGGATATTACATCCATGCGCGACGCAATTGGTAAAAATGCACGGTTTGTGCGACACAGCGATGCGTTAAAGCCTTCGATTTCGGCGGGTTGGAAAATAGTCATGATTTTGGGCATGGTGTTAGTTCTGATTATCGGAACAATTGGGGTTTGTGTATCATTTATCGCACGAAACACGGCGGTTCTGCATAGGCGCGAATTAGAAATCTTGAATCAAATCGGCGCAAGCGATTCGTTTGTTATCCGTCAAATGCAGATTATTGTGACCAAGATTTGCCTTGGGGCATGTGGCATTGGCTTTGTTGCCGCGTTGCCGGTTTTGGCGGCAATTTTGGCAATTTCGCGATCGGCACGTGTCGGGCTTATGGCTATGCTTGACATTTCTGGGACTGGGTGGTTTTTTATCGCGATTGTACCGGTTACAATTATTATCTTTGCAATATTTGTAACACGGCACTCAACAAGAAAGATTCTGGACGGCGGTCAATGAAGTTTTTGCGTCCTTCATTTTTATTGCTTGGGTTATTTGTGATTGGTGGTATCGCATTCAAGGTAACAACCCCAAACGATTGCGAATTCACATTACCAAACGACAGTGTATTTGTCTTGACGGGTGATTTTCGGCGTATCCCATTCGCATTACGTCACATTGAAAAATATCCTGACTCTGATTTATATATAATTGGTGTCGCCCCTGATTCGGCATACGCAAATGTTGAACGTGCAACAATCGAATCCGAATCGAAATCGACATATCAAAATGCGCGCGCAATAAGGAAAATTGTGGAACGTGCCGGTTTAGACCGAATCGTTTTAATTACAACCGAAGACCATATTCGCCGCGCAAAACACTTGGTTCATCGCGAATTACCATATACGACAATTGTTGCATGCCCGGTCAAGCTTTCTGATATGCCGCCGGCGCGTCGATTGGAACGTTGGCTGATTGAATATGCGAAATACCTTGTCACTTTGATCGGAATTCGTGAAGGTCCACAATATATATAATATGTAGGAAATTAAAATGAATCTTGACAGATTTGAACAATATAATGAAACAGATGACTTTGTCGCATATTTGGAAAAAAATCCTTTGTTTCCGGGACTGCGTGGGGTTGTTGTGTATTACAAGAAAAAAAATCAATATTTGCAGACGATTTTGACGCGCAATACTTTGACAACTTTTTTCAATCCGATGGATTACGCAAAAATCATTGCCGACGGACATTCAAGATAAAAAAAGGGAAAAAAATGTTAAGAACAATTTTATTTAAAACTATATTGGCAATTTATTTCATACTGTGGGCACCATTTTTATTGGTTGGATTGGTGTCTAAAAACATAACATCTCGAATGGTAATTGCGGATGCACGTGGAGTGTTGTTATTGGCGCGAATCATTTGCGGGATAAAATATAAAATCTTGTATCCAGAACCAGACGATGGCGCGATTCCTGAAACACCGAATGAAAACAAACGAATCGATGGCAAGGCCATAATCGCATCAAAACATATGTCAACGATGGAAGTTGCAATATTGGTAACAAATATTCAAAATCCATTTTTTATATTAAAACGTGAATTGCTTTGGATTCCGATTTATGGTTGGGCATTTTGGCGCATGGGAATGCAACCGGTAAATCGCGCGCGTGGTGCAACAAATCTTAATAAATTGGCGGACACGGTGGCAACCAAAATCATGAATGGTCAAACACTGATTATATTTCCCGAAGGAACGCGTGTAAAACCCGGCACACACCCCGCATTAAAACGAGGGCTGATGTTTTTGGCACAAACATTAAAGTTGCCGATTATTCCGGTTGGAACCGATACAGGGCTTTATTGGCCGAAACGTGGTCGCATGTGTCCAGGTGTTGCTACTTTGCATTTTGAACCTATAATTGCATCAACCGCGACACTGGATGAAATTCACACTGCAATAAACCGCCACAGTGCATAAAATCCATTCAACATAAACCGCCTTGAACGGCGGTTTTATAAAAAAATCGGCATTCTTTCATTTTATGCTTGCGTTAAAACATCAGATTTTGATACACTAAATTCGAATCGAAATGAAATTCGATTTGGGACCTGAGAATCCCATACTTTCCGGTGCATGGCATCGTAAACCGTTTAAGATTTCGCATGTTTTTGCACCGTAATATTTATACCCCGCCTGTTGGGGTGCCATTGGAGTATATATAAAGTCCATTGGGGTCATTGAAAGTATGATTTCTCAACACCCCGACATGTCGATTCGACATGTTTGTTTAGTGGTTAGTGTTAGTGGTTAGTGAAAAGAACAAAGGGAGAGCAACATGAAAAAAATTATAATCGCAATTATGTTGGTATTTTGTGCCACGACCGTGCGTGCAGGAAATACGAACATATCAACATCGCAATATTATGTCGATACCAATGCCGCAACAAGACAAGACGCGGTTCCGGCAAATAATGCGAATTCGGTTATGACTTATGATTCCACATCCCCCGACGGTATCGGTACAAAAGCCATTTATGATACGACCGCCACATACGAAACACAAACCAATGCATTGGTGACGGCGACAACAGCGAACGCGGCGATTATAAACGGTATCAACAGCGAATTTGTCTGTGCCAACCCGCCAAAGTGCAATTTGTGGAACTTGGCGGGATTGTATGGCAGATTACCATCTGGCTATACCGAATTGGAATACATTGAAAGTACCGGAACACAATGGATTGATACGGGGTTACAAGTTAAATCTGATACATTAGCAGAGTTCGAATACCAATTTACAGATACTAATTCAGTCAACTATGTATTCGGACAAATTGCTGGGTCTGGCGATGGTGTGATGGGATATAGGTCAAACAATGGAATATGGTGGTTTCAACGCAACTCTGAAATGGTTTCGTTTATAGACAAATTGAAACACAAAGTCATTTTTAGTTCCGATGGCAATATATACAGAGATAATGAAATTATCGGAACAAGGGGAAATTTTGGCCACCCAAAAGGGTGGACTATTCTTATGTTCGCCGAACATAACGACAACAGCACTATACACCCCGGCAAGGTAAAAATTTATAACTTTATATTCCGTGAAGGTTCAAGTATCGTTCGCAATTTTATTCCGGCACGTCAAGACAGCACAGGAACATTGGGCATGTACGACACTGTGACAAATACATTTTTTACAAACCAAGGCAGCGGAACATTTATTGCGGGACCAGCCATAAGTTATATTCCACAAAACCAGTGATTCATATGCATAACACTTGGATATTCCCCGACATTATCTTTCGCGGGACATCACTATACATTTCTTGGCAAATTCATACTCACGTGCACTGCGCCATTGTTCGACATTTGCAATAGAAGACATATCAAAATTATGTTCGGGAAGGCCACGAAAATTTCGACGCATCAAAACTGACTCTTGCCGCACAATATCGCGCAACTGGCTGTAAGTCCGAATTCCAACAAGCCCGTCCCAACGATTGACAATTTTCTTTAACAACAAACCATAAGCATACAACAAACGCGCATTCATATAGTCCGCCAAAGGCTTGCTTTCATTCATACGGTACCGCATTTGAATATCTGATATTTTATCATTTGGAAACAACCACGAATACATTTCCCGCATAAGCACAGACTGATTCCCGGTCAAACGACCAATAATCCCCGATAATTGACGCTGGTAATCTGCCACTGTTGCACGTAACCGAATTCGTGCCACCGCCGATGCATTTGCGAAAATGTCGGCAAAATCGCCATTTGGATTCATAAAGTATTCTTGTTGAAATTCCGTCGGTGTTTCTTTTGCGATTTCTTTCATTAACGTCCAACACGCATAGCGCGATAATTCCGCATCAAATTTTTTCCAATCGAATATATACACATTACTGTCAAATATCGCCGATGACTTGTCCGGATTTTTCGGAAACAACCGCTTTGGCGTATGCGCATCGAACACGGCACGCAATGTGAACTTGTTGCGATAAGTCACGGGCGGCACACCCGGCACAGTCCGTAAAACATCCGTCAATTTCCAATAATCATACCGCGGACGGTCAGTAAACAACTCGTATTCATACGTCGCGTGATAAGACGCATTTAACATATTAAAGATTTCCTTTTTATCCATTTCGATTATCCCTTATTGTTTATCTTCTTCGCCCTGGGTTATGGAAAACAGCACCGACGATATAAGCGATTGATACGGCACATGGTGCGTCGCCGCCATTTCTTTTAACTTGTCCAGAACCGGACGCGGAATACGCATATTTATAACCGTGTCTGATTTATGAAAAGTGCGATACGCAGCATATTCCTTTAACAAAGGTTCTATGTTCATCACAAAAAGTTGTTGCATTACATTCGGCAAATACACACCTCTATACTTTGTTATATACCGTTGTCTTTACTGGCTACTATACCATTGTATTTACATTTGTCAATACAAATGTATAACTATTTGTATTTACTGGCGTGTTGGCGGTTGTGTTGTCCAAGATATTGACGCACAAAGTAAAATTTTTGTGCGGTTTTTTATGACACGCTTGCACTTTTGAAAACGATAATATAAAATGCATTCCGTATATATAAAGGAAAGGATTTTCAATGTTCAAAAAATTTCTTGTTACTGTGTTTGCCGCCCTGCTCTGTGTTACCGCACGCGCAGAATTAAAGGTCGATATTGTTGCCGGCACCGCCGAACCAATCTCGGTCGCCGTCCAAAAATTCGAAGTCGCAAACGGCGCATCTACATCTGATGCGGCAACCATTCGCGGAATTGTCGAAGAAAACCTTAAACGAACCGGCCTGTTTCATATTGTAAATCATAATGCATTCCCAGAATATGTAAAATTAGACCAAATGCCGGACTTTAAAATGTGGTCGGCGATAAAAGCACAAGTCCTGGTCCAGGCAAAATTAACCAAAACCCCGGATAAAAAATATCAATTAGACTTTTTTGTATGGGACATTCCCGGCAAGGAACAAATCGAAGCACAAAGCCTGTCTGCATCTAAAAAATCTGTGCGCCGTTTGGGACATATTATGACCGACGCAATTTACGAACGCCTTACTGGTGAAGTCGGATACTTTGACACTCAAATTATATTCATCGCCGAAACTGGTGATGTCGACAAACGCGTAAAGCGCATGGCGATAATAGACCAAGACGGTTACGGTTTGCGGTATCTTTCCGACACCAAAACCATGGTGATGTCGCCACACTTTTCACCCAATATGCAATCGGTGGTATTCTTATCTTACTATAACGACGATCCAATGGTTTGGATTTTGAATTTAGACACCGGAGAACAGAAACGGCTTGGGCAATTCGGTGGCATGAACTTTGCACCGCGTTTTTCACCCGACGGTTCGCGTGTGGCACTATCTTTGGTCAAGAACGGCATTACACATATATATGAATATGACATGGAAAATAATACCCTGCGCCAATTGACAAACGGGTCTTCGATAAATACCAGTCCGTCTTATTCGCCCGACGGACACAAGATTGCATTTAATTCTGACCGCAGCGGAAGCCAGCAAATTCATATCTTGGACCTTGATACCGGCTCAATCGAACGCATAACATACGGTGCGGGCCGATATGCTACGCCGGCATGGTCGCCCGACGGACAGTTCATTGCCTTTACAAAGATGGCGGACGACACATTCTATGTCGGCATAATGGACCCACGCGGTAAAAATGAAAAAATATTGGCTGGCGGCTGGTTTATGGAGGCCCCATCATGGGCGCCCGGATCGCGCCGCATCGTATATTATGAAACAGAACGCGCCGGCGACGACATCGAACGCATAAGCCATATTCGCAGTGTCGACATAACCGGACAAAACCTTTACGACATTGAATTGCCCGACGGTGTGAACGGCGTTGAACCAACATGGTCGCCAAGGTTACCGTAATGAAACTAATCGGATTTGGATTTTTATTTGAAATGTGGGTTGCATCGGCAATCGCGATTCCGGCGCGGGTGGACTATATCGTTGACGGTGACACTTTTGCAGGTGTCGTAACATTGGACGGCGGCATTGATGTAACAGTGCGTGTTCGCATAAGGAATATCGACACACCCGAAATTCATGGCGATTGCGAATACGAACGCGAAATGGCGACGCACGCCAAAGAAAAATTGGCGGAATTGATTCCGGTCGGAACGGTCACAGATTTAACCAATATCAAAGACGATAAATACCCGGGGCGAATTGACGCGAATGTTTCCGATGCACATGGTCACGACATCGGCGAAGCAATGATTCGCACGGGATTGGCACGGCGATATAACGGTGGACATCGCAACCCATGGTGCAAATAAAAATCGGGTGCATTTCGCACCCGATTGAATTTTGAAAAAGTCGCTATTTAATCGATTCTAACGCGGTCTTAACGCAACCAAAAGCAGTCTGACCACCGGTTGACGCGACAAAATTCAATATTAAACCAACGCCAAACAACAAGAAGAAGCCAACGAACATACCAATACCCTTATCCTTTAAATCGTCTTTTTTAACTTCTCCCTTTTGAATGTATCCCCATGCCCAATCCATCAAAACGAATGCAGCGCCGATAAACGCCAAAGTACGCAAAGTTTTGATAACCGGAGTTAAACTTTTAATCAATTCACACACACCATCGTCCGCCATTGCGCCAGACATAGCAACACCCATTGCAACATTTGCACTCATAAAATATTTTGTAAATTTTTTCATAATAAATCTCCTTTGTCCCAAAGATTCTATCACAAAATTCCGCGATTTTCAAATAAAATAAACATCGCCCATGCGGGCGATGTTTTACACAACAACAAACAAACCAAAAACTTACTTTCCGGTGAACGCAAAGAATGTCCGTGCCTTTGCCGCGCATTCACCACCGCATTTTGTGCAAGCCGGTGCGATTTCAACCGCCGCCGGTGCAACAACCATACGATTATCACGCGGAGTGCGACCCGCATTGTCACGTGCGAACAATGCTTCACATTTTGTATTCTTGTAAACGATGCGATCACTGCCATCAATGCCACGAATCCGATCTGAATAATTCCGCGCATATTCATTAGAATAGTACACACAATCATCACCATCTTGAACATAACGGACATCGCCCTTGTAATAATCATAAGACGAACAACCCGCCACTGCACCCATTGCAATCACATACATCAAAAGTTTCTTCATTGTTTTTTTCCTTTATATTTTTGTTTGCCTCTGCTCGCGCCCCCGACCTTTCGGGTTCATTTTTGCATATTTTTTTCACATGTCAAATATTTTATCACGGGTTTCAATCTGCCACAAAATATGGTATAATTGTGCCACAAGGAGAGAATTTATATGACCTTTTCAGATTTCGGTCTTGTGAACACACGCAAAATGTTTATGGACGCGATGGCGCGCGGCTATGCCATTGGCGCATTTAATTTCTTTAATATGGAAACATTGCGCGCAATTGTGGCGGCGGCACGCGAAACAAAATCGCCGATAATTTTGGCTGTATCCGAATCGGCATTGGCATATATGAGTGACAATATGCTGATGGGTATGATTGCGGGTCTGGAACTAAGCCCGGGCGATTCGGTCGCGTTGCATTTGGACCACGGCCATTCTTTTGAAGCATGCGCGCACGCAATTGAACTTGGGTTTTCAAGTGTTATGATAGACGCCAGTAATTTACCATTTGATGAAAACATCGCGATTTCCAGACGCGTTGCCGAATATGCACACAGATATAATGTATCAGTCGAGGCCGAATTGGGCACAATTGCCGGATTCGAAGACGAAAACACTCATTCCAATACCGAACTGTTCACACGCCCCATTGACGCAGCACGGTTCGTTTCACAAACCAATATCGATTCGCTGGCGGTGGCAATTGGCACTTCACATGGTGCTTACAAACAGAAAACCGATTCGATAGAATTGCGATTCGATATATTAAATGAAATCAAAAAATTATTACCCGATACACCACTGGTTCTGCACGGCGCGTCCAGCATTCCGCAAATCTTTATCGATGAAATCAACGCGAACGGTGGTGATATGCGCGGTGCACGCGGCATTCCCGCCGACCAACTGCGTCGCGCCTCAACAGAAACAAATATATGCAAAATAAATGTGGACAGTGATTCACGCATCGCTTTTACGGCGGCGGTTCGGCGCGAACTGACCACGCACCCCGAAAAGTTCAATCCACGTGAATATTTGGAATCAGCGATGGAAAATGTTTACGAAAACACAATGAACGAGATAATCAATATCATGCATTCCGACGGGATGATTAGAAAAATAAATTAGAATAATACAGATGCGGGCCTTGGCGATAGCGAAGTGTAGTGAACCTACATGAGCCATCGGCAAGACCCGCAGATGTGTTGTTATAATTTATTTTGCGCGTTCTACATATTCCAATGTTTCAGTATTTACGACAATCTTTTCGCCCTGCTCTATAAATACTGGGACTTGGACGCGAACACCATTGTCCAAAATTGCCGGCTTGCCACCACTGGCAGTTGCGGTTTGCCCCTTCAGTGCGGGTTCTGTTTCTTCAACCGTCGCAACAACAGTTTTCGGCAAAGTGACCGATACTGGCTGACCTTCGACATAGTTCGTGCGCACAGTCATTTCTGGCGCCAAAAACTTCACCTGTTCACCCAACGAATCAAGTGGCATAGTAAACTGTTCATAATCATTAAGGTTCATAAAGTATGCGTCTGTACCGTCCGAATACATATATTGACATTCCACATCTTCAACCATTAATTTTTCAACCTTGTCTTCGGCGCGCCACCGATCACCACCTTTGTTTCCCGAATCGATATCACGCAAGTCTGCCTGGACAAAAGCACCGCCTTTGCCGGGTTTAACCTTGGTAATCGAAGTCACAGTATAGCGCCGTCCGTTATGGGAAATCACCCAACCCACGCGCATATCATTTGCAGTTACAGAAGCCATTTTTAATCCTTTTGTTTTAATTCACAACGCGAAATGTTATAAGAATTATTGACGAAACGCAAGTTTTTTCATTTATACACGGAAAAACATATCAAATTCCGTTTCAATTCACTGTTGCACCAGCAAAAACGACCGAATCGGGTCAAGCATTTTTTTAGTGTTAGTGACTGGTGTTAGTGGCTAGCAGAATTTGGAATAAACCCGCCAGTGCAAAATAATTCCGGCAAACCCTGGCCACTAACAATTTACACTAACACTAATTACTTTTTCATGAACAAAATACTGACTTCAAACAATGCCCACATGGGAACCGCCAACAATATTTGCGATACTACATCTGGCGGGGTTAAAATCGCCGCCGCAATTACTATAAAGACCAACGCATATCGACGCGCCGCAACAATACGCGCCCGCGGCAACACGCCCGCACGATTTAACAGCACCAAAACCAATGGTAATTGAAACGCGATTCCAAAAACTTTTAACATACCGATTGCAAACCCAACATAATCACGCACCGCAGGCATTACTATCGCCGGCACCGGTGCCGATTCGTTTAATTCAATAAAGAACCTGAATACCGTCGGAAACAAAATATAAAAAGCAAATGCCGCACCCGCTATAAACAACAATGGCGATATTATAAAAATGGGCAACGCAAATTTACGTTCGTTTTTATGCAGCCCCGGTGCAACAAATGCCCAAGTTTGATACAATGCAAACGGTGTCGTTACCATAATCGCAATCAATAATGCCAAAGACAAATTTATCATCAACCCATCGGTAATCCCCACGTAAAGCATTTGTGCATCGTCCCACACCGCAATCAATGGTTCGGTCAAAAATTCTTGGACATACGGTGCAACAAACCAACCCGCACCGAACGCACCAACGAAAACAGCAATAGTCCACAACACCCGCCGACGCAGTTCTGCAAAATGTTGCATGATTGTCATTTTTTTATTCATTTTGCCCGTGTCCGTTTCTTGCGTGTTTTCTTAACAGAAATTGTATCCAACATATCGCGCGTAGTTGCGTTCACAATGTCATCAATTGGTTTTTCTAATTCTATTTGTTCTTTGATTTTTTCGGTTGCATCAGTAATTTTCCAAATCAACGCGCGAATAAATTTAACCGTGCGCGCAATTGCCCGCGCCACATTTGGCCAATATCGCGCCGGTATCACCAAAATTGCGACCAATACAATAACGATAAATTCTGCCCAACTTATTCCAAACATTTTTAATCATAGAAATCGTCGCCACCACTGGTGCTGACGGTTTTGTGCCGTTGAATTTGAAAATAGTTTTTTGGAAAACTTGTTTTTGGTTTCAAATTGTTAAATTCTACATCTGTCTTGTTACCGGTTGCATCAATAATCGTCCAAGAATTTAATGTATTGTCTTTCTTGTTGAACACCATGACCATCGTTCCCAAACCTTCGTTCCCACGCAGATTCATTTTCAACGCGTATGTCGTTTTGCCATTGGCGGTATCAACCACATTTATATCTGCGTTTTGCAAATCAATTTTTTTGCGCACCAATATTCCCGCTGGCGTACTGGTCAAAGGAACGGTTGTAATTTGATCCAATGATTTATCATAAAAATACAAATCTGCACCATCCGCCATAAGTTGAATCGGTAAATTCTTGTAATCCAACCGCACGCGCCCCGGACGCAACATAGAAAAAGTTCCGACTTCGGCCTTGCCTTTGTTCGTTTGTACAAAGTTACCGTTCAATCCCGTCAAAGAATTCAGATATTTTTCCGCACGCACAACCAAATCATTATCAACCGCGGCAAACGCACCGCTTGCCAAAATTGACATTACAAAAGCAACCATTATCTTTTTCATTTTATCACCTTTCTAAAAAGTTCAATCACGCGTTTTTTCACATTATCCAATGTATCAAACACAACCGCACCCGCCGCAAACTCATGTCCGCCGCCACCAAGTTCTACCGCAATTTTATCGACTGCACGGAACCGCCCACGAAGCGACACACCGATTCGTTCAGGATTCTGTTCTTTTAACAAAACGATATAATCGACACCGTGAATTTGCCCCAACAAACTTAAAACTGTTTCACCACGACCGTCCAAGTTGCGATACTGTTTATTGTTTATAACCGCAATAGCCAATCGATGATGAAACAAGAATTCTGCATTTGCAACAGCACCGGCTTCGGTAATAATTGTCTTGCGCGGTTTGTTCGCCAAGCCGTTCAGAATGTGTTGAATATTCACACCTTCATCAACCATTTCGCCGACAATGCGCATAACATTTCCATGCTTTACGTATTTAAACAATCCTGTATCAGTGATTATCGCAGTTGTCAACAATTGCAAAACCGCATCGTCATATTCCAAGCCCGCCGCACGCATAAATTCATATACTATTTCACCCGTTGCCGCCGCAGTTTCATCATCAATACAAAGATTTCCAATTTTTGCATCATTTATATGATGGTCAAATTCAATGACATATTTTGCCTTGTCCAAAAATTTTTTGATACCACCAACATTGTGTTCTGCGCCATAGTCCATCACAATTGCAACATCCACAGGCATTTCGTCCGACACGCGTTCAAAGTAATGAAAACGACGACGCATTGGAACTTCATCCAAATTATCGGGCACATTGCCATCATACATACACAAAACTTCTTTACCATAGTTAAGGTAAATCAAATGTCCCAACGCCATTACCGAACACAAAGCGTCACCATCAGGATTCTTGTGTGCGAACACAATAATGTTCTCGGCATTTCGTATTTTTTCGTCAAAAGTTTTTATCTGTTCGGGTGTTATTTTCATATCGCGACATCTTCCAATATCAATTGTACACTGGTTCGACCGTTATAAGAATTTTCTTTTAACCGCCCCAGCACTGTTATTTTAGTATTTATGTTCGCGTCGTCCAGTAAAAAATCACCAATCGGGGTCCCAACCATATTAAAGCCTACAAATTCCAAACGTCCGCCCGTTGAAGTATGAAAATCGCCACGAATATGTGTTCCATCATGCCCCATCGTATATGTATGCGCCACACCGATTCCATGCAACACAAACACCGGTTCCGGATTCGATTGACCAAATGGTTCAAGTTTATCCAATTTCCTTACCAAATTCATTGTTGCGCCCGCCGCGTCCATTTCGGCATCAACATGAACATCGAGCACAGGCACCGTACCATTTAACTGATTTAATACAGATTGTTCCAAAAATTCACAAAATTCCTGTTCTTTATCACACGGCAAAGAAAAGCCCGCCGCAGCCGCATGACCGCCACCTTCACTTATCAAACCACGCGCCAACGCATCGTGTATTATTGCACCCAAATCCACACCCGGAACCGAACGCCCAGAACCATTGATGGCGTCTTTTGAACGCGTCGCAACACATGTTGGCAGATTATATTTATCTTTTAATCTGCCTGCAATAATCCCCATGACACCGCCATGCCAATTATCGCCGCACACAAACAAGCTGCTTCTACCTTTTTTACAACAATCTTCGGCTATATCGGTTGCCTGAATCATAATAGCGTTTTGAATACCGATTCTTTCTTGGTTCATTTGGTCAAGTTTTGTTGCCAAATCATGCGCAATCAACGGATTTTCTGTTAATAATAATTCCAACGCCGGGTTTGCAGAATTTAATCTTCCCGCCGCATTCAATCGCGGCCCCAATACAAATCCCGCCGTGTACACCGAAATTTTATCAACATGCGCAACATTCATAAGTGTCCGCAACCCCAAATTTTGACGAAGACTTAAAACCTTTAAACCCGTCGCAACAAAAGCACGATTTAATTCAATCAAAGCCATTGTGTCACATATTGTCCCCAACGCCACACAATCCATAAAGTTTAATAAATTGATATTATTGGCGCGCGCAGCCAAATCGGTGTTTTCAGATTTCTTTAATTCGCGATTTAATGCCACCAAAACAAAAAACGCAACACCAACGCCCGCCAAATAGTTAAGTCCAGATGTATCATCAGCGCGCTTTGGATTGACAACTGCATCTGCATTTGGCAAGGCGACATCTGGTGAATGATGGTCGGTAATCACAACTTGCATTCCCAAAGATTTTGCCAAATCTACCTCTGCAATTCCGCTTATTCCACAGTCCACAGTAATAATCAAGTTGACACCCGAATCATGCAATTCGTGCACCGCATCAGAATTTAATCCGTACCCTTCCCCTTCGCGCGTTGGCAAATGCCAAACAACATTCGCACCAACACCGCGCAGATATTTTACAAAAATTGCGGTTGATGTAATTCCATCGACATCATAGTCGCCATAAATCGCAATTTTGTTTCCTGCGCGCACAGCCGATGCAATAACATCAACCGCCTTGGCACAATCGCACAAAACAAATGGGTCGGGCATATAGTCTTTGATTGACGGATTTAAAAACCTTGCAATATCGCTGGCAAGAACCCCGCGTCCGATTAAAATCCGTTGTATTAAATCATCTGCATCGACAAATGGAGAATTATCCCCATCGTCCATAACCCATGCGCGCCCCAGCATGGATTTTTCTACTATCTTTTTCAACTTATTCTCTTTTTTATTATCAAGAACACTATATCATAAATTTATTCAAATAGCAACGGCAGTATACTTTCCAAAATTTTTCCCGTGGTCGGCACAGCGTTCCATGCCGCGGTTCGCAACCCAAAACTTTCTTCTATACCTTTGGGTTCGTCCAAGACAACCAAAATAGTATATTGTGGTGCAGACACAGGAAAGATTCCCACAAAAGCGGTCAAATTACGAAACTTGTCTATTTTACCATTGACGCGCTTTTCGGCTGTTGCGGTTTTTCCACCAATTTGCATACCGGCAACACGTGCTTTTTTTGCACTTGTTTCTTCGGCGATACGCAACATGACCGCACGCAAACGCGCCGATATATCATCACTTAGGACCCGTTCACCTTGCAACGGCCCAAAAGTTTTTTTCTGTAATGTAGGATAAATATAAATCCCGCCATTTGTCATAGAATTTACCGCCAACAACAAATGCATCGGGGTCACCGAAATACCATGTCCAAAAGACACTGTTGCACGTTCCACCGGCCCCCACTTACGCGGCGTCAAAGGCTTTTCTGTTTTTCCAAATTCCAAATTCAATGCTTCATCCAAATGCAATCTATGAAAGAATTCTGGTTGTGTACCATCGGGCAAATCCAGTGCGATTTGTGCACTTCCGACATTACATGAATGCAACATAATTTCTTCAACCGATAAATTTGGACGCGGTGGTTTAAAGCTACGGATATCGCTTATTGTGGCGGCGACCCGACCAAATTTATCACGAATTTTGAATGGTTCTTTGATATAGTATTCACGCGATATACCATTTTCCATCGCCATCGCAGTATTGAACACTTTAAATATCGACCCCATTTCAAATGTCGCACGCATGGGTTTAAACAGCCGATTTGACATAGAATCACCGCCATAGTTTTCCGGATCAAAATCTGGCAAAGACACCATGGCAATCATTTCACCGGTGCGCGAATTCATCAACATTCCCATCGCGCTTTTTGCACCATACTTTTGCATAGCGGCGGATAATTGTTCATAAAAGACAGATTGTATGCGCGAATCAAGTGATAACTGTAACGGTTCATTGGTATCAGACAAATAATCATCATAAGTGCGTTCCACACCTTCAAGTCCATGTAAATCATTTCCAACAAACCCGATAACATGCGAAAACAAACGGCGTTTTGGATAACGGCGTTCTTGAACAGATTCTATTTCTAAACCTGGTAATTTTGCGTTTAAAACTTTTTCGCGTTTGTCATCTGTTGCATATTTTTTTATATACGTACCACGTCCTGAATCAATCATCTTTAATACCGCAGGCACAGAATATTCAAATGGGAATAAATCATGTACAAATGCCGCCACTGCATCGGGATCTTTGACCAACCGTGGACGCAACGCAATATGTCCCGACATAATATTTTTTGCCAATATATCACCATTTCTGTCAATGATATCGGCACGATTTACAATCCATGTTCCCGCACCATAACCTTGGCGTGTGCGATTTGTTCCGTGTACGGCGAATTGAAATGTTCGCCCAACAAACACAATGAACAGAATCACAAAAAAGCCATATACCAAACGCAACCGACGATGTCCATCGGCATCACCCAAGCCCCCAGAAAAAGTATGTTTTAAAATATCCTTTCCTACTTCGAACATGTTTATTTAGATTCCGTTCTGTCTGGTAAATCGGCAATATCAACTGTCTTATTAAAACTTATTACTTCTGACTTCGGTACAACACTTGATACCAAGTTCCGCAATATTTCGGGGCGAACATAAGACGCAAAGTTCGCTTCGGCAACCGCAATCTCTTGTTCTGTTTGAACGATTTTTCGACGAACACTTTTACGTGCATCATTTTGCACACGATAACATACCTGTAACGCAACCGTAACGATACCGATAATAACCAACATTACAACGCCAATATGAAACATCTTTTCGTCTTCGTTCATTTTTAATTCCATAAATTCCTAATGCTTTATTCTATCACAAATTTTTCAAAAAACGAATCATAGAATTTATCCCGTTCAAACGCGCCGCTCCAACATTTATATGTAACTCCGAAAACCAAGAATCCAAAGGCATATCGCGAATCTCGGCAACGGTATGTCCATTGACCATGGATAAAATTATTGCAACAATTCCGCGCACCAACATCGAATCGGCGGTGCCATAAAAATTATTTCCGCGCCGGCAAATTTGCACAAACGATGTACAGCCCGAAATTTCCGTACATTCTGCATCGGCGGGTGGCACAGGCAAAGTTTTTCCGATATCCATTACTATCTCTAATTTTGCAACGGGGTCATCAATCATCGATAATATTTTTTTTATATCTTCAAATGTCATTTTCTACCAACCACTGTTTGTTAAATCCAATTCTAAACGCGCCGCATCAGACATACGCGATAAATCCCATGCGGGTTCCCAAACCAAATCCACACGTACTTCTGTCGGAGCAACAACACCAGACACAGCATTTTTCACCTGGGTCAAAATATCTTCCATCATGGGACAAGTCGGACTGGTAAATGTCATTTTTATCACGACCAAGTTATCCGATATATCGATGTCATATACTAAACCCATATCCCATATATTTACGGGAATTTCGGGATCAAAGACCGTCTTTAATGCTGCAATAATATCATCACGATTAAATGCCATTTTTATTTCACCATGTCTTTTATTATTGCAATCGTTTGGTCTATATCATTGATTGTATTATCTGAACCAACAGATATGCGTACCGAACCGGTAATGCCCAACTTTTTATGTATCCAACTTGCACACATATTTCCTGCGCGCACACATATATTATGTGCACCCAAAATCGAACCAACATCCAATGGATGCATACCTTCAATCACAAAAGACAATATTGCCGCATCGCGCGTTGTCAGAATCTTTACCTGCGGAATCTGCGACAATTCATCGTATGCGTGTTTTATTAAATCCAGATTCGGCCTGTGCGATTCCAAATAATCAATGGCGGGTATCAATCCTGCGATTTGAGTCAATGGCAATGTCCCTGCTTCCCATTTTTCAGGGGCATAATTTAACGTCAATTCGGAACCAGAAACGCGCAGCACCATCCCCCCACCAAATTTGTCGGGAAAATATTTTTCCGAATCACGAATATATAAAACGCCAATTCCGGTATCTGCACCAACCTTGTGTCCCGAAAAGATAACAAAGTCCGCATTCCATTTTTTAACATCTATTTTTTCGTGTACGACATATTGCGATGCGTCAACAACGACAACAACATTTGGATTCCGACGACGCGCGGTGGCAACAATTTGTGCAACATCTTGCGGTCGCCCCAAAACATTAGACATTGCGGTCACGACCAAGAAGTCTGTTTTGGGAATCTTATTTGTATCCATATCAAAATTTTCGTCTAAATCACATACGAACATCTTGCCGATTTTACCCAAACGCATCAATTCTTGCCACGGCAGTCGCGCCGAATGATGATCTAAATCTGACACCGCAAAGCTTGACAATTCCGAATACCATGGTTGTCGCGAAATGATATTTACCACACGGTTCAAACCATCAGTCGCACCCGATGTAAAGACAACCTGGTTTGACTTGGCATTGATAAAACTTGCGACGCGTGCGCGCGTGCGTGCCACCATATCATCAACCGCAACCGCGCGCGCACATATTCCGCGACCCGCATTGGCATAATGATTCGCCATAAAATCGGATTCTGCTTCAATCACAAGTTGTGGTTTTAATGCACTTGCCGCCGAATCTAAATATATGATTTTATTCATTTTGTTATTTCTCTTGCATTTTGCTTGAATTATAATACACTTGTCGAAAATATCAACAACCATAAGGAGAAAAAAATGGCTATACAACACGCAGATGACAATAATTTCACAGAACTTACTGCGAACGGTTTAACATTGGTTGACTTTTGGGCACCATGGTGCGGACCATGTCGTATGTTTGGACCCATATTTGAAGCAACATCAGACACAATCCCGGATGTTCACTTTGTTAAATTTGAAGTAAATGAACAGAGCAGTCGTACCCCGGCTAAATTCGGTATTCGTGGTATCCCAAGCGTCTTGGCGTTCAAGAACGGCGAATTGATTGAAGCACGCAGTGGTTTAATGGACCAAGAAACACTGACCGATTGGATTATGGAATTAAAAGGAAAATAACATGGCAAAAAAAGATTATAAAACTATTGAACTTAGCCCGAAATATGTTCCAAAAAAATCTGAACCTTATATGTGTCCGGAACAATTGGCATATTTCTATCAATTATTGACCGCACAAAAAGAAGAAATTATGCGCCAAAATGCATCGGCATTAAACACGGTCAGCACAACCAACCGAACCAACGCTACAATTACGGGTGACGATTTGGATATCGCCATTGCAGAACAAGAAACAACCATGACATTACGCATGGCAGAACGCGATAATAATTTGTTGGTGAAAATCAATAGTGCTTTGGAACGCTTGGAAAACGGCACGTTTGGTTACAGTGTAATTTCTGGTGATGAAATTGGTCTGTCGCGTATGTTGGCGCGTCCGTTGGCGACCATGACCATTGAAGAACAAGAAGAACACGAAAAACGTGAATAAAATTTTATGAATAAAAAACACGGGCGATTTATTCGCCCATGTTTTTTATTTCTTTTTTGTTGTGCGTTTGCGCACGGGCTTTTTCGGTTTATCCGCCGATTTTTCCGCCGCGGGTTTCACATCGTCCTTTTTCATTTCTTTCTTGAACGTGTTCAAACCATTCGCCAAATTTTTCATCATATTCGGAATCTTGGCATGTCCAAACAGAATCACCAACAGGACAACAATAACCAGAATTTCCGCCCAACCTAATCTTCCAAACATTTTTAACTCCTTGATTATTTCGCCACATAGCAATCCAGACCATCGGACTTTGCGTTCCGACAGAATCCGTTCGCATCATTTGATGTCGCAAATGCTACACGCAGGCGGTATGTTGTTTGACCATTCGGAAGAACCGCAGCCAAAATCACAAACTGTTTACCGCTGAACAAGTTTGCATGACCGGCACGAATCTTTTTCTCGGCGGCTTCAGCAGATGCACGAGTGCCATACGACCCAAACTGTACATACCAACCACCGTTAGCAACCTTTTGCGGTGCCGGTTTTGGCGCAGGTTTTGGTTTGGCCGGTGTTTTTACCTGTTTTGGTGCGGGGGCCGGAATTGGTTTTGGTGCCGCGGTTTCGCGTGCCGGGTTAAATGTCACTTCTGGTCTGTCTTGAATTTGACGCACAGAATTTTGTTGCGGAACCGGTGCAGCAACCCCAGGCGCAGCCACAGGTGCGGGTGCAACCACAGGTTGTGGTGCGGGCATCGGGCGCGGTACCGGTGCAGGTGTCGGCGCAACCGGTGTTGGTACCGGAACAATCTGGACAGGTGCAGGTGCCGGCGCAGGCGCGGCTTGCGGTTCAACCACAACATCAACACTGCGTTCACCAACAACAATCGGTTCACCCAAATCAACATCTATGGATGAAGAAGAATTACTTCCCACAACGCGAATTATCACAAACACCGCGATAACGATTATCGCAACCCCAATCCCCATCAACAGCCATGGACGGTGTGGGCGCGGTGCAACAAAAGGTGCGGCTTCGGGCAAACTGTCTTCGGCGGCAACATCCGCATCGTCTAAATCCAAAAGGTCTAAATTTTCATCTTTCATTATAAAACTCCCTTGTAACAGGAGTATTATATCATAAAAAACTTATATAACAAAATTATTTTGTGGGACGTGCACCAAAATGTGGTGGCACAATCAATTTATGATTTTGCTCTACAATCGGTTCTGTTTCGCAAGACCCACCACACCCCATCAAAACCACGGGTGCCAACAAAGCAATTATCAATAAAATTTTTTTCATTTTTTTCCCTTTTCTTTCCGTTATCTGGCGGATTAAATCCGCCAGACAACACGAACTATGAATTATATATCCAAATCTCTGTTTTTAATTTTACTCTTTAGATTTTGAATAAAATCATCCAGTTGGACATTAAATTCTTGTTTTCCATCACGACGTCTAACCGATATTGTTTGTGATTCTAATTCTTTGTCACCAACAATAATCATGTACGGAATTTGTTGCAATTGTGCATTACGTATCTTTTTCTGCATGCTTTCCGAAGAATAGTCTTTTTTGATACGTAATCCGGCTGTAGCAGTTTTTATTTCTACATCTTGTAATTTTGCTACTATGGTGTCTGCATATTCCTTGCATCGATCTGTAATCGGAATGACCACCGTATGAACAGGTGATAACCAAACCGGTAATTTCCCGGCCAAGTGTTCCAACATTAACCCCATAAACCGACCCAACGAACCGTAAACAGTTCTGTGCACAAGAATAGGTGTTTTCTTATTGCCGTCTTTATCTATGTACACACAGTTAAAGTTTCTAGGTAATTGGAAATCTAGCTGTATCGTTCCTGTCTGCCATTCACGCCCCAAACTATCAACCATTTGAATATCTAATTTTGGACCGTAAAATGCGCCATCTTTTTCTTTGATGCCGAATCCATTATTACCGAATCGGTTAACCAATATTTTTTTCAAAATGGTTTCAGCCTTGTTCCAAGTTTCAATATCACCCATAAAATCGTCAGGTCGAGTTGATAATTTGATAAAGTATTTCATATCAAATAACTTATAGTAATATTGAATTATATCAATAATCCGATTATATTCATCTTCTATCATATCTTCACTGATAAAGATGTGAGCATCGTCTTGATTAAATTCATAAGTTCTGAACAATCCATTCAGTGCCCCAGAATTCTCATAACGATACAGCATATCTGCGTCAGCCATGCGCCAAGGTAAATCGTGATAACTTCTTGGTTCATGTTGGTACGCGACAATAGAATTCGGACAAGACATTGGTGCCAAAGCAAATACATTATTATCATCTTCTTTGAACACAAACATACTATCTTTGTAATGATCCCAATGTCCACTTGTCACATACAGGTCTTTCTTGTTCATCAAAGGGGAACGAAATTCAAGATAACCGTGTTTTTCGTGATATTCTGACCAAAAGTTATATAATTCGCGATAAACAATCCAACCATTAGGCATATAGTATGGAACACCCGGGGATCTTTCATCAAAGAAGAACAGCCCAAGTGCCGGACCAATTTTTCTATGATCGCGTTTGGCGGCTTCTTCCATCATTTTCAGGTGTGCGTCTAATGCATCTTTGTTTTCGAATGCGTCAACATAGATGCGTTGCAACATTTTGTTTTTAGAATCGCCCTTCCAATACGCACCGGCAACATTGCGTATTTTGAAACCATCGCGTGGCAAGTCTTTGGAACTTTCAACGTGTGGCCCACGGCACAGGTCGGTAAAGTCGCGGAAAGTATAAATCGATAAATCTTCGCCCGCGGCATCATATTCATTCAGCCATTCCATTTTATATGGTTGATTTGCAAAAATTTGTTTTGCTTCATCAAGTTTGACAATTCTTTGTTCGAACCGACCATTTGATTTAATCAATTCGCGCATTTCCTTTTCAATTTTTGCAAAATCTTCTTCGGAAAAGCGATGTTCTGTATCAAAGTCATAATAAAACCCGTTTTCAATCGCCGGACCACCCGCGAACTTTACATCCGGATACAGTTTTTGCACCGCCGCCGCCATTACGTGCGCCAACGAGTGCCGAATCATTTCAATTGGATAAGACATAATAAAATCCTCTTTATGTTTTTATGTTTAATTTTTTGCTTTGTGATTATATATAAGTGTGCGAAAAAACGCAAACAGAATTTATCGTACCCCCGCAGGGGTCGTTGTTGTAAATGTAGTCGTCAAAAATACACAAATCTGTTGCATAACGACAGTTATCTTATTACTTTTTTAACAAAAAGTCCAGGTTTTTTTACGGGCACTCTGCCAATTGCTTCAAGACATTTTGAACATCATAATTTATTGAAACAGTAATATTGCGATTCAGTCCATCACGATATGTCCATATAAATGGTGAAGCGGCAAAATCAGGACTCGCGTTCCATGCATCAACAAATGGTGATAACATCGCCGTAAACCATTCGCGTCCCCGACACAAACAACCATTACGCACATCGGCAATTACTGACGCAGTTGCAGTATCTCCGTATTGCGCGTCAATTTCCGCATCGGTCGTCATCAAACACCGATTTCCAATATGATAGAAATTCGCATCATCCGACATAAATTTGTATATCAACCCATCCGATGCACCCGCCCGACGCAAAGAATACGCCATACCTTCGGTGCAACAAGCACGCCCGGAATTCATCAGCATTTTATAGCGTGCAACCAACGGCGCCGCCGCATCAGAATTTGCGTCTATTTCACCGGCGATACCTAAATTTGCCAAAAATTCATTCATTTTATCATCGCGAATTTTCGGACTGCGCGGCGAAACATTTTCACGAACAATCGGCTTGCTGCGCCATATTTCGCATTCAGATTCAGTATCAAAAGGACAACCATCATTATTGAATACTGTATCAATCGCAACCGTCATATCTTGGGTATCATATTGCCATACATCTTTGTCCGAGTACTTCAAATTTAACAGTTCTTCAATCCTTGCGCGTGTGTCCATGGCATCGGTCATTATATCATTATATAGAGAGACCAATTCATCATTATCATATTGTAAATAAAACTCTGGTGTATCCACAGTATCCAAATGTACTTCGGTCAATTCATATTCAACGCCCGCCGCGTCGCATTCAGTGTCAACGCAATCAGAACATAATGCCGGCACCACACACATGCACAACACCGACGATAAAAATAAAAATTTAATCTTCATAATACAGAATAATATCACAAAAAGCGTCTTTTTAAAACATAAATTTACACATCTTTTTTATATTGCGATTTTTCGCGTTTTCAGTTACATTTGATTATGAATATATTCTTACCTTATAAGAATGTAAACATCTAAACCAAAAGGAACAAACATGAAAAAAACTCTTATGAAATTATCAGGATACGCATTGGGTGCAATTGTTGCGATGCCGGCGATGGCGGAAAGTTCTAATTCTTTTCCAACGGGCTTGCAGTTGGGTGTAGGTTTATCCGTGACATCGGGTTTGAACGGATTTGTTGGATATGCAAATAAAAACTTTGATTCTTTTTGGTGGAAACGTTTGGGTATACGTTTGGATTTTGCAACAACTTCTCCACTGCGTTCGACAATCGATTCTTTGACAGACAAATATATGGGCGATAAAGGTATTGAAGTTGATGATGACCTGCGCATAAAAAGTGGCGTATTAAAAGCAAAACATGTTGCGGCATTGGTCGACCTGTATCCATTTGGTGACACTTGGTTCTTGGGCGGTTGGCGTTTAACCGGCGGTTATTATGCCGGAAATTTTGATATCACGGCACACATCACTAATTCTGGTGGCTCTGATGTTGAGTTTGAGTTAAACAGACAAAAGTATAAATACACAGATCCTAATGCTAATGCCAAGGCAAACGGTGATTGGAAATATCATGGTCCATATGTTGGAACCGGTTTTGATTTGGGCTTTGGATGGGGATTCAAAATGTACATGGATATCGGTGTAGTATTCACCGACAAAGCCGCACAACTTGGACTTGATATTCCAATCGCCGGGCTTAAAGAATGGAACGGCACGACGTGGATTGATGCAGATTCAGACAATTTGGCTAACAATGAAAAAGAAGCCTTGAAAAAAGCTCAAGACGAGTTAGATAAATATAAATATTTCCCAATAGTAAAGATTGGATTTATGTATCGGTTCTAAAAAACATGCGCCACTTGGCGCATGTTTTTAATACCCCATATACAAGGCATACTATTTTTTCAAATAATTCGCCGGGTTATATGATTTTGTACCTTTACGAATCTCGAAATGCAGTTGTGGTTTTGTTACCTTGCCGGTTTGACCAACAGTACCAATCTTTTGTCCAACTGTCACGTTTGTTCCACGACGCACCGCCATCGACGCCATATGCGCATAAACCGTCATAAATCCGTCTGCATGTTGAATAATAACCAAATTTCCCATGCCACGCACTTCATTTCCTGCATATGCAACCACTCCATTTTCTGCGGCCACAACCGATGTACCCAATGTCGCAGAAATATTTATTCCGTCATTATACAGCCCACCAGTCTTGGCACCATAGTGCGACAGCACCGTTCCACGAACCGGCCAAGTAAATTTATTTGATGACCGCGCCGCAATTTTTGGTGTCGTTTTTTCCGCGGGTTTGGTCACGGCTTTTGTTTGCGTTTTTTTTGTTGAATTTTTTGTTTGTTGGTTGGTTTTAGTTTCCTCTGGCTTGGTTTGTTTTGGTGTCACGGGCTTGGTTTCGACTTTTACCGTTTTTGTTTCGACTTTTTTCACATCTGGTTTGGGTTCAACCTTTTTGGATTCTTTTACTTCTGCTTTTTTATATGGCACCGATTCGGTCTTTTTTGTTTCAACTTTTTTCACATCCGGTTTTACGGTTGGCAAATCAGGCACACGCAAAGTCTGACCTGTATTCAATGCAAACGGCGCGCGCAAATCGTTCATAACCGCCAAATCATTGACCGGCACCGCATAAGTGCGCGACAAAGAATACAATGTATCACCACGCGCAACCGTAATTGTCTTTAACGGCACCCGCACATTTTCGGACTTTGCCGACGCGGATTTAATCGCGGGTTGCGACACCGATTTTGCTTCGGGTTTTGATTCTGGCTTGGGTTCTGGTTTCAGTTCATTTTTCAATTCAGGTTTTGGTTCGGATTTTGCAACAACTGGTTTTTGCTCGACGGGTTTCTGTGGCAATTTTAATGTTTGACCGATACGCAGGCTGTAAGGCGATTTTAAATTATTTTCCGCCGCCAATGCATCAATTGTCGTGTTATTTTCGCGCGCAATCGCATACAGTGTATCACCGCGTCGCACAATTACTGTACCCGCCGTTGCCCGCGCCGGCACAACCAATTCATCGTTTTGATATTCGGGAACATCCAATACATCTTCGGGTTCTGGCTTTGGTTCCTGTGGGTGGGCGGTTCCTGTATCGGGTACGATTTCTGGTTCAACCGATTCGGTTTCATGTTCTGATTCTGGTTGCGCGGGTTCCGGTCCCGGTTCCGCCGGCATAGTATAATCGTCAATATTTGCATAGTTCACATATTCGTCCATATCAACAGAACCATACAATTCTGGGGACGCATACACACCATAATCTGACACCGCAGAATTATAAATCTCGGGTTCTTTATCAGGATCCGCCAACATAGCGGGGTATCGTTCATAAATAAAATCACCGATGACATCGGGTATAGACGCAATTTTCGGCTGTAAATCACAGGACGCCAAAAAAGCGCCCATTGCAATAACTGCAATCGCCGAAAAGAAATTTTTCATACCCAAATTATATCACAAAAAATCATAAAACCCAAAACAAAACCCCACTCAATCGGGTGGGGAAAATGCAATTAAAAAAATTGTGACTATGCCATATCCAATATCGAGCCATAAAGAACGGCGAAAAAGAAACACACTGAACCGGCAATCACAAACAAATGCCATATCGCGTGCGAAAACTTTAATTTCCGCCAAAGATAGAATATTACACCAATACTGTATGACAATCCGCCCGCCAAAATAAACCACAACCCCCGCGCGGGAATATGTTTAATCATTGCCGGTAATATAAACAGCAACGTCCAACCCATAATCAAATACAGCGCCACAACCCACTTTGGTTGCTGGTGCGGGTTACGAATTTTTACAATTGCTCCCCAAATCACAATCGCCCACAAAATTCCGAAAACTGTCCACCCTAAACCGCCGCGTAAATTTACCAACAAAAACGGCGTATATGTGCCCGCAATCAGTGCATAGATTGCAACACTGTCCCATACTTCAAAGAAACATTCGCTTTTGCGCCCGATTGTAATGTGGCACATTGTTGATCCGAAATACAGCGATAACATCGTTGCACCAAAAATTGCACAGGACACAACCGTCCATGCGTTGCCATAAATCGCCGCGAACACAACCAACAAAGTCAAACCCGCAATAGCAAGTCCAATGCCAATTCCATGTGTTAAAACATTCATTGCTTCTTCGGCACGCGTTGACCGGCGTTCCCACCGAAACAATCCCGTCGCACGCAAAACGCGCAACAACATGGATGCATGCTTATCACGCCGCACCTGTTTTAATTTTGTTCTAACAACTTTCCTGTCCTTGGTCATAATAAATCCTTTATCCTTTTAATAACCCGTTCAGAACCCATGACTTGCATAATGGAATACAAATCCGGAGTGTTTGTGCGACCCGCAACCGCGACGCGCAAGTTCATTGCCACATCGCCATTTTTAATACCGAACCGATTCGCAATCTCAACAATTTTATTCCACCAAGTGTCTTTATCATCCGCGACATTAAACGTTTCCAAAAATGCACGCAACACATCGTGGTTATATTGGTATTCAGTATTCGGCACAAACAATTCATCCCAGAAAAATTCCACGATTTCCAATGTCTGTTTCCAAGTAATAAAGTCCTTGCGCACGCGTTTCGGGTTATCGCGCTCAATAGCCAGAACCCGCGTCAGATAATCCACATCCGCGATTTGCAATTTCCGTTTTTCATCGCCATATTCGCGCGCCCAATTCACAACCGCCGCGGTTAAATCCGCAACCGACATCGCACCGATATATTCTTTGGCCCACCATTCCAATTTCTTCATATCGAACAACCCGCCCGACATAGGAATCTTTTTCGGTTTCATTTCATATTCCCAGAAATTTTTAACCGCACCTTTTAATTTTGCTTCCTCGTACCCAGATGCCAAAATATTCCCCAAATATTCAATCACTGCATCGGTCGGCCAACCTTCTTGTAAAAAGAAAGCAACATTACTTTCCGGGTCTTTGCGCTTTGACATTTTGCGTTGTTTGCCCGTTTCCGCATCAATTTTATCTAACGTCGCCGTATGAATATAAATTGGTGGTGTCCATTCCATCATACGAAACAATTGATAATGCAATGGCAATGACGGCAACCATTCTTCACCACGAACGACATGCGTTGTTCGCATAAAATGGTCATCGCACAGATGCGCAAAATGATATGTCGGTAAACCGTCATTTGATTTAATCAAAACCAAATCTTCATTATTTTCCGGGAATCCAATAGAACCACGCACAGCATCTTTACAGAAAATACGCCGCGATGGATCACCCGTTGAATACAAACGAATTGTTGGAATTTCACCATTATCCAGGTGTTTAATAATATCTTCTTCGCTTATATCCCGGTCCCGCGCGAATTCGCCGTAAATACCGGTTGCAAAACCCGCAGCGGTTTGTTCAGCACGAATTTTTTCCATATCATCGGCGGTCAAAAAGCACGGGTAAGCCAATCCGCGACCAAGTAATTCCGCCGCGACACTGCGATAAATATCTTTGCGCATGGATTGAAAATAAGGGCCATATTTTTCATCATTATTATATACCAATCCGAAATCACGCATAGCATTTTTTACAACATCAACTGCCCCAGAAACTTCCCGCTTTGTATCCGTATCTTCGATACGCAGCATAAAAACCCCACCAGATTGATTTGCCAATTTATAATCAATCAGCGCACCATACAAATTTCCAACATGCATAAAACCCGTGGGACTTGGCGCGAAACGCGTCACCATTGCACCATCGGGCAGGTTCCGCGGTGGAAATTTTTCCTCCAGTTCCGATAATGTATATTTCGGTGCACCGCCCAGAACGCGCGCGATTAAATCCTTGCTCAAACCATTTCTCATATCAAATCCTTGTGTTTTTAATATTTGCATTTTATACTAATATTATGGAAAAACAAGAAATAAGAACTTTTGGTCGCCGCCACGGCAAAAAATTATCCGCCCGCAAAGAATGGCTGGTGGAGCATGTTTTGCCCGACCTTGCTCCACGTGCGGATGAAAAAGCCGACATCTTGGAAATCGGGTTCGGTGCAGGCGAACACTTGCGCGATCTTGCCATCGCAAACCCCAACAAAATAATTATCGGCGCCGAACCTTTTGTGAACGGCGTTGCCGCCCTGCTCTCGGCTATGTGTGATGACGAAAACCGCGTGCGTGATGAATACAGAAACATTCGCATTTGGCCTGACGATGTGCGATTGTTACTGGATTCGACCGATTCGCAATTTTCTGAAATATGGATTTTGCACCCCGACCCATGGCCCAAGGCACGACATGAAAAGCGCCGATTGTTGTCCGCAGAATTTCTGAATAAATTGACCGAACATTTGGCGCACGACGGGAAAATAATCATCGGCACGGACCATTGGGAATACTATGAATGGATTTTGGAACAAGTGTCCAACACGAAACTTATACAAAACAATTCGGATATTGAAATCATAAAAACCAGATATCAACAAAAAAACATGGCGGGAACATCCGAACCGAGATACATTATTTTATCATGCCAACGGGCGAAAAACTCGTAACATGGGTATTAAATTCGGACAAATTTTCTGAACCATACGCAAAACCTGGCTGACCCGCATAAGATTGTTATCAAACATCATATGCAAATCACACCCCGCATCCCAACTGTTCAACATTTCAAATACACGCCCGACAAAATCAGACTTCACATCAAAGTCATCACCGTGTGCAATCAACAACAACGAATCGGCGCGCAGTTTTTTTATAGCACTAAATATAACCGCCCAATCGGGAGCAACTTTATTATCCACATCTATTGCAATTGAAAGATGCCGTTGAAAAAACAAATCATCACGAACAGACAAAAATTCATCTACAAATTGTAAAATTTGGTTCAATGGGACAAAAATTTGCGCCCCCGTTAACCCATGTTTAAATTCGGTATTAATCGCAGTTGCCAAATTTGACATCGCCACATCCGCATCCACATTATCCGAATTAAAATCGAATCGCCCGATAATTTTAATATTCTGTTTTTCAACCCAAGGCCAAATTTTGCCGACAACACCGCAAGGCACAGACACGGTTTTAATACCATTTGTCCCCATAAAATCAACCATTGCCGCCAAATCGGTTTCTTCATTTCGGTCATCCCGAACCCACGCACAAGTAATTGCACCAATATCATCAAAAAGATACTTTGTATTTATCATAACACTTTTTACTTTATCATAAATGTGATATAATTTAAATGCTATGAAAAGAAATTTTGATAAATTTTTATTAGGGCTTTTATGGCTGATGACTGTTGCATTGGCACTGACATTCTGGATGAATATAAAATATGGTTTCAATGTATTGTCGGGGGCACATTGGCAATACCTGTCATCACTCCAAGCGGCACGCGCAACAATAAAGCCCGAATTTTACATATCACTGGTTATCGGAATTTTTGTCGGAGTTTTTGGCATGTATTTACTGGTACGACCAAGACCGATTCGCACACCAGAAGTCTCGGTTTCCGCCCCCCCGACCATCATACAACCACAACCAACAACAAACATCACATCCCCAACAGTACCGGTCAGACCCAAATCCCCATCGGGAATACGCAACGCTGCGCCACGTCCGCAATATCATTCTGCGCCGGCAACGAATGTGTCGCCTGCACCGGTGGCAAAATTGAATGACAACCCTTTGGCAAACGAAATATCAAAAGTATTTGAATTATCTGAATATATTGTAAAGCCATGTAAAAAACTCGGGCGATTGATAAATCCTGTTGTTGCATTGGGCTATGATAATACAGTCTGGATTGGCACATCAAATACATCTTTGATGGATGTTCAAGATGCAATTCAAACGCTGATTGCGATTTTTGATGACACATTGGGTGACACCGCAAACGATATGTCTTTGCGCGGATGCGTGATAAATTCGACAAATTCTGGAAATGATTATCCTGATTTAATATCCACATTTAATAACATTGAAGAATTTTCAGACTTTATAAAACAACATAAAAACGAAAAACCGGCTGACTTTGACGCCGAACTGTTTGACGCCGTATCAACATACATAACAACCGTCATTGGATACGCAGGTAAATCATAATGTCTTGGACCGCGGCAACCGCCGAAAAACGTATAAGTGATTTAGGAATGCCGGATATGCCGGTTGTTTCTATAACCCCGACTTTGACACGAGTGTCCCCAGATTGGTTTCGCGAATATAAAGAAGCATGCCACAATTTTATGCGAAGCCTTACTGATTGTGTGCAAGAATTGGCGCTTATGAATTTAACGCGTGAAGAATTTATGGAATTGGTTATGGGGCGGCAAATACCCGGAAATTTATCAATAAGGTTTCGTGTACCGCTGATATGGGGTGGACGTGTCGAACCAGACAACCTGTTTATGTGTGCGACATTTCCACAATCACAAAATTTAGACAGATTCATAATTGAACAATCAGGTAATGACACGATATGGTTACCGAATCCTGAAAAGAAAATATATTTACCGATTCATTCTACACTGGCGGGGAACGGTGGTAACGCGGTTGCCGACCGGCTTAGTCAAATGGCGGCGAACATCGCGGCGAATCGTCGACCTTAATAAGGAAGCAATAAATGACAGAACAAGAATTATTAAAAATTTTAACTGAACGAGGCGCTGTTTTTGCACCGCCCGCACCAGTTGGACAAATAAATTTGATAAATTTAAACCTTCAAAAAATTCGCGTGGCAACCTTGCCAAAATATATGTCAAACCTTTACAAAACATGTAACGGAATAAATTTGGATTCTGGGTATATCTTTGGCATGACCGAAACCAAACGCGGCACAAAATATCCCATTCCGAACATATTACAAATAAATGAATCTTTGACAAACATCGACGCACTGCGTGGAAGAACTGTATTTGGGCGCAACGATTTATTCTGGTTTGCATTTGACACGGGTGGCAAATGCATGATGCTTGATAATTTGAATCTTGGGATATTGCGACAATACGAAGACCCTTATCGCGCGATATTTGAATGTTTGGTTGGGGGAAAAATTTAATATGAAAAAAATATCTGTATCTTTATCGGGGCATCAAACCAGTATATCACTGGAATCTGAATTTATCGACGCGTTGCACAGCATCGCACGCGACAAGAAAACATCTGTGGCTGCAATTATTTCAAAAATTGACGAAACACGAAAAATAGGCACAAACCTTTCTTCGGCGATTCGCGTGTGGATATTGGATTACTTTCGGCGCGAAACCATATAAATCCACATATTCATCAAACATGCAACAATCAGAATGGCTATCATGCATAAATCGCGTCCAATCATACGATAGACCGTCTTGTGTGCTCCACACACAGCCCCATCTGTAATTCCGGCTTGCCCAACGGGTATTGCGGAAATTATACGACCATCGGCTGCAACAAATGCGCTTATCCCCGAATAGTTGGCGCGCACAATTGGAACCCCGGATTCAATTGCATATCGACGCACCATATCCAAATGTTGGTATGTCCCCGGAGTTTTCCCAAACCAATTATCATTTGTAACATTCACTATGGCATCTGGGGTTTTATTTCCAGCGATCAAAGAATCAGAAAATATAATCTCGTAACATACTGCGGGCGCAAAGACAAAATTTCTATTGCCAATTTTTATATCAATCAATTCTGGACCTGAACCTGGGGTCAACATTCCTGGGGTTGGAATCAAATTTCCGAACGGTCTGTATTCACCAAAAGGAACAAGATGCGATTTACTGTACACATGAGAAATATTACCTTGGGCATCAACATTTACCAAAGAATTATATAAATTTCCATCACTATAATAATTTGCACCCATAATAATCGGACGCGATAAAATTTGAGCAATTGAAATAATATCGCCGTCCATAACAACAAAAGGATACGCAGTTTCAGGAAACACAACCAGATCATATTCACCTTCGACATTCGCCAATGCGGTCATAAATTCTATATTATGTTTAGCGTTTTGAATCGCCGCACTGCGCGAATGTGTTGCCTTTTGCACGGCACTTTGTGCAGGCTGCACAATGCGCACAAGTGGTGATTCCGCTTCACACTGTGATGCATTGATGTTTTTTATTCCGTATAAAATGCCAAATATACCAAACAGGACAAATAAAATTGTCACAAACCAATTTTTTGAATTATGACGGTTCATTATAATTTCACACAAACCACCAATAATTCCAACTATCACAAAACTCAAACCCAATGCACCATACAACGACATAGAATTTGCAATATATAAATTATTTATGGCGATATTCGCAATTGGATTCCACGGAAACCCAGTAAAAATCCATTCACGCATCCATAAAATCAATGTCCAAATTGATGCAAATAGAATCGGTCTGCACACTGGATTTATTCGATTTCCCGTCATAACAACAAAAGGAATTGAAAAAAAGATTCCGCCGACAACGCCGATACCGAACAATGCAGGCAAAGTCCATATTGCAAATTCGCGTGCCAATTCTGGGACAACATAAATGCTGTTCAACACCCACCAAAACATAGCCATTGCATAGAATGCACCAAACGGAAACACCCGCCAAAATCGCCGCCACACTCCAAATCCAAACAATGTTTTAACACTCAATACATACGCGCCACCAATCCCGATAAATATTGCCCACCAAAAATGAAAAGGCGCAAACCCGAATGCAGCAACAATTGCACAAATTGAAAACAAAATTGTACGTCCAAATGCACCGCCAAAAAAGCGATGAAACCAACCTATTGTTTTGCCACCCGGGCAACATTCAGAATCGACGCATACAGCGGATTCCGCTGTATAGGGATTTTTGTATCCCAATTTTTTCAATATTATTGTTTCGCGTTTTTCCATTTTTTCTGCATCAGAATTTTTAATATGATCATACCCCAATAAATGCAAAATTCCGTGCACAACCATATGCGCCGTATGTTCCGCAACCGAAATATTTTCTTTTTGGGCTTCACGCGCAACTGTATCCAATGATATAAAAATATCACCCAACAAAATATCATCGCCTAACTCGAACGATAAAACATTTGTTGCCTTGTCCAACCCACGATATTTTTTATTTATTTTTCGAATCTCGCGATCGTTTACCAATGTCAATGAAACTTCGGCATTTTTGTATTTTGCGCCAACAACCACATCGGCAATTTTTTGAAAATCTATATTATATTTATTCCATTTTTTATTTTGCACATTGACATATACGCGCATATTTTCCCCCTTTGACAATCAGTATTTTATTTAATAAACTTATTATAACAAAGAAAAACAAAATGTCTAATACAACTCGACCTTTGGCTGATTTAATGCGTCCGAACACTATTGATGACATAGTCGGTCAACGCACGTTACTTGGTGAAAACGGCATTATTCGCCGCATGGTTGACAACCATAAATTATCAAACCTTTTGCTGTGGGGCCCACCGGGGTGCGGCAAGACCACAATTGCACGTGCATTGGCAAATTCGGTTGACATGGATTTTGTTCCGATGTCTGCGGTGTTTTCTGGGACATCTGACATAAAAAAAACTATGGAAGTTGCACGCACAAACGCGTCACTTGGTCGTGGAACATTGTTGTTTATTGATGAAATTCATCGTTTTAATAAAACACAACAAGATACATTATTGCCTTACCTTGAAGACGGAACTGTGGTTTTTATTGGTGCGACGACCGAAAACCCAAGTTTTAATTTGAATAACGCGTTATTATCGCGTTGCCACATTGGTGTCTTAGAACCGTTAGATACTCCGGATTTATTGGTCTTGATTGATCGCGCCGAAAAATACCTTGGCAAAAAGATCCCATTAAATGATGACGCACGCAAACATTTGGCAGAAATTTCTGATGGTGATGCGCGCTTTTTGTTAAATACCGTTGAATATTTAATATCGGCACGATTCAAAAAGAAATTGTGCCCCGATGATTTGGATTCCGTGATTCAAAAGCGCGCACCGCTGTCTGATAAATCAGGCGACGAACATTATAATATGATATCGGCGGTGCATAAATCATTGCGCGCCAGTGATACTGATGCGGCACTTTATTGGGTTGCGCGCATGATGACCGCCGGTCAAGACCCGATGTACATATTCCGCAGACTCACCCGATTCGCGATGGAAGACATCGGGCTTGCGGATCCAAACGCGATGCAAATGGCATTGGCGGCATGGCAGATTTACGAAAGAATGGGCAGTCCCGAAGGCGATTTGGCTTTGACCGAATTAGTGATATACCTTGGCACCGCGCCAAAGAGTGTTTCCGCATATCGGGCTCAATCTGCTTCGTATCGCGTTGCACGTGAGACATCAAACCTTATGCCACCAAAAAATATTTTGAATGCTCCGACAAAAATGATGAAAAATTTGGGATACGGCAAAGACTATGTATATGACCCCGACACTGAATCAGGATGCAGTGGTCAAAATTGTTTTCCTGAATCTATGTCGCGTCAACACTTTTATCATCCGATTGAACGCGGATTTGAACGTGAAGTAAAAAAAAGATTTGAATACTGGAACGCTTTACGTATGCGCGCGAACAAAACATCAGAATAAGATATTCACACGCAATCCGGCGGTAACATCTTCGTCTTCGAATGCGTACTCAAAGTGACCGACATATTGGGTTCGTCCATATTCCCGCACCACCCGTAATCCGACTGATTCTTCATCATATTGTTTGTCTGTCGCTTTGCGCAGTGTAAAATCTGCACCGACACGCCAATTGTCATTAACGCGCAAATAAATTGATGGTGTCAAATCAATAAACGCGACACCATGGTCTTTATTAAAAATCCAATTAGACTTTATCATACCCGCCAAAGTCACCGCGCTATACTGTTTACCAAAACGCATTCCAATATAATATGTAGAATCCGCATAATCGGGCGTACGCACACGTGTAGACCCACCAAGCTTTAATCCCGCCAACACATCATACATTATTTCATTATCGTTTTCATCGGCGGTTGCGATGCGATATATTCCGCCCAAATCGACACTTGAAAAGCCGTGTTCAGACCCCGAAAAATCTTGTTGATAATGCACATTTGCACCAAAAACAAACCTGTCTGAAAAAGCAACCGATAAAGATTGCCCTAAACGCAAACCTGTTTCAAAATAACTTAAATCTGTTTCCGACAAAACATGCCCGCGCCCATTCATAAACAACGGGTCCGAAGTATCAAGTGTTAAATCACTTGAAAACGCCGAACAAGGCGCAACCACGCCGAACAAGAAACACAGAATTTTACGCATCAATCAGTTCCCATTTTTTCCTTTAATTCGGTGATGACGTTGCATCACCACCGAATCATGTTCATCTTAAAAATAGAATATAACCTGGGCACCGAACGACATTTCGCGATACTTGTCCAACTTGGCTTGTCCCGCAGAAACCCATACACCCGATGTATTTGTTCCAATTACATCCAATGCTTTTCCATCGGCACTGTCATAGAAAGTTGTCCGCGCATAAAGGTTCAATGCGAACCAATCATTTGGTTGCCATCCAATTGCGCCTTTGACATATGCCTGGTTATGCCAATCATAGTGTCCGAATACGCCTTCCAAATTTAATGTCCAATCTTCACCCAAAACACTAAACACCCCCAAACCACCTTCAACAAAGAAGCTTGTTTTCGCATCATCATCATATATGATAAAGAACGAAGCCTGGCTGCCACTTGCATTGCTTCCAACGACACCGTTGCCATAAATTTCATCATCAAAGTCGACTAACCAACCACGTCCAAAACCGTAAATAGTTGACTTTGCAATCTTGTAACCCGCACGCAAATCCAAAGCAAACTCATTTGCAACATCTTGTTGACGTTCATAATATGCCGATAATGTCCCAATCCATTTGTCATTATCAGTAAACCGCCATTGCAAACCCGCACCATAAAGGTTCAAACCATTATCTTTGACTTCGTCATCGGGCGTTGTCGGTAAAGACCAATCAAATTTGGACTTTGTAAAATCATATCGACCCATAACCAGAACCGCCAACTGGTCAGTTATACCAAAGCTGAAATCTTCTTTAACGGCAAACTGGTTCATCGACCATTTTGCGGACGTATCATCCCATGCCGTAGAATCTGTCAATGTAAAATCATAAGACGCCATATTATAACTTAAATCTGTTATCGAACCGAATTTGCCTTCTGTCGGTTGAAAGAACGGATGCGCAAGGTAATATTTCCGTTTCACAGTGCTGCGCGTAGTGGTTGTCCGATTCGTTGTCGCCGCATTTGAACGATACATTTGTGCACGATTAGACGGCTGGTAATAAGCACCACTGACGGCGCTACGCGCACCGGCATCATTGTAAGTGCGTGTCGTCGAACGTGTTTCATATTTCTGGTAATTCACATTCATGGGATTTGTACGCATCACAGGCGAATTAGTTGCCATATTTGCACTTGTGCCATAGCCAACCGCCGCGAACCCAGGCATCGCCACAGAAGTTGCCAGAATAATTACCGGTAAAGATATTTTCATATTTAAACTCCTTTCATTACGGGTAATTATACCACAAAAAATCCCATTAACCAAGATAATAGTGTTAGTGGTTAGTGACAGTGTTAGTGGAGGTATCTGGAACAAACCCACAATCACGGAATTATTTCAGAGACTACTAACCACTAGCCACTATCACTAATCACTAACACTTATATTCATCAACCATTTCGGAAATTTGGGCAGACAATACCAAATCAGAACCCGCTATTTTTTCAATACGGTCAATTGCGTACATAACTGTCGCATGATCACGACCGCCAACATAAGAACCAATCTGTTCCAAAGACAAATTCGTTGCGCGTTTCAACACAACCATCATTATCTGACGCGCCAAGACCAATGCACGATTGCGACCCGATCCACAAACCGCATCATATGATACACCCAATTTTTCACACATATCTTTGACAATCACAACCGGAGATTTAGACTTTTTCAATGTATCAACCAAAAGATTTTCTATAACAGTTTCTGTTATATTGCCCCCAACCAATTCACGATAAGCAGAAATTTTATTCGCAATTCCCCCAACCAAATGACCATTTGCCGAAACACGTCCCGCAATCATATCAGCAATATTTTTTTCCAAGCCCGCACGCATCAACATATTGCAACGAACCGTGCGCGTTGGTGCAACCACATCTGCAACCAAGCCCGACGCTAACAAAGATTGCGCACGATGATCAAACCCAGTTAAATTGCTTGGGGCGGCATCAGCGGTCAAAATTATATTTTTCCCCGCATTACGCAAATCAACAATCAATTGCAAGAATTCATCACATGTGGCACGTTTCCCGGACAACACTTGGACATCGTCCATAATAAATGTATCACAATTACGACAATAATCTTTGAATGCAAAAATTGTCTTGTCATGCAACGCACGCGCAAATTCAGAAACAAAGGTCGCCCCCGACATCATAACAGTACGTCCATGCGATGCCGCATTTACACAACCCGCCAACACGCTTTTGCCCGAACCCGCCGGTCCATAAATAAACAGCGGCGAAAAAGTCGCACTTCCCGCCGCCATCTTTTTGCATGCCGAAACGACAAATGCATTTTCTGGACACATAACAAAAGAATCAAAATCACCTGATTCAACATTTTCTACAATCGGCGCAGAATATGTTTGCATATTATTATCATTTGCACCCGCATTCCGAACCGGTTTAGCCACAGCCACAGAAACACACACATCAACACCATATTTTTCTGATACAAAATCCAAGACGTTTTTATATGTGGCGTTTATAAAATCAACCGTGAACTGATTCGGGGCAAACAAAGTCAAAGCATTACAAGACAATTCAAAACGCAAAGGCGCGAACCAAGCAGTAAAACAGGCCGAATCCATTCTTGTGGCAATATCATTTTTGATAGTTTCCACATTTACCTGTCTGTTTATAATCGCCGCCTGCATTCTGTTTCTCCTTTTGGTTCCCAAGAGGCTTCTGCCGGTCCGATGGTATATAAAACCCACCCGCATAAAAACGCCAAATATTACCGAACCCGCATAAATCCGATAAAAATTCAGTGTTTATTATGTCTACCTACTTTCACTCTCTCGCGTTTATTTTAATTTTATTTTTTTACTTTGATTCCAACTTATCGCCAATCTAAATTAAATCCTGTCAACCGTCTTATTCAACCTTTATTACTAATCTGACTTCTGCAAAATTTATATTTAATCTTTCCTTCTAAAAAACTTATATCTAACCTTTCCTTCCAATCAGAACAACCTTCCGTTTAACTTCGAAAGATAATGTATAAGATTCATTTCTATTTACAACTATTTTTTCATAAATTTTTTAAAATTTATTTTTTGACAACGATTCGGATTTTTACCCGTTTTCTGCACTTTGTATATACATTGTATAGACAATTTATTATTTATGCACGAACATATCCAGAATCTGTTTTTCGGACTAAACCTTGCAATTCCAATATCACAAGTTCGCGTTTAATTTCCGTAATATTTTTTCCGACAATTTCTGCCAATACAGATTCAGACAAAGGAACCGTTCCTATTTTATCCAAGATTTCGTTTTCCGATTCGGTGCCATTCATTTTTTTAACTGATTTATCGGACTCTTCAAAGAAATCTGATGCACCCATACACAACACCGCGCGTCCCGACCGAATCAGTGAATTTGGTCCCATGCCGCGTGAATCTGCGGGATGTGATGGAATTGCGTATATCGGTCGCGCAAATTTTTCGGCAAATTCCACGGTCTTCATACTGCCAGATTTCAAATCTGCTTCGGATAAAATAAGTTTTGACCCGATTGCTGCGATGATTCGATTCCTTTGAGCAAAATTTGTTCCTTTGGGAATAAATCCCACGGGCATATCACTAACCACCACACCGCGTTCCAGTATTTCATAATATAATTTTTCGTTTTCCACCGGCCAAATATAATCGGCACCGCCCGCCAACACGGCAACAGTATTTTGATTACCCGCCGCACGCAGTGCACCAATATGCGCCGCCGAATCGGTTCCGATTGCCATACCACTTACCACAGAAACCCCATGCGATGCAAAAGTATTTGCAATATTGGCAACAAATTCCATACCCGCCGCCGTTGCATGACGCGTTCCAACCATCGCAACCGATTCGCAACGCAAAGTATCAATATTTCCACGCGCCGTTAAAATCGGCGGATGATTTTTAACCGCACGTAACCCCGCCGGATACCGCGAATCGGTATCCATAATATATTCTATATTTAACCGCTGTGCCGTATCCATTTCGCGCATCACCGAATCGCGATGTTTTGCATCGGGGTTTAAAAAATCAAGCGCTGCGGACACAGAACCGAATCGCGAAACAAGCTCGTTATATGCAACCGGCCCCACACGTGGGCTGCGCAAAATCAGTAAAGATTCGTATATTTCGTTCATTTTCACACCAATATAAGATTATTTTCCACCGAATCGCAAGAAAAAATGCCCAAATGGGCACATTTTCAAAATCGCCATAGCAAACGCGCTATATATTTAACAGCGCATCATAATCAATATCGCAACCATTCGCTGTATCACCCAAGGACTTCAATTCATCGCACAATGCTTTCAGCTCTTTCAAGTCAGATCTAAAACTCTCATATTGTGTCGAATCGCTTTTTTTCATTGCCAATAATTGCGAACGCAAAAGTTCTTTGCCCGACAAAGATTCTTGACCTTGGACCGCGCCGCCAATCAATTTATTTCCAAACAATTCCATAGCCCCAACACCAACGGCGGCACCACCGACTGCCCCGCCAACCGTCGCCCAAGTGCGTCCTGCTTTTTTGGCGTCCAAGATTCGCTTTTCCAACAATGCTTCATCAACCCAAGATCCACATTCTATATTCTGACCCCACCCGAAATACTTACTTGGGATATCGGACAAATCCACACGCGAATCGGTCGAACGTAAATCAACTTTGACAAAGCAAATATTATTTTCGGGATTTTCAACATCTTCTTGTAATGTTGCATAACTTGAAGCGTTGCTGTATTTCGATGCCCAAACAAAAGTATTACCAATACCAATATTATTACCCAGGCACGCCGCACGTTCTGATTCGCGTTTGTCTTTCTCGACATTTTTTTGCACATTGGAATCGATATTTTGCACTTTGATACTTGGCGACATGCTTTTTTCACTATCTGCAGTCACGAAGATACTTTGGGCCGCCAATTGATTTTTTGATGCGACACTGGCACGATTCGTCTGGTCCAATGCAGATGTCGACGCAACCATTGCATTGTTCCGCACAGCCACACGTGGATCACGGTCTGCCGCAAACACTGCACTGGGCAAAGCCATCAAAGCCAAAACAAAACCGAATTTCACAGCAAAATCTCCCTTGCCTATACAGGGTGCATTATACCACAAAATCGGTAAAAAATAAAGTCTAAAACGAATCGGCGCTTATTTTTTCCAACGCCAATTTAATTTCGATTCGGTTCCGCCAACCAAACGTCCAATATTTTCTGAATGCCGCCAAAAGCACACCAAAGATATCGCAACCATAACCATACCAACCCAAAAACCAATGGCAAATCCGAATATTGGTGCGACCAAGAACACGACCAAGGCCGCCAAAGACGAATACCCAAATGTAAGCGCGACAACCAACCATTCAATTCCGCACAATATAAATATAACAGGATTGATTGCTAATAATATTCCAAAGAAACAAGACACACCTTTACCCCCGTGGAATTTTAACCATATTGGGAAACAATGCCCAACGACCGCAAAAAATCCGCACAGCACACCGAAAACATCGCCACCAATCGCGTTTCCGATTAAAACCGCTGCAATGGCTTTGGCCATATCCAGAATCCAAACCAAACCCGCCATGCGAAGGCCGCCGACACGCATCACATTTGCGGCGCCGATATTACCACTGCCGACTTTTCGCAAATCGCCCCGCCCCATAAGTTTCGTTAAAACCAAACCAAATGGCACCGAACCTAATAAATAAGCAATAATTATTCCCAAAATATATAACATTATTATTTTCCTTGATTTTCTGTTTGTTTCTTATACAATAACACAATGTTTAAACAAATAAAAGGAAAATAAAGTGGCAAACCACAAATCATCTAAGAAACGGGTTTTGGTCACCGCGAAGAAAAATGCGGTCAACACCGCACGTCGCAGTGCCGTTAAAACAGAAAACAAGAAAGCATTGACCGCGATTGCATCTGGTGATAAAGCCGCCGCAATCAAGGCTGTACGCAGTGCGGAAAGCAAAATGATGAAGGCTGCGGGCAAAACGATGCCGAAAAAGCGTGCTTCACGCAAGGTTTCTCGTTTGACACGCGCCGCCGCCAAAATGGCATAATCGCGACCAAACACGAACAAAAACAATACGCGCATTTCTGATGCGCGTCTTTGTGTGCAATAAACAACCGCCACATGGGCGGTTCTTTTTAACCTTTAATTCAATGGGGCGCCCCAATGTTGTTGGATACTGCGTTCCGCATCCATCGGGCTGACCAGCACTTGCGGTGTCAAAATCACAACCAACACATCACGTTGAGATGCCGTTTCACGCGACCCCGACAGCGCCATAAAGTCCGGATCACCCAAACCATAACGAGTATCATTACTGGTCTGTTTTTCAAATCCCGAAAGGACCAACATCTGACCCGATTCCATAATCACTTCTTGCATAAAGCTGCGTTCTTCGACCTCGGGCAACTGCAAAGTCACTTCGCCGATTGTTTGCGACGCCATCTTTAACAACTCACGCACCGTCATACGGAACAGCAACAAGATTTTGCCATTTTCCAAAACATTCGGCAAAAGTTGCATAGAAAACCCAGTTTCCAAATTATCTTGGTCAACGGTACTGGATTCCACGGTTGTAAAGTTACGCGATTCGAATCGTTTGATATAACCAGTACTGCGCGTGTTATTCACCGGCGCGATACGATTGTTACGCGTTGTAACACCGACATTCGTCACCAACGAAACCTTGCCTTGTTTCGCCAAAGCCTGAATCAATGCGGTACTTCCCGCGATGCCCGACAAAGAACCATTGTTGATTTGGTCTTGGGTATATGCACCGGCAACCGTCGAACCGCCTTCTTGGTGTGTCATCCCAGACACCGCCGACAACGTATTAGACAAAACCGCAATATTTATCGAACTGGCCTCGGGCGATGCAAGATTGTTCTTGGGATTTGCAACAATATTTAATCCCGACACAGAATTTATCGCCGCCACCAAATTCAAACCAAACGCCGAATCATTAGAAATCGACACCTGTAAGACTTTGACATCAATCGTCACCAATTGCGACAGACGCTTGTTTTGCCGTGCAATATAATCACCAACACGATTCAACACCGTTGGTGGCGCGGTCACGGTTATTGTTCCCAAACTGCGCGACACAGTAAACTTTGCATTATCGGCACTTCCAATAATTGAAGAAATTGTATTTTCAACTTCGTCCCATTCTTTCAATGTTGTTTCCAAATATACTTGGTTTCCGTCTTCGGTTTGCACCGATGATTGATACGAAACATCTGTTCCCAACGCATACAGTGTAAATGTCTTGGTTTCTGTTTCATAGAACACAATTGCCGTCTTGTCATAATACCAGAGCAAATCTAAATCTGTCGCAACCTGGGACAGCAATCCAGACAATTTTCCGGTATATGCGATGCTCATTGTGCGCTTTAATTTTTCGGCTGCAATTTGGCTGTCTATTTTGACCGGAATATGAGTAATGGAATTGATGTTATTCGCCAACACTTGCAAAGTAACCGGTTCGTTCAACATGATGGTAACCCCGGTATCAGTCTCATATTGTTTTGGCAAATTATTTTTATGTTCAACAATGGTCGATTTATCGCCCAACCAAACGCCTTCGGACATAGATACGGTATCACTGCTGGTCACTTTGGCACGCGGATTTTTAGCCATTTCAAACGCATCATACACATTCACAAAATCTTGGTCGACCGCCGCCGCAACACGCGCAGAATCACGAGTTGCACACCCTGCAACCATACCCACACAAACTAATGCCAATAATATTTTTATATACTTCATCATCTTTATTATCTCCCTGGTATATCAAAATTACTCTTCGGTTGTTGATACGACCAACACACGATTACCCTTATAGAACTTGGCATAAGGAACGGGGATTGCGCGTTCAAAATTCCGCACCACCGCCGAAGCCACATCAACAAAACGCCCTTTGAATACTGCACTTGCTTGGATTGGATATTCACGCGAAGTCGCCCAAACCAAATCCCAACCTTCTTTGTCGCACCAAGATTGCAATACTTCGCGCAACGTCTGACCACTTGCCACGACCCAAGAACGAACTTGGTCTTGAACTGTATTTGCCGGTTCCGCATCCGCGGAGATATCAACGGCAATTTCAGTATCAGCAACGACCATCATATCTTCATTGTCGCCACCATTTGCCATACGTTCGACCAACCCGTTACGCGCCAAATAGGCATCATATCCATCGGCATACTTTGCACAAGCCCCACGACCGCTGCGCGAAACCGCCAAAACATTTCCGCCATCATCTTCCAAGACTTCACGATGCAAAAGTGGCATTTCTGAACCGCGCGCACAATCATTATCGAAACCAACCGGAATTTGATTTCCATGCAACATATTCGCACCACCCGACCAACCTTCGCCAGCACGTGCCCCACGATTAAAGTTATTTTCAACAACTAAATCATCGCCAATTTTTGACACAATGCGAATATTATCAGCCTTTGCCGTCTTGGCACATGCACCACTGTCGCAAGAAACCGTTACATCCGCATCAGACCCCGCCAATGGCCATGCCGGAACATCAATCTGCATCGGTGGCACATAAGAAATATCTTGGGGAGGTGTTTGATAATAATAATCACTTTGAACGGCGGCATTTTCATCCGTATTTGTATACTCGTCATAAAACACTTCGGACGTCACCACTTGGTTCAACCCAGAATCCGCAAAGCAGTATCCCGCCGCGGTTGCCAGCATAGCAGCAATAAAAATCTTGCGAAACATATGTATTCCTTTCCTGTATAAATTTTCTTACTTTCTGATATCCATTATAACAATTTGACCGAATCTGTGCAAGGGCTAAAAATCATTTTATGAATCTTTTTTAAATTTATTTGCAAGATATTCCAACAAATCGAAAAATTTGTGTTATACTTGCACTGTATAAAAGCCAAAAAGGAAATAAAAATGAACGACTCTACTCTTCTATTGGTATTCCCAAGCATATTGATAACACTGGTTATAACTGTTCTTGGGCTGGTTATATATATGAATCACCGTATTGGCGCCTTGAATCGTAATGTTTCATATCAATACAGCCTTATTGTAAAAATCCAGAATATTTTAAAGAACAAATCTGCAACAAATGCTGTTGCCGAACATGCCGAGATGATTTATCAAGACTTGCTTCAAAATCTTATTCCTATTTTGGCAACCTTGGACATCATGCCCCGCGAAACATCCGAACACCCACTTTGGCGTGCGCTTGGTGGAATGCTGGATGAATATGCCAAAAATCCATTTGTTATGGAAAAATTGCGGCGCGCGATAAAACTTGATTCTGCAATTCGGCGCAGTGTTTCAAATTACATGGAACGGGCGGATAATTTATTAAAAAAACTGTCAACAAATGAACCCGATGGGATACTTGCTACAACATTTATAAATGGTCTGCTTGGGCAATCACTCACCTTTTTCACCCAGGCTTATCAACTTGCAACCACGGATCCAGATAACCAATGACGGGACCATCAGAAAATCTTGTTCGTGAAATATCAACATCCCGGGGCGAGCCCACATGGCTGACCGAATGGCGAATTTCTGCGCTGCGCGCATGGAAAAAAATGACTGAACCCCATTGGGCAGAAATCGATTACACGCCCATAGATTATACAACATTAAATTATTACAATCGCCCCAAACCAATAGATAACAGTGATCTTCGCGAAACATACGAAAAGATGGGGTTACCCGAAAGCGAACAACGCGCCCTTTTGGGCATGGCAACCGATACGGTTATCGACAGTGAATCCGTGCACACATCTTACACGGCGGAATTAGCGGCGCGCGGAATAATATTTTTGCCTTTTTCCGAAGCCGTTAAACAATACCCCGATTTAGTCCGCAAATACCTTGGCACCGTGGTCCCTGCCACAGACAATTTTTTTGCGGCACTGAATGCGGCGGTATTTTCAGACGGCACATTTGTATATGTTCCACCACATACCGAATGCCCAATTGACTTGGCAAGTTATTTTCGCATAGAAACCGCAAAAATCGGTCAATTTGAACGCACACTTATAATTGCAGACGATGGCGCAAAACTTAGTTATATGGAAGGTTGCAGCGCCCCCCGTCGCCCAAATCATCAACTGCACAGTGGGGTGGTTGAAATCATTGTCAATGCGGGTGCACACGTCAAATATGCAACCGTTCAAAATTGGTTTGCTGGCGACGCAAAGCCCGACCAATATAATGACAATGGCATATTAAATTTTGTAACAAAACGCGGCAAGTGCATGGAAAACGCGCGCCTTGATTGGACACAATTCGAAGTTGGTTCGGCGATGACATGGAAATATCCATCTACTATTCTTTACGGCGACGGCGCGGCAAGTGATTTTTATTCGCTAAGCATCACACGCAATGGACAACAGGCCGACACAGGGACCAAAATGTTGCATATTGGCGACAACACGACATCAAACATATTATCATACGGTGTTGCATTGGATTGGTCACGACAAACATTTCGCAGTCTTGTTCAATTCAATGGTCGCGGCGGAAAAAATGCGTCAAAGTGCGACACACGCATAATCGGCGACCGTGCCATCGCAAACGCCCTGCCCGACATAGTATATGAAAACACCGACAATGTGCAAACGCACGAAGCAAAAACAGGTGCGATTGACGCGGCACAAATGATGTTCTTGAATATGGCGGGGATCGAAGAAGATACGGCAACCGCATTGATTATTGGTTCTATGGCAACGCCGATATTGTCGCGATTGCCCATGGAATTTTTGGTCGAATCAAAGCAACTGATTCAAATGGCACTTTCACATCGGGGGTAAAAAATGTTATTGGATATAAAAAATTTAAATGTATCTTTTGGCGACAAACAATTATTGCACAACATTAACTTGTCTGTGGAATCTGGGGCACGGCACTTGATATCGGGTCACAATGGTTCGGGCAAATCAACACTGGTAAATGTTATTGCCGGAAATCCAGAATATAAAATCGATTCGGGGCAAATAGTTTTTGACGGCAACGACATCACAAACGAAAATGCAACAATGCGCGCATTACATGGCATATTTCTTGGTGCACAAAACGTGCCTGAAATTCCGGGTCTGACAATTATCAGTTTTCTTAAACATTCATTGGCGGCACATCGGCACTTTGAAACGGGCACTGATTTACCAATGGGCGAATTCTTGGAAATCTTGGAATACGCGCGCACAAGACTTGATATTCCGCGTGATTGGTTAAATCGTTACGTGAATGTTGGTTTTTCGGGTGGCGAAAGAAAGCGTCTTATGTTATTGCGTCTTATTATGACAATGCCGAAACTCGCAATTCTTGACGAACCAGATTCCGGCGCAGACACCGCGACCCGCGCACAAATTGCAGAAACAATTCATGCCATGCCAAAAACGACTTTTATATTCATCAGCCACCAACCCGAATTCACGGCGGCGGTTAAACCGACACACACAACCACTTTATCAAACGGCGAACTTGTGATAGAATAACATATATAAAAAGGAGAGAGTATATGAACGGCATTTTACTGTTTGCATTATTTATATTTATATTGTGGATTGGCAGTGCGATTTTTGTGCCATTGTTGATTGCGACATTTCTTTGGTATTTAATAAACGCAACCGCGACATATTATCGCAAGATGTTTCCCGAAAAATCAAAGTTGCGGCATGGACACATACTTTATGATTTGCTTTCAAATATTTTTGCGGTTTTAACTTTTGCGCTTGTTATATATTTCTTTGCGACACGAATCCGCCCAATGTTCGGTGAATTAGTCTTGGCGGTACCACGCATACAGTCGGGTCTAAATTCTTTATGGGAATATGTATACGATAATTTTGATTTAAATATATCTGCACTAAGTTTGCCAAGCATCACAACCATAGTATCAAATATCGGTTCATCGATTGCACACCTTGCAACTTCAATGGGAATGGTATTGGTGTATATGATATTTATGTTTGTTGAACAGAGCACTTTTCACAAGAAAATCGCGGCATTATTTCCATCAAAATCTTATGGCAAAAAGATAAAATATATATTGACCAGTATCGATGTGAACATGAAAAAATACCTTTTTATGAAGACGCTTGTTTCAACGATAACCGGCATAGTATCATACGCATGGATGTATATGTTGGGATTGGAATTTGCCGGTGTGTGGGCATTTGCAATATTTATTTTAAGTTATATTCCAACCATCGGTGCAATTGTGGGTTGCACCATGCCAATATTGTTTGCGGCAATCTCAGGTGCCACATTAAATGAAATGATTTTACTGGCGATGGGACTTATCGGCTTACAAATAGTCTTTGGCAACATTGTTGAACCAAAATTGACCGGCAAGACATTAAATCTTTCGACACTTGCGATTTTGATAAATTTGGTGTTTTGGGGGTTGATATGGGGCGTCGCCGGAATGTTTTTCAGTGTCCCATTATTGGTCGCAACCTTCATCATCACGGCACAGTTTGATTCTACGCGTTGGATTGCAATACTGTTATCCACCGACGGCAAGATTCCCGACAAACGCGAAGATTAATTCATCGGCAGATAAATATTTGAACTTATCTCTGGACCGGCGATAAATGTTCCAGTCCCCGCATTGGTAAAGAAAGTCCCCGATACGGTATCATACATGCCTAATTCACCATCACTGTTGCGCCGTGCGGGAATAAAGTCGGCAATAATCGAACCATTATTGCTCAATTTTGTGCTATATACACGACCATACATTGGCATATTTACCCCATTGCTACTACGATCATATCCTCCTGCAAAGATATAAAAATGACAGGTACTTGTAAAATTTATAGAATTTAATTTGCTGGTTATGTTACCCATATGAAATATTCCATCGTTTTTCCAATTTAATGTGGCAGTATAACGTGTTGTTAATTCAGTAGTTGTAACATTAAATAGTTCATCCAAACCATAACCAGTCCTATATGCGTAAGCGAATTGAGAAGCCACTCTATCAATAACAAAATTATTTCCCACTGCGCCACACAACAATTGTTCTGTACCACTGGTATTTGTATATTGAAAATCTATGGTTACTCCGGTGTTATTTGTTGGTGTAATTCCTGTGTCAATCCATTGGGTGCCTGTGCTTTCCAAATATTCCAACCGCGTATAGGTGTTCGGAATCATCAGATTTTGTGTCGGGGCAAAGATATTGAATAATAAACATTTGCTGGTTGGGTCGTTGGGGTCTTTGCGTTGCGCGCAAGTAAATTCGCTGTTGATTGCGGTTTGTAACGCCGCATTAAATGTTGATGCTTCAACAAGCGAATCTGTTTGAGTATTATAATCACCCGATGTTTGATAAATTCCCTTGGCCGTGGGTGCGCCCGCAACACCAGTATTCATCAAAACCGTATTCGCCGCAAAGTTCAATTCATCTTGTTTGTTTGCAACTTTTGTATTCACACCGCCAACCGTCGGTAAAGTCGTGGCACTTGTATTCGTTTCCGCACCCAAATCGCCCGTAATTGCACGCGAACCAACCGCACCATCGGTTGAACCACTGTAAGTCATCGCGGTATCGGCACCCAATTTGTTGAATTTATCTTGTCGCGTTTCCAATTCTTCTGCAACATAGCCCACGGATGTCGCAATTTGTGTTTCATTTTCCGCATAAGCGGTTGCGATACCCAACACACACATAATTGCGATTATAATTTTTCGCATACTTTTTCTCCCTTTGCTGTTTTAGGTTCTGTCTTTATTACTTCTGATACTATCATTGCGAATTTAGTCCGGAATGACAGTTTCTGGAATAATCTCTTTATCTCTAACATTTCCTCTCATTTTGCTTCACACTGGATACCAATTTATTCAAGAATTTCCCTATGGAAAAGTGTATAAAAAACCAAGGTTAAAAGTCAACCACTTTTTTCAATATTTAAAAAAACAAATTTTATCAATAAAAACAATACACAAACCGTAAATAGTGGATTTCAAAAACAAGGCGGTATAAAAACCTTGGTTTAATTTAGACCACTTTATATGCCTCAAAAACGTACCAAATGCCCGTCCATCGTGGAAATTCTTTGAAATATTATCATATACAGGAACAAAAACAACGGGCAACAGATGTTGCCCGCACTAACCCTTGTTCCACGAAGCCTTGGCGAAGTGGAAACCAACCACTAACACTACATGCGCATTGGCATCAAGATGAACAACGCATCGGTATCCGGATTCGTGGATTTAATAATTGTTGGCGATAATGGGTCTTGCATTTCCATTTGGAATTTTTCGCCTTCGACCTGACCCGCAACATCCATAAGGAACTTTACATTAAATGTAACCGCAAAGGACGCATCACCATTGTATTCAATATCCAATTCTTGTGTGGCGGTTCCGGCATCCGGACTTGACGCGTTCACCACCAATTTATTCATTGAAAAGTTCAACTGTACAGATTTTGTCTTGTCCATACTGGCGACCGAAACCAAATCAACCGCGTTCAAGAATTGCTTGCGATCCATAATGGCAATCTTGTCATTACCCTTGGGAATTACGACACGATAGTTCGGATATTGCGCATCGACCAACTTGCTGGTCAAAACCGCAGGACCAATATTAAACCGCGCCTTGGTATCAGACAGTTCGATATTCACATCGTCAACGGTCGCATCTTCCAACAATTTTGACAATTCACCAATCACACGGCGCGGCAAAATCACAGACGGCATTTCCGCCGAACCCGCCGGCGCAGGCATCGCGCACAGTGCCATACGTTGCGCATCGGTTGCAACCGCGGTCAATCTGTTTTCGCCATCATCATTGGCAATATGGAAATATATTCCACCCAAATGATAGCGCACATCGTCGGTTGGAATTGCGAACTTGGTCTGGTTTATCAAATGCGCCAAATCACCAGTTGTCATTTGAAATTTCGTGGTCAGGTTGCTGCCCGCCATGGCCGGGAAATTTTCCGCCGGCAAAGTCGGCAAATGGAACACCGCACGATTCGCAGACACAACCAACGAATCACCGGACTGTTTAAAAGAAATCTCGGCATCGTCGGGCAATTTGCGAACAATATCATACAGCATTTGCACCGGCACAGTAATTTTGCCACCCAATGTGACATCGGCGACAACATGTTCCACCAATTCCAAATCAACATTAGTTGCAGAAAGGATTAAATCGTCCGCGACTTCGATTTTAACATTCATCAAAATCGGCAAAGTCGCGCGCTTTTCTACGATGGATTGCATATGTCCCAATGCACGGATTAAAACCTGACGAAATACAGTAAATTCCATTTTAATACTCCTTGGTGTGTGTTTATTATTTTTTCTTTTTCTTATATTCGGGGGCTATTTTAACAAAAAAAGCCCACAAAACGCAAGGGCAAAAGTTCACAATTTGATTATTTTTTCGAACCCGCACTTTGGGCCCGATCAATCACACCTTCTGCCAAGGTTAATGGCGATAAATTCATCCATTCTGGGTCACCCCGATGTTCGGGCGCGCCACGTTCAAGTGCGGTTTCACACGGGTTATCGTCCGCCAACCAATTGGTCAACAAATCGCCGGCAATCAATCCAACGCCCGCACTCGCAACCAAGCCGAGTCCCCCTGTGAACGGCGCAAGCAACAACCCCAATCCCGTCGCCGACAATGCCTTGCCCGCAATAGCCGCGCCACTGATTTTAATATCTGGTTCCGCCAAGTTTCCGGTTATAGTTATCGTGTTAACTACATTGCCACTGATGGACAATTTGATTCCGCGTACCGGTATGGTTGTTAAAGACAAGTTCAACGTTTCGTTACCTAAATCTACATCACCACCAAGCATAACATTGATCGCGTTTGTTTCAATGGCCACTCCATTTTGCGTTTCAATCAATCCATCGCGTATCTTCAAGTTCGCCGCCACCGCCTTTATCGTCATTTGGTCATATTTTTTCTTGGACGAAAACATATCTTGAATACTGTGCCGCAATGTCGTCAAGAAATCCGCACCATACATATACGCAACCAATTCCGAATGAGCCCAACCATTCCCCACAGAATAAACCCGCACGGGACCAGTTATGGTTTTCATAATGTTTGACATATCCTTGCCCATGGCGACCACATAAATTTCAAAATCTAATGGCAAATCAGATATAAAATCATGAATATTGATTTCATCTAAAAGTGTTCCAATAGTAATCCCTTTCCCGACACCACCCATTTCTGCATGTATAACCCCAGATTCTTCGATGTCGCCATTGATTGCCGCAAGCACTTTACCACCGGCAAACCCGGTATCCGCATCGATTCGCAACTTGGTGTCCCGTACATTTATCTTTACCTTCATATTATCCAAAGATAGATTGCGATACATAATCATCTTGCCAAAATCAACATTCAAAGACACTTGGGTTTTGTACAAATATTCCCCATAAAGTGGCATATCATGAAAGACATTTAATTCGCGTCCATTCAAATCTGGGGTTCCATATAATTCTGGGAACAATTCCAAAAGATTTATTTTCTTGGATGATATATTGGCAACAACTTCTGGCTTTGCCCTGCCCCAATCAAACGAACCAGATAACGTAATATCACTGCCGCGAACCGAAATCGAAGATTTATGCAAAGTCAACTTACTGTGTCCCAAACCACCCGCAATATTCACCTTGATTGCCGGCATTTTTGGCATATCAATATTCAACAATTCACCAATCGGACGAACATCAGGAATATCGCCTTTGATAATAAAATCAATTGGTATTTTACTTGTTCCTTCCAATGCAACATTCGCAATCAGCGCATCGCCATCCGACGCAAAGGCAACCTTGACCGGATAAATACGCCGTTCGGAATTATATTTATCAAACGAAACAATAAAAGGAATTGCAGAAGATCCAGGATTTATCCAACCACTATATTCGCGTGCATCGCCATGATTTGCATGCCGCACATTCATTCTTGGAACAAAGTATTTTTCACCATCAAAAAATACGGTTAAATTACTGATACCCAATGAACCAAGTCCCGGATCAACAAAAGGATATTCTGGTTTTTCCGAATCAACAGACTCATCGGAATCCGCTGTATAGCCAGTTTTTTCCCAAAAATATTTTCCATCTTTATCCTTGTCAATATATATCGTCGCATCACGCACAGCAACACGCTGAATCGCCGGACGATTTGTGAACAAAGATATCAAATTTAAATGCACATCAAGTGTTTTAGCATCAAACAAATTCTTATTTTCTTGCTTCCCCGGAATTACGACATCATGCATAGTCACCCGTGGACGCAACGATAATTTCCACGAAACATCACCCAAAATTTCAACCTGCATTCCAGTTGACGACCGCAACACACCAAGTATATTATTTTTTATTGTTGTCATATCCATATTATTCAACGCAACGATCACCGCGACAACAAACACCGCAACGAACACAAAAACAACACGTGAAATTACAAAAAATTTATTTTTTTTGACTTTCATTTTATCACCTATGGCATGGGCAATTCTAACAATTCTATAACCGGGCTCATAAAGTCCGGAACGTCGGCACGAAACGATATTATCTTGCCTGTTGATGGATGCCGAAAAGTCAATTTATATGCAAACAAAAATAAATTTTTGGTTTTCAAAACCGATTGCAACCCTGCATCCATTTTTTGGCTTTTACCATATAAATCATCACCCACAATTGGCGCATTCAAAGACATTGCGCTGTGTATTCTTAATTGGTGAGTCCGACCCGTTTGTGGCAAGAATAAAATCCAAGTCAACATTCCCGACGCACGCGCCAAGACACGGTATTCGGTAACGGCATGATGTGGTCGTGCGCCCGTACCATTTTCCCGCGACGACGAATCAAATACACGTCCTTTTAACATATAATTATCTATGACACCACGCGAATTAGATACATCACCATTTAACAAAGCAAGATATTCTTTGTGCGCAATTTTATTTTGAAATTGATGGCTAAGATTTTGTGCCGCATGTTGATTCTTGGCAACAACCAACAAACCACTTGTTTCCCGATCCAATCGATGAACCAAAGAAACTTTATGATAAGGAAACAATGCCGCCGCCATTTTATCAATTGATTTTTTTATTCCTGTACCGCCTTGGACGGCAAGCCCCGCGGGCTTGTTAAACACGACAATGTCATTGTCGCTGTGGATAATCATTTTTCGCAACTGTTCCAAATCAGACAACGAAAATTTTTCACCTGATTCATCTTTTTTAGGTGCAACAGCATATTCAGAAACCGTCGGCGGAATACGAATGCCATCACCTGCATGTAAAATTTCAGTTCCACGACAACGACGCGAATTTACACGAATTTGCCCACCGCGGCAAAGCCGATAAAACTCCCGCTGGGGCATAGAAGGGAAATGACGCAAGAACCAACGAAGCAATCGCGTTCCATCTTCGACCGGAGAAACAATAGTGACTTCCGCCATATAACTTATTCGCCGTATGTTATTTTGACGATATTATTTCCGTTACCAAGGTTACAAGAACCAACCGCCCCACCCTGTTTACCATCGGAACTTTGATATCCAACCGAATCGGACCATGCTTTGGTTACAAAATATTCACAATCTGTATTAGACAATCCCTTGATAGAAACAATAAATTGACGACTGTTAGACGGGTCAACCGCCAATTCATATGTACCGCCATATGTATTTTTGTTTGACATACCAATCGCACCGAATATTGTAGCATTATTTATGTTTGAAAAATCGTCATATTCACCCAACAATTGACGAACACCCGTCACAAGTTGCAAAACCTCTTCATTTACGGCGTTACGTTTCTGTGTGCGCATAGCCGTAGAAATCATACCAATCGCACCGACCGTTATCACACCCATAATAGCCAACACGCCCAACATTTCAATCATAGAACGACCAGATTCATATTTCATTTTTTATTCCTTTGGTTTGATATTTACTCTATTTTATTTTATCATATCAAGTATGAATATTCAATTCAACGATTTAATATCAAATGCACCCGCCGCACCGGGGGTGTATCGTATGTACGATTCGGATGGGAACCTGCTTTATGTGGGCAAAGCCAAGAATTTGGCGGCACGTTTGGCGCAATATATGGACATATCAAAACTTGAATTGCACAAGCAAGTTATGCGTTCGTTGGTCACACGCGTTACATGGGAAACGGTTGCGAACGAATCAGATGCTTTGGTATTAGAACAAAAACTTATCAAAACCGAAAAGCCAAAATATAACATCATGCTGACCGATGGGAAAATGTACCCTATGTTGGCATTGACAAATCATGAATTCCCACGTTTATTAAAATTTCGCGGAAAAATTTCCCAAAAACGCGATGTATACGGTCCATATCCTTCGGTCCAGGCATTAAACGAAACCATAAAAATGATTCAAAAGGTTTGCCGCCTGCGCACTTGCAACGACACATTTATGCGAAATCGTGTGCGTCCGTGTTTGCTTTACCAAATTGGACGTTGCAGCGCACCATGTACCATGCCCAACCCTGAATACGGTGAAAACGTAAAATTGGCACGCCGAATATTGACCGGAGACAGTGAACCAATCATCACAGATTTGTCCGCACAAATGAAGAAATTATCTGAACAAATGGATTATGAAAATGCGGGATTAATTCGTGATAAAATTGCCGCATTAACAAAAACATCAATTCGCGGTATACAGCGGAATCCGCTGTATAGCGAAAAATCAAATGAAAGCATTGATTGGGAAAATACTGTCGCACAAATGGAAAAATGGATTGGTAAAAAAATAAATTATGTTGGTGTATTTGATAACTCTCATTTGTTTGGAACAAACCCCGTGGGCGCAATGATAACATTTGGACATAGTGGATTTATTAAAAGCGGTTACAGACATTTCAAATTACGTGACCATGCACGCGCCGGAAACGACATTGCAATGATGGCGGAATTTGTTGAACGCGCAACTAAAAACAGTCCAGAGCTTGATTTGATAATCGTCGATGGCGGACGTGCACAATGGAATATTGCACATAAAGTTGCGCCAAACATCCCGATTCTGGGGGTAACCAAAGGCGAAGTTCGAAATGGTGACGAGCACTTTATAATGCCCAACGGAACCGAAGACAGAACAATGAAAAAAGATTCAAAATTATTTTTACTTTTGCGTCGTGTCCGTGATGAAGCGCACAGATTTGTTATAACATATCACCGTACATCGCGCGCAAAATCAATGACTGGATCGTGTTTAGACGAAATCGAAGGTATTGGACCAGTTCGTAAAAAATTACTATTGAATCATTTTGGTTCTGTTCGCGCAATAATGGATGCTGATATCAAATCACTGATGCGCGTTCCAAACCTTGGACGATCAGCCGCCGAAAAAATATATAGCCATTTTCATCAATAATGATATAATGCATTGGTAATAATAAAGGAGAAACATATGAAATTTTTTGTAAACTTTTTATCAGGATTTCGTATTTTTGCATCATTTGCAATTATTGGAACCTTAATGAGTGGCATGTATATCACAACATTGATTTTGTTTTTACTTGGCGCACTAAGCGATTTTTTTGACGGATACCTTGCGCGGAAATACAATGTATGCACCCGCATGGGATGCATATTAGACAGTATCGCAGATAAATTTTTGGTTGTGAACACATTGATATTGTTATGCATAATGATGCCGGTGTGGTTTATCGTAATTCCATCAATAATTATGATTGCACGCGAATTGTATATCAGCGGCCTGCGCGAATTTGCTGGTGCACAAAAAGTTGAAATTCATGCAACAAATACACGTATGGCAATGGGCAAAATTAAAACTTTTTTTCAAATGATTGCCATTATCGCGTTTTTGGGCTTGTTCGTCTTAGGTGTCTTGGCAAACAAATCCTTGGACAGCCGTATGTTGTTGTATGCAATTTATGTCTTGCCAAATATCGGTATCTTTTCAATGTGGTTTGCGTTGGCGGCAAGTATTATATCGGCAATTCAATATACAAGACGATTTATGATGGCACCAAAAAAATCTAAAAAATAATTCAAAAAACACCCGCCAAAATTGGCGGGTTAAATTTTTATCTATACACCGGAATCCGCTGTATAGGCAAAATTAGAACCAACCTTTTTTCGCAGATTTTGTTTCACTAAATTCGGTCAAAATCTTCTTTTGTTTTTCGGTCAATTTTGTTGGGACAATAACACCTATTTCCAAATACAAATCGCCAAAAGTATTTCCACGGCCCGTCGGCATACCATGTCCACGAACACGCAATTTTTCACCGACTTGGGTCCCAGATGGAACTTTAACGCCCAATTTCTTATCATCAATTGTTTGTATATCAATTTCATCCCCCAATGCCAATGTAGTGAACGGCAAATCAACATGCATAATTAAATTTGCACCATCACGCACAAATCTTTCATCGGGTTTAACACGTACATCTAAATAGAAGTCACCCGCCGGTCCACCGTTTACCCCGGCTTCACCTTGGCCCGCCAAACGAAGACGCGCACCGTCTTCGATACCAGCAGGAATTTTCACGTCAATGGTCCGATTTTTGTGCACCACACCCGTACCATCGCATTCAGTACATTTTTTATCAATCTTGTGTCCCAAACCGTTACATTCCGGACATGGGCTTTGCATTGCAAAGAAGCCACGTTGCACATTCACATACCCCGTCCCATGACAACGCGGACAAACCGGCGCCGGCTTGCCATCCGCAGTTCCGTAACCATTACACTTTTCGCACTTTACATTACTGGCGAATTTCACAGTATGAGTTGTGCCAAAATACGCATCACGCAGGCTGATTACCACTTCTTCCAACAAATCGCGCCCACGCTGCGCCACCGATGCACCACCACGCGCACCGCCACCATCAAATCCACCAAATCCAAAACCGCGCATAGCTTCGCGCAGTATATCTTCCATCCCGGCGCCGCCACCCATATCAAAGTGGAACGCACCATTTCCGAACGGATTTCCACCCATACCCGCCGAAGCCCCATTACCACCGGCGAACGCCGCATCACCGAATCGGTCATATGCCGCCCGCTTTTGCGGGTCACGCAAGATATCAAAAGCGTTATTTACTTCCTTGAATTTTTCTTCGGCGGCTTTATCACCCGGATTTTTATCGGGGTGGTATTTCATCACCAATTTATGATATGCCTTTTTAATATCGGCGTCTGACGCATCACGTGCCACGCCCAAAACTTCATAAGGATTTTTATTCATTTCTACGGTCCGTAATTATTTCTTGCATAAATATATAATGCGATTCCAGACAAAATCAAGCCCACAATATTCTTATTTTTATGAACGATTTTTTATGTTTAGGCTTGCGTTGGGGGAAATAATGTTCTAATAATTACGTGTTATGGCTGATATAAACTCGCACTCTTATGACGCTTCGGATATCCAAGTCCTGGAAGGATTGGAACCGGTTCGCCTGCGTCCCGGAATGTACATTGGTGGTACGGACGAAAAGGCGTGGCACCATTTGCCAATCGAGATTATGGACAATTCTATTGACGAAGCCGTCGCGGGTTTTGCCAAGAAGATTTCCGTAAATCTGATTGATTCAAAGACCATAGAAATTACGGACGACGGTCGCGGTATCCCGGTTGATGAACACCCAAAGTATCCCGGCAAATCGGCACTTGAGGTTATTCTTACGACCCTGCACTCGGGTGGCAAGTTTAATAATAATGTGTATAAAACCAGTGGCGGTCTGCACGGCGTGGGCAGCGCGGTTGTAAATGCGTTGTCGTCGCGTATGGACGTGGTAATTTCGCGCGACGGTTATGAATGGGCACAGTCTTTTTCACGTGGCAAACCAATAACAAAAATGACTCGTGGCGAACCATCACGCGCACACGGCACAAAAATAAAATTTACAATTGACGACGAAATCTTTGGCGAATCGGCGGTTTTCAAACCGGTCAAGATTTATCGCATGGCGCGTGCCAAGGCTTTTCTGTCGCGAGGTGTTAAAATAGACTGGCATTGTAATCCCGAATTATTGACTGCGGACATGGAAATTCCAACGGACACGACATTTTACTATCCGAACGGTGTTGCCGATTTCTTGGAAGAAAAGACCCGTGACAAGCCGCGCATTTTACCAAAACTGTTTTCGGGTGCGGTTGATTTTCCGGACGATTCGGGTCGTGTTGAATGGGCATTGACTTTTTTGACCGATGAAAATGGCGCGGCGTCCGATGATGGATTTTTCTCGTCTTATTGCAACACTATTGCTACCATTGACGGTGGCACTCATGAAAGTGGATTTAAATCTGCAATTACCCGCGGGATAAAAGCATACGGCGAAAAGGTCAATAATAAATCGGCGGCGAACATAATCGGCGAAGATGTGTTCGATTCGGTCGCGGCGATTGTTTCTGTGTTCTATAAAACGCCGCAATTCTTGGGGCAAACCAAGGAAAAACTGTCCAATCCAGAAATTGCGAAATATACTGAAAACGCGCTGCGTGACCCATGGGAAATGTTCTTGGCATCGGACCCAAAGACGGCAAACGCACTGTTGGAATTTGTGATAAATCTGGCCAATGCGCGCATCCGCGTAAAACAGGTCAAAGAGGTTGCACGTAAAACCCCGACAAAACGGATTCGTATGCCGGCAAAATTGGCAGATTGTTCAAAGCATGGTGTTGCCGGAACCGAGTTGTTTATTGTCGAAGGTGAATCGGCGGGCGGTACCGCGAAACAAGCACGCGACCGCGCGACCCAAGCGATTATGCCACTGCGTGGCAAAGTGTTAAATGTCGTGTCTAATTCTGATGAAAAATTCGGGAACAACCGCGAATTGAACGACTTGATTGATATCATTGGTGCGGGGACTGCAAAAAATTGGGACGACAACAAATTGCGATATGACAAGATTATAATTATGACCGATGCCGATGTCGACGGAAGTCATATTGCGTCACTGCTGATGGCGTTCTTTTACCAATTTATGCCCCAGTTGATTTATGGTGGACATTTATATTTGTCTTGTCCGCCACTATATAAACTGACATGTGGCACCGAATCGCTTTATGTGGACACGGACGAAGAATTGGAAAGCCTGACGAACGGCAAATACAAAAACAGACGTGTTGAAATCTCACGATTCAAAGGTTTGGGCGAAATGATGCCGAACCAGTTGCGCGAAACAACAATGTCACCAAAGACACGTCGTCTGGTTCGGGTGGAATTGCCCCCGCGCACGGACGAAGGTGCCGAAGACACGGAAAAAACCCGCACTATTGTTTCCGAGCTGATGGGTAAAAAGCCGGAATTTCGTTTCCGATTCATCACTGAACATGCCCAGTTTGTTAAAGATTTATTTGTATAAAAATTCGCCACAAATCTTGACTTTTTCAAAATTTATTCTATATTTTTGCGGCTGTTTAACAAAAGGGGCAAAATATGGCAAAGAAAGTATCGTCTTTCAAAAACACTTATGTTATCGATATGCGCGCATTAAGTGAGCGCCCAGTACAATGGACGGAAAATGGCGCAATTTTACCGATTGAATCGATAAATGGTGCGGCGCCCGCAACCCCCGAAGAATCAATTAAGTTGTTTGCGGAACGCCCTGTGCGTCGCATGTTGGACCAATATTCTGTACTGTTTCCAATGGTGAACAAAGCGGCACAAACAATTACAGAATATATTGATTTGGACGGCAAGCCTTTGATTACATTGTATCCCAATAATGATGTTTATAAAAACAACGATGATTGGGAAATGTACCTGGGGCGGGCGGCATTGGACGACCTGCGCGAGGTATATGATCGCCAGAAACATACAATGGCGGGAATTGCCGGCGCCCTGCGTCAATTAAAGAAAAATAAATAATAACCACGTATTTTATTACTGATTCTGCGGAATATAACTTGCCACCGGTCCGGCAATAAAGTCGTCGCCCGATGTCGCGGCATTTGTAAAGAATGTATTTGTCACAGTGTCGTACATGCCCAATGTCCCAGTACTGTCTTGGCGGGCGGGAACAAAGTCGCGCACCAGTGTACCATTATTATAAAGTTTGAAATAATACATTTTGATCTTCGCATAATAACTAAAATTATGCCTAAATAAATTAAATGATGCAGGCGTACGAGCCACGGGTGCCATATTCGATTTTTGCAAAACCCCATTTACAACAATAAACATATCATCGGACGGTGTACCTGCCTGTATACTATATACTGTATTAGCATATACAGGAGTAAAAGACACAGATTTATCATACTGATTATATAAAAACACACCACCATTGCTTCTAGCACATTCAAATCCCCCGCCTGCCTCTCTGCCGCAAACGGCTTGTTCTGATGAATTATCAAGGAAAACAACTTTTACATCAATACTCAAACCGATACCATTTGTCGTAAAACCAGTATCAATATACTGTGTTCCTGTGCTTTCGATGTATTCCAATTCCGTATAACCCGCGGGCAGGCTTGTTGGGTAAAAACCCTTTAAATCCCACAAATTGCACTTTGGTGGGTTTGCGCATACAAATTCGCTGTTTATTCCGTTTTGAATCGCAGCATTCGCCGTTGCCGCCGTCACCAAGGCGGACTTTTGTTCGCCGTATGTGGCGGTCGTGTCATAAATGGCTTTTGCACCGATGCCATCGGGGGACGTGGAATCATAAGTCATAACCGAATTTGCATTATTTGCCGGCGCCGCATCTTGCTTTGTCGCCGCATTGGTATCGACATAATATTGTGATGTTGATATATTTGTATTTTCTGCACGCACGGTCGCGGCACAAAATACCAACATAATTGCAATTATCATTTTTTTTGCGACACCCCGTCCTGCGGACATCCCTTTGGTCAGAGGGGAATTAGTGGCAAATAAAACTGAAACTTTTTTCATGTTTTCGCCGTATATGAATGTATTTTTTTGAAAGCTTCCTTGGGTTTAAGTGTATAAAAAACCAAGGTTTTTATACCCCTTTGTTTCTGAAATCCGCCATTTGCGGTTTATGTATTGTTTTTATTGATAAAATTTGTTTTTTTAAATATTGAAAAAAGTGGTTGACTTTTAACCTTGGTTTAATTTAGACCACTTTATATGCGTCAAAAACGCACCAAACGCCCGTCCACCATGGCAATTCTTTGAAATATTATCATATATGGAAATTAAAAAACACGGGCGCGTATGCGCCCGCACTAACCCTTGTTCCACGAAGCCTTGGCGAAGTGGAAACTAACCACTAACACTACCTTGCCATCATCGCAATTGCGTTTTCCAAAATTACACGTGCAGCATTCGAATCCAACCCTGCCTTGATATCACGCACGCGAATACGTCCCATTTCGCCTTGGGCGGCGGCGGAAGATAACGTTTCATCAATAAATATAATCGGCAAATCGGTTGCGTGCGCCAATGCGTCTGCAAAAGCCCGCACCGCGGCCGTCGTTTCTGATTCCGTGCCATCCATCCGCAACGGCAAACCAATCACAATTCCAACCGCATGAGCATCATTCGCTACCGAAACAACACGCGCCACCAATTCGGTCGCCCCGCACCCAACAATCGGGTCCCGCGCAAATACAAATTCCCGTGATAGGTCCGACACTGCAACACCCGTCCGCCGCGCGCCCCAATCGACACCAACCAAAACTCCGTTTGCCGGAAAAGCCTTGAAATCGTCTAAAATCATTGTATAATCACCTTTGCATTAAATATAGGATTCAAAATGGCATTTAGCAAGCAACAATTACGCAAATTTGCGGACCTGATTAAAATCGATATTTCGGACGAAGATTTGGAACGCATGAATATCGATTCAGTCGTAGAATGGATTGATAAATTGAAACAAATTGACACGGACGGCATCGAACCAATGCTTAGTCCTGCGGAACATCACCTGCCCCGACGGCATGATGTTGTTACCGATGGTAACATTCGCGATGCGGTTATGGCAAACGCGCCAGATAAATCGGGCGTATCACGCGGATATTTTGCAGTGCCAAAAGTCATGGACGCAGATTAAAGGCAACACAATGACAGAAAAAAAATATGATGTGACAATATCGGAACCATATGATGGTTGGGGCTGTTACGAACCGATGGCCGTATATTGCAATTCAATGAATCAAGAAGAAATTCAAAAATACATCGAACATGTTGCAAAACATGCAAAAATTCCAACCGATTCATGCCTGTTCAAGATGAATACACACTTGCAAAATTGTGATTGTATAGATGTATTGGTGTCTCGGGACAATGATAACATAAATACAACCAAAAAAAATTATGCCAGTTATATGAAAATATCTGTTCAAATGACGAATAATCGCAAATGCCCACGTGAAAAATGTTTGGAAAATATCAAATATGGCAAATGCAGTGACGCGTTTGTTGTGAATCTAATTGGCAAACAATTTTTCGCCGACAAATACGCAAAATAAAAGGCACAGCAATGAAAAACACAAATGTAATTCTTACAAGTTATTCTATGAATTCAACACCGACGAAATTGAAAATTGGTAAATGGACGGAACAACAAAAGCGCGATTTCTTGACATATGTCCAAGGATTCAATCCATTGGCTGATGGTTACTATTATGAGTCCGGATGTGCATTTAATGTTCATGCAGATGATTATATTGTTCATTCGCGCGGGTTTAACAAACCAATAACTTTTAAGCCCATGCACTCAAAAAACAAACCAAACGAAATGATTATTGAAATTATCACCGATGAAGAAAATCGTGCGTGTTGGCCCATATGTCCCACCACATGTCCAATGTGTATGCAAGACGGACAATGCACATCACCATTTATACAGAAATATATTGGTGCGGTGTTGTTCCCAAACAAATATTCAAAACAAAAATAGGAAATGACATGATAAACTTGACCATTACCGAAGCATTAAAAAAACTGCAATCTCGTGAAATCAGCGCCGCTGAACTTGCACGTGCACACATTGAACGAATTGAAAAATATAACCCAACATTAAACGCGTATATCACGATAACGGCGGAACGCGCCTTGGCGGACGCGATTGCGGCGGATGAACGCATTAAAAACGGCGACGCGCGCGAACTGGACGGTATTCCAATTGCAATGAAAGATTTGTTCGCAACACGCGGAATCCGGACAACGGCGGCTTCACGTATGCTGGAGAATTTTATTCCCGAATATGAATCGACCATATCGCAAAGATTTATCGATAGCGGAACAGTGCTGCTTGGGAAATCAAATTTGGACGAATTCGCGATGGGAACTTTTTCGAAAACATCGTTCTTTGGTGCGCCGATAAGTCCGTGGCAATTAGAACAGCGGCTTACTGCGGGCGGTTCGTCGGGTGGTTCTACATCAGCGGTGGCAAGCGGTATGGCAATGGGCGCAACCGGCACAGACACCGGTGGTTCAATTCGGTTCCCATGTTCTATTACGGGCCTGGTCGGCATGAAGCCAACATACGGATTGTGTTCGCGTTGGGGATGTGTCGCATTCGCATCCAGTTTGGATACCCCCGGACCAATTGCACGCACTGTGGACGACGCGGCATTGTTGTTGTCCGCGATGGCGGGACACGATGCCAAGGATTCAACCAGTGCCGACATTAAATTGAATATCGAATCGCCACTGAAACCTATTTTAGGCGACGGCAAGAAATTGCGCGTCGGTGTTATTCGTGAATTTAACGATGTCAAAATCTCGGACGATATGCGCGCACTGTTCGAAAAACGTGTTGCAGATTTGAAATCCATCGGTGCCGAAATAGTGGAGGTTTCAATTCCAAATATTCTGGACGCATTGGCGGCATACTATATAATCGCCCCGGCCGAGGCATCATCGAACCTGGCACGGTATGACGGTATGCGCTATGGTCTGCGCGTCGAAGGCGACGGCATATATGACACATATAAAAAGACTCGTGCTGCGGGTTTTGGCGACGAAGTTAAACGCCGTATGATTATCGGAACCGCGGTGTTATCGTCCGAATCGTATGAAGTATATTTTATGCAGGCCGCACGCGTGCGCCGTATGATTGCAGACGCATTTAATCGCGCATTTGAGAGTTGCGATTTAATTGTATGCCCATCGGGTGCGGGCACGGCACAACCATTGGATTCTGATTTGACACCATTGGAATATTATGCATTGGATTTGTTCACGGTGGCGATGAATTTGGCGGGTGTTCCGGCGGTATCTGTACCCGCAGGATTGGCATCAAATAACTTGCCATTGGGTATGCAAGTCGTCGGCAAAATGTTTGACGATGTTCGCGTATTGCAATTGGCAAAACATATTGAACAATTTGCAAATGTTGATAACAGACCAACAGTGATAATGGGAGAATAAAAAATGGGTAATAAAAAACTGGTGGCCAGAAGTGGAATCGAACCACTGACACAGGGATTTTCAGTCCCTTGCTCTACCAACTGAGCTATCTGGCCATCCGTGGGACACATAATAAGACAGAAAAAAACAAAAAGCAAGGAAAAAGAAAAATGTTTACGATACAGGGAAAAACAGGTGAATGGGAAGTAGTTGTCGGTTTAGAAACTCATATCGAGGTTCTGTCCAACAGTAAATTATTCAGTGGCGCGTCCGCGGATTATAATCCGACCATCGCACCCAATACCCAGGTTTCTATGGTTGATGTCGCAATGCCGGGTATGTTGCCGGTGCTGAACGAATACTGCGTGGACCAAGCGATTAAATTCGGACTGGGGATAAATGCCGAGATTTCCCGCATCAGTCGTTTTGCCCGCAAACAGTATTTCTATCCCGACCTGCCCCAGGGGTACCAGATTTCGCAACCGATCGAAGAACCCCCGGTTGTTGGTCGCGGTTGGCTTGAAATTATTGGTGATGACGGCAACCCGAAAAAGATTTTAATTGAACGCGCACACATGGAACAAGATGCCGCCAAGAATAAACATGACATGCATCCGGCAAAATCTTTTGTTGATTTTAATCGGTGTGGGGTTATGTTGTTGGAAATCATTACCCTTTTGGATACAAAACATCCAGAAAACAATTCGTATATAACCAGTCCAGACGAAGCCGAAAAATACCTGCGCCAAATTCGCGAGATTGCACGCGCATTGGGGGTATCCAAAGCGAACATGGAAGAAGGTTCTATGCGTGCCGATGTAAATGTTTCTGTTCGTCCCGTTGGTGATACTAAATTCAGAACAAAAACAGAAACAAAAAACATGATATCTTTCAAATTTATCAAAAATCATATTGAAAATGAAGCACGTCGCCAGGTTGAAGTCTATGAAAATGGTGGTACTGTTTCCCAAGACACATTGCGTTATAACCAAGAAGACGGTTCCTCATCTGTTATGCGCAGCAAAGAAGACGCGTTGGATTATCGTTATTTCCCGGACCCAGATTTGTTGCCACTGGTTATCACAGATGACCAGATCGAACGCATACGCAAAACTATGCCTGAATTACCTGCGGCGACACGTGCGCGATATATTGAAACATTTGGACTTTCGGAATATGATGCGGCACGCCTTACCGAAACAGTGGACATTTCGCACTGGTTCGATACGGCGGTTGACGGTAAAGCCGACCGTGCCAAGGCGACAGCAAACTGGATGATTTCCGAACTGTTTGCGCACCCGGAAAACTATGATATAACAAATGAAAAATCCGGCATCGTTGACGGCATGCGCATTATCACACCGACAGATTTAGCTGAATTGGTCGATATGGTTGCGGCACGCGACATCAACGGGAAACAGGCCAAAGAAATCTTTATCAAAATGCTGGACGGCGAAAACGGCACCCCGCGTGAGATTGCAAAAAAATTCGGGATGCAACAAATCACCGACACCGCCGCGATTGAAAAAATTATCGACGAAGTCATTGCGAAAAATCCGGCCCAGGTTGAACAATACAAATCTGGGAAAACGGGTTTACTTGGGTTCTTTGTGGGCAATGTAATGAAGGCATCGGGTGGCAGTGCGAATCCCGCCGTCGTGAACGAGATTTTGAAAAACAAACTTAACTAAAAGGAGCAAAATATGTATCAATTAAAATTTGTTTATGATATTATCTTTGGTATGCACTATGAATTGGTGCCAATGGATTACCAAGATATTAATGTAAAAAACCTTTTGGGGCGTGTTGACCAAACCCGCGGGGACATGCGCGGCAACATGCGTGCAAACAACGGCAAAAACAAATAATAAATGACGCAAAAAAAATATTTTATCAAAACTTTTGGTTGCCAAATGAACGTATATGACGGTTGGCGGATTGCGGCGATGCTGGACGCACGCGGCATGACGGCGACCGATTCGCCCGCGGACGCAGACATAATAATATTGAACACTTGTTCGGTTCGCGAAAAGGCGACCAACAAAGTTTTTTCTGAACTGGGGCGCATTCGCGATGTTAAAAAGCCGGATGCTCTGTTCGGCATTGTCGGCTGTGTTGCACGCGAAAGTGGCGCAAACGCGTTCCGCCGTATGCCAGATTTGAACTTTGTTTTGGGTCCACAAAGTTATCACAAATTACCAGAAATTTTGGAAAACCCAGATGCAAAATTATTGAATATCGATCTGGGCGGTCTTGAAAAGTTTGATGAATTACCACAAATGAATCGTTCGCCGGTTGTATCTTATATTCCAATCCAAGAAGGTTGCAATCATTGTTGTACTTATTGCATTGTGCCGTACACACGCGGGCGGGAAATTTCACGTCCATTTGACGATGTAATTCGCGATACTATCCATGCCGCAGAAACCGGCGCAATCGAAATTTGTTTTTTGGGTCAAAATGTGAACGGTTATAAATACACGGATGCAGATGGCAAAACATATCGTTTGTCTGATTTGATTCGTGAAGCCGAAAAAATTCCCACGGTCCGCCGTATACGCTTCACATCAAGTTATCCAACCGAAATGACCGATGACCTGATTGAAATGTTTTCGCATACGGAAAAATTATTGCCATTTTTGAATATGCCAATTCAAAGTGGTTCACCCGATGTGCTGCGCCGAATGAATCGCCCTTATGATTTAGACGCATATTTGGAAACGGTCGCAAAGTTGCGCGCGGCCCGTCCCGACATACAAATTTCCAGTGATTTTATCGTCGGCTTTCCGGGCGAATCGGACGACGATTTTGCTCAAACATTGGAAATCGCGCGTCGCGTCAGGTATATAAATTCTTATTCGTTTAAATATTCACCGCGCCCACATACCGCGGCGGCATTGATGCCTAACCAGGTTCCCGAAAATATAAAACGTGAACGGCTGGCAATTTTGGATGGCGCACTGAACGAAATCCAACGCGAATTTAACGAATCTTGCGTTGGCAAGACAATGATGTGCCTGTGCGAAGGCACTGATAAAACCGGACGCCACCTGCTCTATCGCACACCGTATATGCAACAATGCATTGTTGCAAAACCAAAATCCGGTGAAATCGACACAATGACGAACATAAAAATTACCGCGGCGAATCGCGCATCACTGCGTGGCGAATTCACAAAAAATTAAAACAAGAATTTCAGATTCAAACCGAACTTCCACGACCAACCCATATCGTCGTTGACCACACCGCATTCCAACGCGCCACCGATTCCGTCTGCGTCGGACAACATTCCCGAACGAATCGCACCATAAACAGTGCCGTCAGTATGAACCGTTGCACGCAATCCAACATCATACGAATTCCCATCAATCATTGTATCAAACATCGTTTCAATTCCCGCAAGTCCAACCGTTTTTGTTTCAGAAATTCCGACAACATCCACCCAATTCATACGCATTCCAACAAAAGGTGTAAATCGCATTGTTCCAAAAAACTTAAACACCGGACCCGCATCCGCCACAAAGTCCGCCAATTTTGCACGCGGATTCTGAACAGTGCGCATACCATCAAACACGGTCAAATCATGTGTTGCACCCACAGCATAGATTCCGCGCACACCAAACCAAACATCATCATCGCTATAACGCAACTCTGCGCGCCCGCCATAGATATTTTCTGAAAACACATCGTATTTTCCATCATAATTCATCATTGCACCGAACGCGGCAACATCTGTTACAAAGTGCTTTGTTATTTCACCACCGAATCCAACCGCACCACCCCACGCATCAAACTGATGCGACATAATATAAAACGGTCGCGCAACAATTCCATCCCCAGCATTTGCAAACGCCCCAACATCATCAAACGCAACTATTGTTCGCATTGGGCGCGCCAAGCGAATCGGATTTGTCCGCACCGATTCGTTCATAACCGCACGCAAAGCATCGCGATTCTGCGCCGCATCCAACGCGACAAGCAATTTATCATTTGCATTATTCGCCCGCACAGAATCCAAGAAATCCCCAACATTACCACCAATAATATTTCCATAACTTACCGCGCGCGCCATATGCATATAAAGATTATTATTTGCCAATTGAACACTTGGGGCGAACATAGAATCAATGCCACTGATTTGCAAAGACGGAGTTCCGACAATATTAGTCAAAAGAGGAATATCATTATTATCATTTGCACCGGTGACAATAAAACTTACATTGTTATGAACAATAATCGGTTTACCATAATCAGGAATTCCGGCATCAATCATTACCGCGACATTAGTCATTTCTATACTTGTGGCATTTGCCGCCGCATCGACAACCGCCGCCATATTTATAACCGTGGGGTTATCATCATTTTGAACATAAACCACATGCCCAGACAAATTTCCGATTCGATTTGCATCTGAATCACTGGTTATGACTTGTGTTAAAATGGGTGAAGCACCACCAATCAAATTTACATTATTTGAAACTGTTCCAAAATTTTTAAACTGTACCGCGCAACCGGAACAATTGATATTTATATTTCCGGTAATTTCGCCATAGTTTTCAAAAACTGTTGTTTCTGTAATATTGATATCACCATTACAAACCTGATTCGCACCACAAAACACAGTTCCAAAGGCAAAGTTTGGATTCAAAAACGCTGTGACCAACAAGACCAAGTATTTCAAATTTCTCATTTGTCAAAAACTTAGCACACAGGATTAGTTTCTTAAAGTAAAAAATGAACACAAAAAAATTTTTTTTAAACCCGAAAAATCAACTTGACCCGATTCGGTGATTTTTGATAATATTGTAACGAGCCGAAAGGGATTTCGGTTCGGGGCCCTGAGAAGCCTCCTATTCTCGGTGCAGAGCATCGTTAACATTTTTGGTTTTCACGTGTTTTTGCACCGTCAAGATTTTATCGCCCCCTTGTCGGGGTGCTGATGGTTATAATGCATCTGCAAAAGGCCATCAGGGTCAATAGAATAGTGATTTCTCAACGCCCCGACATGTCGTTCGCGACATTGTTTCATTTTGTAAACGGGGGGGCGAAAGATGAAGAAATTTATTGTTGGTTTGTTGTCTATGTTTTTTGCAGGTGCGGCACATGCATATACTTGCGGTGCGGGGTATTATTTGGGTGATAATAATGAATGTGTTGCATGTAATACATCGGGCGCGTATTATTGTCCGGGCGACGACACCAAACACAATTGCCCCCAAATAGATGATAATTTTTACCAATGGGCATATGATACATATGGTTTTACTCGCACATCCGAACCATTATATTGGACCAGCCAACCATCAGGCATGTCATCATTGCGTACTGGTGTAATATATTGTATAGCATACCACAGCATGCGAAATGATGTAGCATCAAGTATATATTTTTCAGTGCGCTATGATGAGACAAACGGTTCTTATACAAACAACATATTTGTACTTTATCTACTTGCCGAGCACGGATATTATTTAAAACAAGCATATGATTCCGCAAATACCTATTGGCGACAAAGTGCCGCCTGCACCAATGCGCCGGCAAACGCGCATTATACTGGTGCGGGAACAAATGATACCTATGATGGCACAGTGGTTGATGCAAACGACTGCCCTTGGGAATGTGACAGTGGTTATGGACAAACCACAAATGGACAATGTCTTGCACTTTGCGGTGCGGGTATTACCGAATTGCATGTTGGGGATTATGTATTTAATTTATATGCGACCAAGCAAACTTCACCGGCATTATATATTAAATACAATGATACAATATGTTATGTATCACTGGCAACGGGCACAGGGACAAATGCTATGCATATTAAAACCGGCGATGGAACAATTTACCATACGGTGAATTAATGGTTAGTGTTAGTGGTTAGCAGTATCTGGAATTAATCCGCAATTACGAAATTTTTCCAGAGCCTGCTAACCACTAGCCACTTACACTAATCACTTACACTCTCTACCATTGACCGGCGGGTTGGATACGACCCCATGCGGCTTTATATCCACCATCACGCGTCAAGACGATTTTTGCATTCTTTAATTTTTGGCAATTCAAACCACGCAATGTGTAAGACTTGTTCAAACGCATCGGTTCATCAACATATAACGTTGGCAAACTGACATTCATACTTGTGGATGCACAGCAACTGTAATCACTGCAATTTCCACAAGGATAAATCTTTACTGTATAATCTTTACCCGGACGCAGGTCGGTTACATCAACCATCATTTTTGTTCCGTTATCGGCTGGTGCAAATTTAATATATCCCATTGCTGATGTTCCGCCGGTGCTGCTGCGAGTATACATTGGCGCACTCATCATTGGACCAGACATTGGTTCAACCGCAACAACTTCCACTGCTTCGGCTTCATACATTACGACTTCTTTGGGCTGTTGTTGGTGTGCGTAATGGCGGCGATGCATATCGTGCGGATGTTCACCATCGCATGTCGCGGCACAACCCGCCAAGATACTTACCGCACCCAAAGCCATCGTCAATTTTGTGATTTTTTCTAATGTTTTATTCATATTTACTCCTTTTGGTTTACACGACACGATTATATTGTAAAAAATATTCGTATGCCGCAGGTATGATTGCCTAGGGACCAAATCGCAAAAAAACTGACCCCGATTTTCGGGGTCAAACACATGACAAACAAAGGGTTTTTTCTTAGAACATATATCTTATACCAACATCACCGGTAAAGTTATGCATCCCAGAATTTATGTCGGTATAGTTATAACGGAACGCCAAATCAACGGCAAAGACGCGCCAATCGAATGTGACACCCAATGTGCCCATCGCAGAAAAACCACCTTTGTCATGATTGAACGCCTCGGCACCCGTCGGTTTTACATCTTGTTCGGTAAAGGCGACACCCGCACCCAAACCAACGAACGGACGAATCATTGTGTAATCACCAAAGTCCATGTATGCATTCATCAACAATGTCTGCATTTTTGTATCTATGTTGACATTGGTTGTACCAAATGTTTCACTGTCTTTGATTTTTGTGAACATAGACCATTCGATTTCAGTCCGTGCTCGGTTGCACCACATGGATAAACCAAGTGCGGCACGACCATGCATTTCTTCATCGTTCAAAGATTCACGATAACCGTCATAACGATAGTTAAGATTCGTATAACCGGCACCAACACGCAGTGCCATATACGGGTTCAAAGAATCCCAAAAAGATTCTTGATGATGTTGACCCGCCATCGCCGGACACGCAACAAGTGCCGCCAAGACAGGTATTGCAACGTTCTTCATATTTTCTCCTTTCTGTTATTTATGCAGATGCTTTTGCATCCACTTACTGGTTTTATCATAACACGACCGTGGCAAAGTTTATATAGGTATGGATGCCTGTTATTACGGCAAATACTGGCAATGCGATAAAAACTTGCATTTTATAAAAAAGATAATATAATTTGCGGGTCACAAAGTTAAAGACCCATGGGTGCGTAGCTCAGTTGGTAGAGCAACTGACTCTTAATCAGTGGGTCCAGGGTTCGAGTCCCTGCGCGCCCACCAAAAATCAAAACCGCGAATGCGGTTTTTATTTTTGGGCTAAGCGGCGGACGAGAACCCGTGGGTTCGACGCGATAGCCGGTTTCGCGAGTGTAACAAAGCGAAACCGTTGCGTGCGGAAGGGGTCCCCATAACGGCACATTTATGTGACGGATGGGGATGTGCAATCCCTGCGCGCCCACCAAAAATCAAAACCGCGAATGCGGTTTTTATTTTTGGGCTAAGCGGTGAACGAAAATAAAACAACATAAATTACAACAACTGGCGCTTGCCGTTGGCATCGGGTGCACTTACTATACCGTCTTGTTCCATACGTTCCATAAATCCCGCCGCTTTGTTATAGCCAACACTTAAACGCCGTTGAATATAAGATATCGTCGGTTTTTTATCACGTATGACATACTGTTTCGCCTGTTCATATAAATCTGCATCTTTATCACCCGTGCCCCCAGAAGCGCCCACAATCGCACCCGAAACATCACCGCTTTCCGCATCACTGGTTACCCCTTCAACATATTCCGGTTCGCCTTGGGACCGCAAGAAATCGCCAATGCGTTGCAATTCATCATTATCAATCAATGCCGCGTGTATACGCACCGGCAACCTGCCCGCTTCACTGAACAGCATATCGCCTTTGTCCAATAAATTTTCTGCGCCTTTTTCGCCCAACGATGTCATAGAATCAACCATACTGCGCGCTTGGAAAGAAATGCGCGTTGGGAAATTCGCCTTGATAACACCGGTAATAATCGTCGCATCCGGTCTTTGTGTCGCCATAACAAGGTGTATACCTGCGGCACGCGCCTTTTGTGCAATTCTTTGCACGCATGCTTCAACTTCTTTACGCGCAACCCCCATCAAATCGGCAACTTCGTCGATAATAATCACGATATATGGCATATCAGACAAATCTACTTGCTGGGTTTCATAAAGCAATTCACCAGTTTCTTCATCGGTTCCAACCGCGACCTGTTTTGTTACAACTTCGCCAGATGCGCGTTTTGCACCAACCGCTTCGTTATATTGTTCAATATTTTGCGCCTTGAATTCTTGCAACTGTTTATACCGGTCGTCCATTTCACGCACCGCCCATTTCAGAGCATTTACCGCCGGAACCGGATCCAACTTTACAATCGGAGTAATCAGGTGCGGAATATCATCCCAGAACCCAAAGTCCACACCCTTGGGGTCGATAATCATCAACTTGCACTTGTCGGGTGTAAAGTGATAAACAATTGATGTAATAATAGACTGCACGAATACCGACTTACCGGTTCCGGTACGCCCCGCAACCAACATATGCGGCATCTTGGCCAAATCGAAATACATCGGATTACCACCAATATCCACCCCCAACGCAAGCGGAATTTTATATTTAGAATTCACAAAAGCGTCATTCGCAACCAAGTTTCGGAACCGCACAATTTGCCGATTCAAATTCACCATTTCCACACCAACCAAATCAGTCCGCGGAATATGCGCAATACGAATTCTTTCGGTCGCCATCGCACGCGTCATATCACTTACCGTCTTGTTGACATCGACCATCTTTGTTCCGCTTTCGGGACGGAATTCATAAAGTGTCACAATCGGTCCTGGACGAATTCCCGTGACATGACCATTAACTTTATATTCTGCAAAATGAGTTTCCAACAAGGCCCCTTGACGCTTTAATTCCGGGGTTACAATATTTTTACCAAACACCGATTGTTCCAATAATTCCGGATCAGGTAATTCATATTCAACGGCGGCACTGGTTGATACGGCACGACGACGCGCAGATTTTCGCTTTGGTTTTTCCTCTGGCTCTTCGTCTTCCTCCTCCTCTTCATCTTCAGTTTCTTCTTCGTCCTCTTCTGCTTCCTCTTCTTCGTCATACTCTTCAATCGGGCGCATAAGATGAAATGCCGTCAACACCCAACGTGTTATGCGCCAAAGCCCGCGCAAAATACGCAAAACATCGTTCAACTTGATATGCAACAATATTCCCGCAATCCAAAAAAAACCAACCAAACAAAGCAACCCGATAACAATACCAAAACCGCCAACTAAATGTCCAATATCCGCACTTGCAATCGCGCCACACATACCACCAAAAGTCGCACGGGGTGCAACCAAACCAAAACCCGCCGCCCCCAAACAAATTCCAACAAACCCGCGCAAGATATTATATTCTGGGGTTCCATCCCCCGTACCCAACGCAAGATTTATTCCGTACCTTGCAATACAAAGCAATAAAAACAATGCTGGCATAAAACCCACAGCATATCGTAAAACGCCAACAAAATTCCCCATTAAACTCTGTGACCCAAAACTGCCCGCCGCAGCAACACCTTCAAGATAAGGGTCATGCAATATCAACGCAATAACCGCCCACAATGCGACACAAACAACCGCGCCACCACAAAGTTTAAGAATAAAACCTTTGATTGCGCCCGAAACACTGTCCGGCAAAAATTTAGACTGACTACCCATGTCCATAATTCTATCATAAAAAAACAGAAAATAACAGACCGATAAATTTTTTTATTTTGCACGTCGTGCCAAAATGAACTTTGCAACATCAGCCATCAAAATACCGATAAACGCGCCCAATATAACATCAGACGGCCAATGAAAGCCCGCGCACACGCGCGACACGCCAATCACAATTGCGAACAACCAACAAAACCACCGCGCACTTGGCGCCAAAATTCCAATCATCACCAAACCCGCAAAAGACGCAACCGCATGTCCCGACGGCATAGAATGAAATGCCCAATCACGTGCAAACGGGAAAAATCCTGTCATGCCTAATGCTTCATAAAAAATGGGACGCGCACGACCAATAATAAACTTTAACACAACCGCAATCATCGACGCATAAAACACCGAACACAAAACCCAAAAAGCATAACTGCCACGCACACGTGCATATATATTACCAAAACCAAATTTTTCATGTGTTTGAATTGTCTTGCGAATGTAAAAAGCCGCAACAACAATCAAAGATAACACCAACCAACCAACCACACCAAATACTGCACCCAAATAACGCCACACTGTATAATCAAATCCGCGTAAGAAATTATACACCGGAATATCAAACCAAAAAACACCCGCCAAAACCGTCAACAATGTGACAACCGCACCAATTATGATTCTTGAAAAATTTAAACGATTATTTTTTATGAACATATTTTTTCCCTTATTCCATATTTAACAAACGACTGTAAACCTGTTTATCGGTCAAGATTTTTACCGCAACAGACCGTGCAAGTAAATCTTCATCTTCACCACTGGTAATAACTGGACATCCACGACGAATCGATTCTGCATCAACATTTAAATCAGCATTGTAATCATGCGATTTAAAATCATTATTTATAACATTCAAAAAGAACGCATTTTGTTGTGAAGAATTCCTAATATTAGACAAACATACAATCGGAAAAACTCCTCGTCCATCCAAAGCACGACCACGTCCCGTCTTGACCGACTTGTTCATCAATTCTAACATTCCACCATCATTCAAATTCAACCGCGATGCAATACGCGCCGCCCCCGCTGTCGGTGTTCCTATAACTACCCCGCGTCCTGTTTCATAAAATGCGGCGGCAATCGCTTCGGCGGTACCACGCGTCATATTTGAAACGACCACAACAACCGGAACGTTTGTCATCTGATTATCCCCGGGCACAACTTCTAATTCAGACACAGCAGTTTCAACAATTCTCATCACTGGCCGTGCCCCAATAAAAAGCCCCGCCAATTTTGCCGCCGCCCGTTCATCATCACCCGTTGCCGCACGCAAATCTAAAATTATACCCGATAAATTTTTATGTTTACTCAATGCTTCGGCAACAATAGAAGCGGCATTATTTGAAACTTGATTCACAACTATTTCTAAAATCCCACCATTATCATCATCCATAAACACAACATCTGCATCTGCCAATACAATCGTCGCACGCCGCACGACCACACGACGAGTCCCCGTTGGTGTCATCAATGTCATTTTCAAAGTTCCCGAATTAAATCCCGACATCATTGACGCTAATGCTGAATCGGTCATATCGGATACCAATGTTCCATTTATTTCACCAATCAAATCACCCGATGCCACCCCCGCATTATCAGCAGGCGACCCCCGGTACACACCCAACACACGAAAGTTACCCCGTTCATCACGACGACCTTCGATTCCGACACTTGTCAATATCTTGTCGCCACCATTCAATTCTGCATCACGCGAATAAACATACCGACCGCGTTCATCGATTCCGCGCAAAAGCCCATCAACCACCGCACGATAAATTTCAACATCATTTGCCGCCGCCAAATTTGCATCGCGTTCGCGCATCTTAAGGACAAGCGCAGTTGTAATTTCACCAAAAGCGTCCCAATCACGGGCCGCCGGCCGCGGATAATTTGCAACAATAGAATCACCCCACACCAAAACCACGCGTTCATCGGTTGCGGCAATATGCGCATTAGTGTTCATATTTTCCAAACTTTCAATTGCGACATTTATATCCTTGCCACCCCAACTTACCCCATCCAGTTTTTCATAAATATCTGCAAAGCCACGCGACATTTCGACGACATTTAATCCACCCTGGATTGGTTCGTCTTCAAAGAACAAATCGCCCGCGCGTGCACCGGTTGCAAATATCAATATGGTTAAAAAAGTTTTTATTATTTTTGTCATATCATCCCTCCGTTATTTGCAACCGATGCGATTTATTTAATATTTTGTTTCGCGCAGGTTAAAGTGATACAAAATCACATTAGAAATATACATACTGGTCAATGTTCCCATAACAATAGAGAAAGTCATCGCAATTGCAAAATCGCGCAAAGCCATTCCACCGAACACAAACAACCCAAGCAACGCAAGTATTGTCGTAATACTGGTCATCATGGTTCGCGACAACATTTCATTAACCGACAAATCGATCAATTCATCCATTGGCATTTTATGGTACTTTTTAATATTCTCGTCGATTCGGTCATAGTTCACAACCTTATCATTAATGGAATATCCAACGCCCATCAAGACAACGGCAATCGCGGTCTGATTAAATTCTAATCCAACCACCGAAAAGAATCCGAACATCAAAACAAAGTCAAACACCAACGATACAAAAGACCCAACGGCATACCCGCCACGATACCGAATCCAAATATAAACCGCCATCAGCAAGAACGATACCAATACCGCCAAGATACCGCCGCGCACCAATTCGCCACCAATTTTTGGTCCAACAATTTGCACCTGGGCATATTCAACTTTGTTACCCAAAATATCCTTGATTTCACGCACGCGTTCATTTTGTTCTGCATCTGTTGCGCCCTTTGGCAACCCAACGCGTATCAGAATCGAATTTCCATCAACCGACTGCAGCTCTGGTTTAAACGCCGCCAAATCGTGCCGCATTTTATCGACGGTATAGTCCGATTCGGTCGCGGTCACTTCCATAGAAATACCACCGGCAAAATCGATACCATAATTTAAACCACGGAATGCCAACGCCAACACAGATACAATCATCAAACCGCCGGAAATCCAGTACGATAATTTACGATATTTCATAAAATGCAATTTCATTTTTCGACCCCTTTACTGTTTAATATAGCCAATTTTTTTATTCTTGCCGCCCATATACCAATCAATCAGCAAGCGTGACAACCAAATGCAAGTGAACAAAGTCGTCAACACACCAATAGACAATGTCACCGCAAATCCACGAATCGGTCCCGCACCAAATTGGAACAAAATCAAAGCGCAAATCAAATTAGTAATTTCGCCGTCCAACACCGTCTTCATAGAACGATTAAATCCGGCATCAACCGCACGCAAAGGTGTTGCGCCCGACCGAATTTCATCACGTATACGTTCGAACGGCAATATATTCGCGTCCACCGCCATACCAAGTGTCAACACGATACCCGCGATCCCAGGCAGTGTCAGCGTTGCACCCAACAAAGCCGAAACACCGATAATCATCGCCAAGTTCACCAACAAAACGATATCTGCAATAAATCCAAATGCACGATAAACCGCAATCATAAACAGCAACACCAACAAGACGCCGATTGCCGAACCGACCTTGCCTTGGGCAATAGTATCGGCACCCAATCCCGCACCCACAGTGCGTTCTTCAATCACTTGCAACGGTGCCGGCAAAGCACCACTGCGCAACAGAACCGCTAAATCTTTTGCACCCTGTAATGTAAATCCACCTGAAATCTGACCACGTCCACCCGGAATAGGTTCACGAATCGTCGGTGCCGACAAAACCTTGCCGTCCAAGACAATCGCGAACCGTTCATTCACATGTTCAGTGGTCAATTTTGCAAAACGCCGCGCACCCGCCGCATCAAACACAGTGGTCACAACCGGCATATTATTTTGGTCAAAGTCTGCTTGGGAATCTTTCAAACTTTCACCCGATACTTCAATACGCGAATATACGGGAACCTTGCTCCACGGCATATCCATATGTGGCAAGAATTCCGTTCCCGCCGGTGCAACCCCAGATTCCAATTGTTCATTTGTTACATTTTCATTCACCAAATGGAAAGTCATTTTCGCGGTCTGACCAATCAAGTCCTTGATACGTTCCGGATTATCAACCCCCGGCAATTGCACCAAGATATATTTTCCGCCCTGGCTTTGAATAGACGGCTCTTTGGTCCCCAAAGCATCAATACGACGACGCACGATTTCGATACTGCGCGCCAATGCATCGGCGGTCATTTCTTCGCGTTGCTTGTCAGTATATCTTAGTGTGATTGTGCGACCCGATGTTGAAATATCAACCGTATTACCAAGGGCACTTTTTAAACGCCCCTTTGCGCGCGACATTTCTTCGCCTTCACGCAGAGTCAGCGATATAACACCATCGTTGTTTTTAAGGTTTGAAAACCGAATCACACCTTTATTTCGGTCAATCATCGCACCACGAACTTCATCATATAATTGATTTGCTTTTTCGCGGAACATTGTTGTTGTATCCACCTCTAACAACAACTGGGCCCCACCTTTAAGGTCCAAACCCAAAGATATCGGGTGCGCCCAAGACGGAAAATATTTCGCGGCATTCGGCACCATTGTCGGCACCGCCAACAATACACCAAAGACCGCAACAAAAATAATTGCCAATTTTTTAAACATCACATACCCTTTTATTTTTCAACACTTGCGATTGCGTTCTTGCTGACCTCGATAACGACACCTTTGGCGATTTCCATTTCAATTGTTTTATCGCCAATTTTCTTGACTGTGCCATAAATACCCGCCGCCAAGACACGATTACCAACGGTGATTGAATCAATCATCTTTTGATATTCTGCCATACGACGCTTGTTCGGGCGCACCATAAAGAAATAAATCACAACGAAAATAATTAAACAATAAAGCAACAAGCCACCCATACTGCCCTGTTGGGGTGCATTCGCGACAACATTATTTGTGGCATCGACAACAACTTCTTCAGTCATATTTTTCTCCTTTGATTATTTATTACGCCCAAAGAATAGACAAAAAAACCGCATATGTAAAGCAGAAATTAGAGAAATTGGTGCAAATTCACCAGAGCAACAAGCCATATCACAATAAAGGATAACCCCTACCTTTCAAACCAAGTGTCCATTTCAGATATCGGGAAAAATTTATACACTGGGCGGCCATGATTACACTCACCGCCACGTTCTGTCCGTTCTATATCACGCAACAAGGCGTCCATTTGTTCCATGTTTAATTTTTGCCCTGCCCTTACCGAATGATGGCACGCGTGATTTGCCAATTTCAAATGCAGTTTTTCCGACAATCCGCTTGAATGTCCGTATTCACGCACTTCGTCCGCCATATCACGCAAGACACTCGCCCAATCCATATCCCAATCAGACGGCTTTTCAAATATCGCAATTGCATCGTCGCCAAACGAATCGATGTTCAACCCGCCATCGCGCAACTCATCACGCACAGACAATACCGCATCAACTTCTTCGGGACGCAAATGCACGACAATTGGTGTCAACAACGGCTGAACCGCGATTGTATGTGTCCGCATCTTTTCATAAGTAATGCGTTCATGCGCGGCGTGTTGGTCAATAACAACCATCGCATCACCCGTTGTCGCGATAATATATTTGTTCGCAATTTGCCCCACAACGCGCCCCAACGGCATCGATTCGAATAAATTTTCTGGGCGAATCGGTTCGACCGGCACAACAGACGCAACCTTGTTACCTTCATTTATAAAATCGGGATTTGTCGTTCCACGCGGATTCAACCAATTGGTTTGTGGTCGTGGCGAATACATGCGTTGCGGAACTGGCGTCACAGGCGTTGATAAAATCGGACCAGCAAATGACATTTTGCTTTCATCATGTTTTGCAACCGTCGCCGTCATAGTTTGCGCCAAAGTGTCGCGCAACGATTTTATAATAAAAGACCGCACATGATTCGGGTCCAAAAAATGCACATCCGTCTTGGTAGGCGAAACATTCACATCTACATTCGCCGGCGACAAAGTCAAATACAACGCGCACAGCGGAAATTCCCGCGCATGCATCACATCCATATATGCGGCACGCAGCGCACCAACCAAAACCTTGTCCTTGACCGGGCGACCATTCACAAACAAGAATTGGTCAACACTTGATGCCCGCCGCAAAGTTGGTTCAGAAATATATCCCTTTAACTTCATTCCACCAAGCGACGACGATTCCGAATCAACCGCACGCATCCGCCCAATTACATCGTCACCCATCACCGCGGCGATTCGTTCCAAAAGCGGTTGGTTTTTTGGAAATCGCCATTTATTATTCAAAACAAAACCAACATCACATCGCGCCATTGCAAGACGCTTTACCACATCCAAAACCGACATCATTTCCGCGCGGTCAGTACGCAAGAATTTTAATCGCGCGGGTGTTTTTGCAAACAAATTTTGAACACGAATCCGTGTTCCAGCCTGCCATGATGACGGACGGATTTCACCCGTATTGCAATCCATTTGCCATCCGTTTGAATCGACCCCATCGCATGTATCAATCGTCATATCGGACACGGATGCGATTGATGGTAATGCTTCGCCCCGAAAACCCATAAAGTTTATATTCAATAAATTATCATCGGGCAATTTAGATGTCGCATGCCGTTTAATACAATTCGCCAAATCATCGCGCGACATACCCGAACCATTGTCCACAATATTTATCAGTGTTCGCCCACCATCAACAACATCAATTATGATTTGGTCCGCCCCCGCGTCCAGCGCATTTTCAACCAATTCTTTGACAACATTGGCACCGCGTTCCACAACTTCACCTGCGGCAATTTGATTAACCAGGTAATCGGGCAACAACCGAACCGACATATACATACAACCTATTCTTTGAATTTTACTTCTAATATTTCATACTCGCGTTCACCCGACGGCAAGCGCACAACGCAAGTATCCCCCACACAGCGACCAATCAGTGCGCGTCCCACCGGCGAAGTGCAAGATATAACCTGTTTTCCATCGGATTCAATATCAGACAAAATGCGACATTGCATACGATTACCGTCTTCATCTTCACACACAACACGTGCACCAAAGACAACACGGTCACCACTAAGCGTATCAACATCAACAACCGCAGCATTGTTTATAACATTTTCAATAAATTGTATACGCTTGTCAATTTGACGCTGTTTTTCGCGGGCGGCACTGTAATCTGCATTTTCTGACAAATCACCCAATGACCGCGCCCATTGTACGACCTTTAATATTTCGGGTCTTTCCACTTCTTGCAACTGTTTCAATTCTTTGACCAGAGCTTCGAATCCTTGTTTTGAAATTGGTTTCTTGTCCATTTTTATCACCATGTATTTTTTTGTTTCATATATTATAAATATTCATTTTAATTTTGCAATCAGGAATTAAAAGGTCTATACTTGCCAAAGAAATGTTCAATACCAAAATATTATCACGGTTTCTGTTCCGCCGATTTTTTACCGGTGTCGGGTTGGTATTGCTTATTGTATGCGGGATTATTTTTGCGGTTACATTTGTCGAAAGATTACCAAGCAACCCGACGGCACTTGCGGCATTAAATGACGCATGGACACGGCTTATCGAATACGTGCCAATGTTTTTGCCTTTGGCGGTATTTATGGGAACATTGGTTGCGTATTATACATTGACACGTTCAAGTGAAGGCATCATTATCTCTGGGGCTGGGTTATCGCCGTATCAAATGGCACGACCATTTTTGTTGGGGGCTTTTTTAATCGGCGTTTTTGCTACAACCGTCATAAATCCTTATTCCGTTCGATTGGGTTCAGAAAATATAACCAAAGAACACTTGCGATTGGTGGACGGCAAAATATGGTTGCACGAATCTTCGGATAGTGGATATATAACGATGATGGCAACCGATATGACACGCGATTCTGATTCTTTGGTATTCAAAAACGCAACCATATATATTCAAAACCCTGAATTTGTTTTAACCAATAAAATATATACCACACGTGTGACACTTTCGACATCGGGATTAAATGCGAAGCACGCAAAAATTATGGATCAAACCGGACAAACACACAAAGGCGCATGGGAAACGAATACTCTGATTACGCCACAAACGGTTTTAGAAAGATATCTGCAACCCGACCAGATTTCTTTTTGGGAATTACCAACATTTATTCGTAAAATGTCACACATTGGTGTTCCGATGCGTGGGCACTTTGTTCAATTTTGGACTCTGCTGTTTTTGCCTTTGACAATGATAGCCATGGCAACATTGGGTATCGCTTTTGCGCAAACCCGACAACGAAGAAATCACACATTTGGAAAAAAATTCAGCATTGGAATTTTAACATGCTTTGCGCTTTATTTCTTGTTAAATATATTCAGTGCATTGGGGTCAAACGGAACATTACCAACATTACTTGCAATTATTGCGCCGCCCCTTATTATAATTGCGGCATCTGGTGTGTTTATTGCGAGTTTTGATACAATCTAGGGTGGGGAAATATGCCATTAAAAAACAAAAATTCAAATAAAAAGAAAATTATTTTTTGGATACTTGTTATAGTATTAGTGGTTTTGATGTTGATATATTTTCCGCCCGCCCAAAATGTGACCGAAGTTGTTTTATATCCAAAATGATGAACTATATCGATGTTTTTCTAGAAGCGGCATCTGCCGAAAAAGGACGCAGCAAGAACACACTTGCGGCATATGCGAACGATTTGCGACATGCCGACGAAAACATTCCGGGCGGACTTATCAATGCAGATGCGAACGCGGTTGAACAATACCTTGGCACAATGGGCGGGTGCGCGTCGTCCGTTGCGCGCCGTGCAAGTTGTCTGCGCAGTTTTTATAAATTTTTAATGATTGAACATATTATTAAAACGAATCCAACAAACGGAATCGAATTACCAAAACGCGCCAAACCATTACCTAAATTATTGACACCACAAGAGATTGAATTGCTGATATCGTCGGCGGGCGACACGAAAAACTCTGTGCGTTTACGCGCAATGATAGAACTTTTGTATGCATCGGGGTTGCGCGTATCCGAACTGTGCGAATTACCAATGACGGCGATATTGGGCAACCGACTTTTGATTCATGGCAAAGGCGCCAAAGAACGCATTGTCCCTATGCACGAAAGTGCAATAAATGCATTGAACAAATGGCTGAATATGCGTGACGACGAATCAAAATATGTATTCCCAAGCAATTCACAAACCGGTCATATAACACGCGACGGATTTTTCAAGATATTAAAAAAATGCGCGGTACTTGCCGGTATTGAACCCGCACGCGTGACACCGCATGTTCTGCGTCATTCTTTTGCATCGCACTTGTTGGCTAATGGTGCAAACCTGCGTGCAATACAAACAATGCTTGGGCACGAAGACATTTCAACAACCCAAATTTACACGCATGTGTTGCCCGAAAAACTGCAACGTGTTGTTGCCGAACATCATCCACTTTCAAACACCAAGGTAAATAAACAATGATAAAAAAATGTGATTTTCCGGGTTGCACCCGCGCCGGCACATGTCGTGCACCAAAGTCACGCGACCTTCGCGAATATTGGAATTTTTGCACCGAACACGCGGCTGAATATAACAAAAATTGGAATTACTATGCCGATATGACCGACGAAGAAATCGAAGCAGATTGGGAAGAACAAACATTCGGCAAATCAACCAAACGCACAAAACAAGATGCCGACGATTACATAAAATTTCTGAATGATTTTATTACCGGTCGGTCTACATTTGATAAAATGCCACCGAAAAAAACTATGCCTTCGGAAACCATTTCGGCATTCAAGACATTGGACTTGCCCATTACGGCGTCTTGGCGCGAAATCGGTGTTCGGTATCGCGCACTTGCAAAAAAATACCACCCAGACACTGCATCTGGCACCGCATCAAATGCGGACTTTGCCCGAATTTCTGACGCATACAGGGTATTAAAACGCCATTTCGGCAAATAAAACCACGGGCTTAAATTTTTATGGCACGCGGGCGCGGTTTATGCTATGGTGGCGTGAACAAAAGGATATTTAGAAATGTATGATGTTATTATTTTGGGTTCTGGACCTGCGGGTTTGACTGCGGCAATATATTGCGGTCGCGCAAACAAGAATACACTGGTTATGGGTGGTGACACATTGGGTGGTCAAACCGCCGGAATTGCGACACTGGAAAATTATCCCGGTTGGGGCGGCAGTGGTTTTGAACTGATTGAGTTTATGAAAAAACAAGCAGAATCGTTCAATGCCAAAATAGAAATGATATCGGCGGCACATATTGAAAATAAAGCCGATGGCACATTTTCCGTGACGGACACACACGGCAAAACATATGACACTCGCACTGTAATTTTGGCCACGGGCGCGTCCCCGCGAAAGTTGGAAATTGCGGGCGCACGCGAATTCTTTGGTCGCGGGGTATCATATTGTGCGACATGCGACGGGTTCTTTTATTCCGGCAAAACGGTCTTGGTTATTGGCGGTGGGAACAGCGCAATGAATGACGCACTGTATTTATCAGACATCGCAAAAACGGTAAAAATCATTTATCGCAAATCTGCATTCACACGTGCCGAGGCAATTATTCGCGACCGTGTTTTGGCAAAACCAAATATCGAATGTGTATTTAACACTGAATTAAAAAGCATATCTGCACGTCCGAATTCCGAAACCGGCGAATTGATTGCGACCACAACAAACAACGAACAAATTATATGTGATGGAATATTTGTTGCGATTGGACACGAAGCGAACACTGATTATTTAAGTGAGGATATTAAACGCGACGAATTGGGACGACTTTCGCCGTCTGATTTGCCACGCGGAATGTTTGTTGCGGGCGATGTCCGTTCAGAATTCAAGATGCAAATTGCGACCGCCGTTGGCACCGGATGCACCACCGCAATGGACGCCATCGCATACTTGAATACAAACGCACAATAAATAAAAAGGATAAAAACATGTTGGATATAAAGTTTATTCGTGAAAACCCAGATATTGTAAAAAATGCATGTCGTGTAAAAAACTTTCCCGATGTGGTCGATGATATTTTGACATTGGACAAACGCATTCGTGAATTGAAAACTATCACCGAAACCAAAACGGCGGAAAAGAACAAAATTTCGCACGCTATTCCAACAGCGGAAAACAAAGCCGAATTGGTTGCACAATCAAAACAAATCAGTGCGGAAATCGCAAACGATATGGACGAACTGGCGGAAAAGCAAGAACAGTTCAACGACCTGATGCACCGTGTTCCGCAAATTCCCGATGCGTCCGCGCCGGTTGGCACCGATGACAGTGCAAATGTAGAGGTTCGTCGTGTTGGTACACCACGCGAATTTGACTTTACGCCGCGTCCACAATGGGAATTGTTGGATATGAACGGTTGGTGGATGCCGGAAAAAATCGCAGGTATTTGTGGCACACGCACTTATTGCCTGTGTGGGGAATTGGCGGAATTATCCTTGGCGATTCAAACCTATGTTATTCAAAAATTGATTGGCAAAGGGTTCAAATATATCGAATGTCCACCCGTTACAAAACCACAAACTATATTTAATGCCGGACATTTTATGGGGTCTGATTTGTCGGTTATGAATGACGATGTATTTATGCTGACCGATACAGACCGTTGTTTGGCGGGAACTGCCGAGATTATTTTGAACTCTCTGCATGGTGGTGATATTTTATCGGAAAATGATTTACCAATTAAATATGCGGGCTTTTCAACATGCTTTCGTAAGGAGGCCGGGGCGGCCGGACGCGACACACGCGGACTGGTACGGTTCCATCACTTTGACAAAGTGGAACAATATATATATTGTACCCCGGAACAAAGCGATGAAATGCACGAACATTTGTTGAACAACCTGTGCGAAGTGGTTGGCGATTTAGAAATACCGTATCGTGTTATTGCAAATTCTACGGGCGACATGGGATTTAACAAAGTCAAAATGAACGATGTCGAGGCATGGTTCCCATCGGAAAATGCCTATCGTGAATTAGGTTCTTGTTCGTCCATTGGTCAATTCCAGGCACGTCGCACAAACACCCGTTTTCGCCGTGCAGACGGAACGCTGGATTTCTGTGCAACATTGAATAATACGGGAATCGCCCTGCCCCGTGCTTTGGTGCCATTGATTGAAAACCATCAAAATGCGGACGGGTCGGTGAACATTCCAAAAAAACTGCAACCACTCATGGGCGGACGCACAAAAATCGGCGGAAAGCATTAAAAGTAAAAGTCGCCCACACGGGCGATTTTTTAATACAACCTGTTTATAATACGCTATTTCTGGCGAGCAATTAATTGAGACATCATTTTGTGCATTTCGCATGTAGATTGAAATTTGCAATTATTACGTGAAAAATCTGCACAATCACAGTTATCACGCATTAATTCTTTTAATTTATTCACACAAAACACATTATTACACAGCAAATATAATTTATCTAAATCTCGAAATTCTGGGTTATCAAACGAAAACTCGCGCGAACTACTGTCCCCATCAAAAAAAACTCTCATTTTTACCAACCCGCTGTCAGGATAATGCCATAACATAAATAAGTTATATTGCCTGGGTGGATATGGAGAAGATTTTTTTATATCTAATGAAAAATTTCCTTTATATTTGAACAAACTAATTCTCTCAGAATTATCCACTTTTCTGGTCAGATCCATAAAAATCTGAATCAAACGATTGTTTGTATCTGTGGGCGACAATTTATAATTAAATCTCAAAAGTTCCCCCGCCAACTCCATAACACGGGTCACCAATGGTTCTATATTATTTTGTGTCATTGCATATCCTTTCTATAAAAACAATACGATAATACACCAAAACACCACAATGTCAATTTTTTAATACAACCTGTTGAAAATATAAAAATCGCCCGATTGGGCGATTTTTTTATTTACTTTTTAACTCTTTTTGCCGCTGCCATGTGCAAAAATTGTATCATCGGAATATTTTCAATCAATTCATGCTTCTTTTTTTCATATTCTTCATGCAATACTTTCTGACTTTCGCGACCCCACACATGATAAGTATGACCATCAATAAGAATTACCTTATTCCCTTCAACTATCACCCCCGCGCTTTTAGAATACATACGAGTCGCGCCTATAGAAGTTTGTTCTATTTTTGCATCGGATGCATTAAACAAAGCCCTGGCAAATTCCATTGCTCTATCATCATCGTGAAAATACTCACTCCCAGCACTAGTATTCATTTTTATACCTCTTGGTTATAATTACCCGCATATTATATACCAAAATATATTATTGTCAAGTTTTAATATAAATTGTTGCAATCCCAAAAATATGGTATAATCTATGCTCTTAGGGCAAAAAAGGGCTATAATATGAAGATTCGTAATATTGCGATTATCGCGCACGTTGACCACGGGAAAACAACCCTGGTTGATAATATGTTAAAACAGGCAGGAACTTTCCGCGAAAATGAGCGCGTCGAAGACCGCGTAATGGACAGTGGCGACATCGAACGCGAACGCGGCATTACTATTTCGGCAAAGCCGACATCGGTCCTGTGGCATGATTATAAAATCAATATTGTTGATACGCCGGGACACGCGGACTTTGGTGGCGAAGTAGAACGTATTTTATCTATGGTTGATGGCGTGGTGCTGTTGGTGGACAGTGCCGAAGGTCCCCTGCCCCAGACTAAGTTTGTATTATCCAAAGCATTGAAATTGGGGCTGCGTCCTATTGTTTGCATTAACAAAGTTGACCGCGGCGATGCGCGCCCAGACGAAGTATTGTCCGAAACATTTGACCTGTTTGATAAATTGGGCGCAGACGATGCGCAATTGGATTTTCCATACCTTTACGCGGTTGGACGTGATGGTTGGGCGGTTCGCGATTTAAACGACGAACACAAAGATTTGACCCCGTTGTTCCAACTGATTGTTGACCATGTTCCGGCACCGGATTGTAATGGTTCACGTTGCCAATTGGATGCGCCTTTTACAATGCTGGCAACAACTTTGGAATCAGACCCTTATGTCGGGCGCATCTTAACCGGAAAAATCGAATCGGGCACTGTGCGCGTTGGTCAATCAGTCAAGGCGATAAATATGCACGGCGAATTTATCGAAAATGCAAAAATCACAAAAATCATTGAACACCGCGGCATTGAAAAAGTGTCGCGCGAATCCGCGTCTGCGGGCGACATCGTCGTCTTGGCGGGGTTCAGCAAGGCAACCGTGGCGGACACATTATGTGCACCCGAAGTCACTGAACCAATTCCCGCAATGCCAATTGACCCACCAACACTTACCATGACATTTTTTGTGAACACATCACCATTGGCGGGAAAAAGCGGTAAAAAACTGACATCGCGTATGATTGGCGAAAGATTGTTCAAAGAGGCCGAAACTAATATTGCATTGCGCGTAACACAAAGCGAAAACAAAGAATCTTTCGAAGTTTCGGGACGTGGCGAATTACAATTGGGAATTTTAATTGAAACGATGCGCCGCGAAGGTTTTGAACTTTCGGTATCGCGTCCGCGCGTTGTTATGCAAACAGGCGAAAATGGCGAAACATTAGAACCCATCGAAGAAGTCGTTGTCGATGTCGATGATGAATTCAGCGGCGTTGTTATCGAAAAAATGACAAAGCGCAAAGCGACCATTACCGAAATGAAATCGTCTGGTGGTGGTAAAACTCGTATTGTATTTTCGGCACCTTCACGCGGGCTGATTGGATACCTGTCGGAATTCCGCACAGACACACGTGGCACCGGTATTATGAATCGTGTATTTGATAAATACGATTTATATCGTGGTCCAATCAACCAATATCGTCCGGGCGTTTTGGTATCAATGGAAAATGGTGTAACCGCGACATATGCTCTGCACAATTTGGAACCACGCGGTGTGTTGTTTGTTGGGCCACAAACCGAAGTTTATTCTGGTATGATTATCGGCGAACACAGCAAAGAAAATGATCTGGAAGTCAACCCCATAAAAGGTAAAGAACTTACCAATGTGCGCAGTGTCACCGCAGATGAAAAATTGTTCCTTGCACCACCACGCAAAATGTCCTTGGAAGAAGCGTTGTCATATATCCAAGATGACGAATTGGTAGAGGTTACACCAGCAACAATTCGTCTGCGTAAAAAGGAACTGGACAGTGGCAAGCGTAAAAAACTTGCACGCGGGAAACCTGAAGAAATATAAACCAACAAATGTTGGTTTTTATTTTTATATTTGCGTGAACCAAAATATTTACTATAATCATACTGAAACCAAGGAATGATAAAATGCAAGAACCATTAATGTCTGTGGTTGTTCCAATGTACAACGCACGCGATTTTATCCGCAAAAGTCTGGAACACCTTGTCCACCAAACTTATAAAAATTTGGAAATTATCATAGTAGATGACGGAAGTACCGATAATTGCAGCGATATTATCAAAGAATATGCCAAACATGATGACCGCATTAAACTTATCACGCAAAAAAATGCAGGTGTATCGGCGGCATCTAATACAGGGATCAATGCCGCGACCGGCGATTATGTTTCTATTCACGATCATGACGATTTTGTAAATTTAGATTATTTTGAGAAAATGGCAAATGCCGCGATGACAACTGGTGCCGATATTTTGTGTGGCGAAGTAAACGAACCCGGATGGTCATTTCCACAATTTAAATCAATTGAAATTGCTACATCGTTGGCCGACCGCATAGGTATAACGCACGCAAATGGATTCAACTGCGCATGGCGTTATGCATATAAAACGGAATTTCTGCGTCGAACAAAATTGTTATTTGAAACCGCCGTATGGGGGGCTCAAGATGTAATATTTTCAAAATCCGCTATTATACTGGCTGATTCAGTGGCGACGGTTCCAGGCGCGATCTATAATGTCATCGATAAACCAACATCACTTGGGAAAGACAAAAAAAAGAAAAACGCACATAATACACCAGAAACCGCAAAAGCGTGGCAAAGATATCATGAATTATTAAATAAATATGGTGCCACAGAATTAATCAATGCACCCGACAAACCGGAACAAGTTAATACATTTAAAATGTTCAATCGTGTTATATGCAAATGTGAAGTTTTTCCACGCAAGAAAAGATACTATATATTGGGGATAAATATCGGGACAAAACATATGGATTAAAATATGAATATAAAAGTAAAACGTCTTTTTTTGGTTGCAGCATATGATCGCGATGGAATTGTTGATGATTCATTGATTTACTATACGCGAAAATTAAATCGATTTGGCGATATAATTTTATGTATGGATTGTGACGCACCAGAATCAGAACTAGAAAAATTAAAACCTTATTGCATGCATGTTATGGCAACCCGCCACGGCGAATATGATTTTGGTTCATATAAACGCGCATATCAATGGGCGCGCGACAACGGAATTTTGCGCGATTATATATGTGTATATTTAATAAATGATTCTGTGTATGGTCCGCTGTTTGATATGGATGACACATTTCGTAAAATGGAATCAACACATACCAATGCCTCAAGTATCGTTATATCCAACCATCGTACACATTCCTTTATGGAATCTTGGTTTATAAAATTGGATAAAAAGATTTTCCTTATGCCGTGGTTCGATGAATTTATATCTTCGGTCACCACCGAACCAAACAAAAATCAAATAACTATAAAATACGAACATAGATTAACCAATTTAATCAAGAACAACGGTTGCAATGTTCGTGGACTTTACTTGGTACGCGGCAGATACACATATAATCACCCCAAAGAATTGACTATGCATGGATGTCCTTTTATTAAAAAAGCATCTTTTACGCGACACAACGGTGCGATTGGCAAACAATTAAAATATGTATTGGATAAAACAAATGTTATCACACGCACTGCGATTATGAATTCCGCGAATCGTTTGTACGGGGTAAAATATATGAAATGGTTGCTGACATCGAACCCGTTTAAGATATTGATTCGCAACATTAAATACGCAACAAAAAAAATCAAGGATGCTAAAATATGACAAAACGCATTGCCGCCATCACAATGGCGCGGAACGACGAATTCTTTGTATCTCGGTGGGTTGAATATTATGGTCATGAACTTGGTGTTGACAATCTTTACATCATATTGGATGGCACAGACCAAACCGAACCCAAAAATGCCGGCAATGCACACATTATAAAGTTACCGCATACCGACATGTCGCGTGCCGCGGGCGACAAATACAGAATCGGCAAGATAAATGAATTAGCGAACAAATTGTTCAAAAAATACGATATCGTTATCGGATGTGATTCTGATGAGTTTTTGATTGTGGACCCTGGCGTCGGGACGGGATTACGCGAATATTTATCAAATTTAAAATATAAAACGTGCGCCTCTGGTTTGGGATTTGATATCGGACAAAATATGAACTATGAAAAAACATTAAATACAAAAAAAACATTTTTATCACAACGCGAATACGCACTGCTTTCGACACGATACACTAAACCTGTTATATTATTCAAACCCGCAAAATGGGGAAGCGGTTTTCATCATGTAAAATCTCATAATTTTCATATTGATAATAATTTATATCTTTTGCACTTTGGTGCCGTTGATATGGACATGTTGATATCCAAGGCAGAAAAACGCGGTCCTGATTGGGTAAATCACCTTCGTCGTCGCGGCAACGGAACAATAAACACCGTAACAGCCAAACCCGCACACAGTAATGTATACATCAAAATCGCACGAATCATGCAACGCATATTCCGACCATTTTACGCATGGAACAAGCCCGGAATGTTGGGCATAAAATGGGTTGTAAGAATTCCATCGAAATTCAAAAAATCCGGTGTATAGCGCGATTTAGGCATTTATATATTTATAAATTTTTTCACGCAAATCATACCATTCATTTGGCACATTATCCAAGACACCTTTATCACGCAAAGCACACAATAAACTACGCGCAGCATCAATATCAGATTTTTCGTTAAAAAAGCGAGTTTTATTAAAAATTCGATTTACAAAATGCCACATAAAATTTCCTTGCCATTTACGCATCTGGTAATCATTTGCAGATTTTTCATAAATGCTGTATGCATGAAAAACTCCTGTACACAGCGATTGCATTATTTTCAATTGCTTTGCCGACAAAACAATTCCACCAAAATTTGGAATATAATAATACAGGGGCAAATTTATAATCGTGACGCGTGGAGATTTCAACATAACTTCACTCCACCATGGAAAATCTTCGAATAATATTCCCTTGATAAACGGTGTATCCGAAATTAAATCCCGACGATACAAGTGCTTCCAAACCTGACAATGTTTTACCAACCAACGATGATTTTTGTTACCGACATTATGCGCACTTTCCGTTGCGTATTCGAAAATATCATTTGTCACACGAGATTTAATTTTATCGATATTGTATTTCTTGTGAATACCCCACGGAACAATGTTATCAGTATTCATACCCAATTTATGCATGACCATCAAACGTGGACGATAAATTCGATCGTATGTAAAAGACACTATATCAGAATTATCTCGCACCGCCATACAGTATGCGATTTCCATTGTTTGGGGATGGATAAAATCGTCACTGTCAAGATACATTATATATTCACCCGTTGCATGTTCCATACCGACATTACGCGCATCCGACAAGCCGCCATTTTCTTTATTTATGACAACAAACCTTGAATCACGCGCAGCATATTCATCGGCAATTTCACGGGAATTATCAGGACTTCCATCATTTACACAAATCGCCTGCCAATCTTTAAAAGTTTGGTTAGCAACACTGTCCAAACACCGCCGCAGGTATTTTTCAACATTATACATTGGAATAATTATCGAAATTTTTGGCATAAAAACATCACCCCAAAGTTTGTATTTTTCGTAACAATTTGCGCCATCGCCACAATCTTGTCACGCCATTTTTTTTCGCAAAATTGCGTCTAAATTCTTTACCAATTTTATATTGCTGTTTAATTCGTGCATGATGTTCAGAATCTTTTCGATTTAATGCTGAACAAGAATTAAACATATAGTGATAATAAGTTCCGGCAACAAAAGCAATCGCATCAGACAGCCGAATAGCGTTTAAAACGAACATGGCATCTTCTTGGGAAATCATATTCGTATCAAAAATCAAATCATTATCATTAATAAATCTTCGTTTAAACAAATACCGCCATACGTATCCATCGGTCAAAGCACATGTCTTACGCAATTTTTCCGACAATGTTGTTTGAACAGAATTTTTTGCGTATTTTAAATCACGCGAATATTTTGTATTTGTTACAAAACCACTGCACACCATATCAGATTTATATTCACATGCAGCATCATACATTTTCTGGTAAAAGTCGACATCAATAAAATCATCTGCGTCCATAAAGTGAATATATTCACCCCGCGCCATTTTAATTCCGTCGTTACGCGCCGCCGACACCCCGGCATTCTTTTTATGCACCACAACAAATCTTGAATCACGCGCAGCATATCCGGCGGCAATTTCGCCGGAATTATCAGGACTTCCGTCATCTACACAAATCGCCTGCCAATCTTTAAAAGTTTGATTTTGAACACTATCCAAACAACGCCTTAGGTATTTTTCAACATTATACATAGGAATAATTATTGAAATCTTTGGCGCCATTTGATTCCCCTACATTTTATTTATCATCGCATCAGCAAAAGAACCCGGTATCGGATTTTCCGCCTGTTTATAAGTAGTCTTTTGAAAGAACGCACCCGCCGTAACGATTTTAAACAAATGCTCATCAAACGGTTTATCCGCATATTTCCACCACAGCGCATGCGTATCATCTTGGTCAACATGCGCCATAAGATTCATACGCTTGCGCGCACGCGGGTCATTCAAAACCAATGTCTTGAACAACAACTGGTGCATAAAGTAATCAAAACTGTGGTCTTCATGAGTCCAATAATCTAAAATCATCGCCCGCCAAGCATCAAGCAAGTATGCCCCCTTGCGCGCGCGAATAAAGCAATTTTGAACATAACTGTATGGGCTGCCTACTGTGTCACCTGCAAGATACATAAAGAAATCTTGATCAACAATCCAATCGGGAATTGGTGCAGTCACAAAACCAGTCGAATCTAACCAAAACCCACCATGTTCATACAACAATTCTACCCGGCAAATATCGGCAAAATGTGCATTTTTAATTTTACCTGCGCGACGCTTTTCTATAATTTCGGGCGGCAAAGTTATATAATCAAAAACAGTCTTTTCATCTAAAACAATCAATTCTTGTTTACAATGGCGACGAACACTGCGGAAACAGGCCTTGACCAATGGTGGTGCATTATCTTCGCCTTGCAACCATAACGAAAAAATTTTTTCATCCCTGTCATTTTTAACAACCTGACGTTCTTCAATTGCCGCCGCCGCAGGCAAATAGCGTTCAAAATATTTCGGTATTGCTTCTGCCAATATAGCGCTGCGGATTTGACGACGACGCGCACGCGGCCGCCAAAACCAGTTTAATATATGCGCCCGCCAAATAATATCAGCCAATGCAACAAATCTTTCTGAATTCATATTTTATACCTTTATTCTTCATCGTTATTTGATTCGACTTCGTCATCATCAATCGGCCCAGTTGTCATTTCTTCGGCAATACCATTTGCACGAGCCATAATCTTGTCCAACAATTCTTGTTGTGCTTCGGGATGGTCACGCAACCAAGCACGCGCATTTGCCTCACCTTGACCGATTCGTTCATTGTTATATGAATAGAAACTTCCCGCTTTATCAATAAAGTCATATTTGACACCCATATCCAAAATCTCGCTTATACGGGAAATTCCTTCGCCATACATAATCTTGAAATCGACCGTACGGAACGGTGGCGCAACTTTATTTTTAACAACTTTGACACGGGTTTCGTTTCCAATAACATTTTCTTTGTCTTTGATTGCACCAGTGCGGCGAATATCCAAACGCACCGAAGCATAGAATTTTAACGCGTTACCACCACTTGTTGTTTCAGGATTACCGAACATAACACCAATTTTCATACGAATTTGGTTAATAAATATCAAAAGTGTATTGCTGCGCGAAACACTGCCCGCAAGTTTTTTCAATGACTGGCTCATCAGTCGTGCGGTTGTTCCAACGAAACTGTCACCGATGTTACCTTCTAATTCTGCCTTGGGTACCAATGCCGCCACAGAATCAATAACCACGACATCAACCGCCCCAGACTTAATCAAAGTATCCGCAATTTCCAATGCCTGCTCGCCAGAATCAGGTTGTGATATAATAAGGTTTGCAACATCAACGCCCAGCTTTTTTGCATAACTTGGGTCCAATGCATTTTCTGCATCAATATATGCACAAGTGCCACCTTTCTTTTGGGCTTCGGCAACGGCGTGCAACGCCAATGTTGTCTTACCCGAACTTTCTGGTCCGTATATTTCGACAATACGACCGCGTGGATACCCACCAATACCCAAAGCAATATCCAAACCCAATGACCCCGAAGATATCGCTTCGATATTCTGTTGAGAACCGTCGCCCATTTTCATAATTGCTTCTTTACCGAATTGTTTTTGAATTTGTGCCAATGCAGATTCTAATGCTGGATTTTTGGCACCAGTATTTACAACTTCTTTCTTTGCCATAATTTGCCCCTTTTCTTGGTATAAAAATCATACAAAGAAAAAAACAGATATGCAATTATTTTTTAGACAATAAAACCATAACACTTAATGCGCCAATTACAGCGGTCACAAACCAAACGGCGGATGTTGCACCAAATAATGTGATACAGCCTGCCCCAATTATTGGTGCAATAACACTTGGCAAATTTGCGCTTGTGCGGAAAACGCCATAAAATCGTGTTTGTTGGGACTTTTTTGCATTATCAAAGAACAACAAATCGTGCACAGGTTCCATAAAAGCACCCGAAAATTGCCACAATACGAATATCGCCAACACCGGAAATCCGGTCGCAAACGCCGCCCATACCGAAAAAGCCGCAAAACTGCCGAAACCCAACACAAGCCAGATTTTTTTACCAAATCTTCGCACCAAGCGCCCCATAACTTCGGTCAAAACCAAATATGGAATAATACCCAAAGTCAAAACCAAACCCAGCGTGTCTTTGGAAAATCCATTTTCAATAACCACAATTGGCACATACAAATATCGCATCGCACGCAAAGAATAAAAACCAAAATTTACCGTATACGCACGCATCATACCCGGGGTTCGGAAAAAAGCCTTGGTATTTCGCCACAACGCACGAACGGTTGTCCGCGGACTGACCGGTTTAATTTTTTTATCTTCTTGGGTTAAATGGAAATACTTAAAGAAAACCCATGCACCAAAATATATCGCCGAAGACAAGAAAAACGCGGAACGATTTCCGAATCGCGTCGCAACCCAAACCGCCAACATCGGCGCCAATAAAGCGCCCACATTTACCCATAAATGATACCGCGCATTTAACTTTGCCATACCTGCATCGCCCGAAAAATCAGACATAAAAAGTGGTATTAAAAGTGCGGTAAGTGTTATCGCAAAACCACTTGTATAGTCCAAGACAATAAACGTTCGCGGCAACACAGAAAAACCCATCATCGCGTAACATGCAATCATGGTCAGCAACGCGAAATAGAAAACTTTGACCTTGGAAAATTGGCGAAAAATTTGATTTGCAAACAAGGCAACAATCATACAGAACACAGAATAAATCGCGACATATATACCAACAATTGCAGAACTTTGGAATATACTTAATATAACCAAAGAATATACAGCATTATAAACACCATCGGCAAACCCAGTAAAAATACCAAGGTTAGCAAAAGAAAAACCGTTAACCGAACCCCGCGCCGAAATATATTTGTCGCGTGCCATACTCTCTCCCCCATAAATTGCACGGATATTATATCATAAAAAAGGAACAACCGCAAAAAGAAACGCACCATTCGGTGCGTTTCTTTTATTTATTGTCTGGGGCTTTTTGATTACGTTTTTCGTACAGGTCGGCGAAATCAACCACCTGCATAGCAAAAGGTGGAAATCCTGATTCTGCGGTCAAACGCGTAACCAGGCTACGTACCGCCGGGAACAATAATGTCGGAACATCAATCAACAGTGTGCGTTTTTTCGCTTCTTCATCTTTTTCTTCTTCCATTTGAACCAATCCAGAATAAGTCGCCTCTATCAAAAAGATAGATTTAGAATCCGCTTTTAATTTAGAATGAATTTTTGTCACTAAATCAACCATATAAAGATTTTTTTCCGAACCTTTGACCTGCATATCAATATTGATTTCTAATTCTGCCTGACCATTATCTTGCTTAAAGAATAAATCCGGCACATTTGGACTTTCAAAAGAGATATCTTTCAAGAATTGAGATATAATATTAAACTTCGCCATGATAATTGCTCCTTTTTTTATGACTCGTTTTATGATAATATAGCATTAAAGAATTTTTTTACAAGTGGGGGGAACAAAAAAATGAAAATTTATATTTTGCGGGGAATCGCAGCGGCGGCATTTGGGTTTTTATTGGCATCTTGCGATGTTTCGACGCCGACACATACGGGTGATGATTCGGTTGTACCACACGCGAATTTAAAAAAAGTTTCTTATTCTGATTTGCCGGGTTGGCGCGAAGACGACGTCCGTTATGCACTGCAAGCCTTTCGTAATTCATGCAAAGCCAAGATTCAATATCGTGGACATGTAGTTCCCGACCGTGAATTATTTAATGAAAAATGCAACATGCTGCCCAGTGCCAGTGCCGACACCGCAACAGTTCGCGCTTGGTTTGAATCGCATTTTCAACCATACAAGATATATAATGATAATGGCACAAGCAAGGGAACTTATACCGGATACTATTCACCGGTAATTCCTGGGTGTCGCACCAAGACGGCGGAATGTAATGAACCACTTATGGGAATTCCAACCGACGGACGAAATTACAAAGGCGTTTCTAAAAAAGACATCGTTGAAAAGAAAATTGGTCGCGTACTCTATTGGGCAAACATTGTCGATGTTCAAAACATTCAAATCCAAGGAAGCGGTATGTTAAAACTGTCCGATGGCACAATGGTAAAGTTAAACTTTGCGGCTGTCAACGATATGCCATTTAAATCTATTGGTGAACAACTGCGCAATCGTGGCATTCGACCCGAAGGCGGTTATTCTGCGGACGCCGTTTGGACACATTTGAAAAAGAATCCAAAATTGGCCAAAGAAGTAATTTATAACAATCCGCGATATGTATATTTCTATGAATCGGTGCCGCCCGATGTGATTGGCAAATTGGGAACACCACTGTCTAAAATACGCAGTATCGCGATGGACGATTCGCTGTATACATTGGGTTTGCCTGTATACATCGATACAAACCTTTCGAACGGACAAAAGTTTCGCCGCCTTATGATTGCCCAAGATACCGGCAGCGCGATACGCGGTTGGGTGCGTGCCGATATATTCTTTGGCAAAGGTGATGAAGCATATGAATACGCACACGGTCAACACGCCCAAGGCGAAATGTATATTTTAATGCCAAAAGAATACACATATGTCAAACCAACAAAATAAGTCTGCTTTTACCGCCCGAACAAAGCGTCCTCAAACCATCGGTGGCGCACTTGGTGGGTTATTAAAAATTTTTGGTGTTCGTGCATCAGACTCTGATTTGGTCGCCCGTTGGGCTGAAATAGTCGGGCCCGAAATATCAAACCTTGCCGATATCTGCGCGGTAAAAAAATTGCGCGACGGGAAATATAACATCGTCTTGCGCCCGCGAAATCCGGCGTATACATTAAAATTGTCTTATATGACAGACACAATCACAAAACAAATCAACAAATATTTCGGCACGGACGCGGTCGGCAAAATAAGTTTTCGAAAATGAAAAGCACAACACGAATTTTGGGAATTGACCCAGGCCTGTTGCATACGGGTTGGGCGGTGATTGATACCGCGGGCACGGAACGACACTATGTGGCCAGTGGTGTAATCTTACCGAAAAAAACCGGCGCATTGGCGGAAAGATTGGCGATTATATTTAATGAAGTTTCAAAACTGGTTGATACTTTTTCGCCAAACGAATGCAGCATGGAAATAACATTTGTGAATAAAAATCCAACAACGACACTGATTCTGGGGCACGCGCGCGCGGCGGCAATGGTCGCGGTATCAACACACAACATCCCCGTATTTGAATACGAACCAAACAAAATTAAAAAGATTCTGACGGGTGCGGGTCATGCGGATAAAACCGCGGTAGATAAAATGGTGCGGATTCTATTGCCCGCCGCACATCCAAAAACATCTGACGAAAGCGACGCCATCGCAATCGCCCTGGGCCACAGTAACATATCAAAACTTATGAAATTTATCGCCTAGAAGCGCCACGTATTTTTAAAAAAGATGCCACTATTTGATGCCGCAAATCTGGTAATTGCACTTTTCTTTTGATATATTCCTGCATATCTGAAATTTGTTTATCATTCATTGAATAAATCTGATACAATAAGTTATTGCTTAGTTTCACATTTAATCCAAAATTGTTTTTGAATAAGATTTGAAACTTTAATGCCCGTGCAACAAAGTGCTCAACACGATAGAATTGTGGATTATAAACATACAATTCTGATGTTTCCAGAAAATGCCGGAACAATACAGATTCCTGAACACGACCATTCTTATAAAACAAACTGTTACAATTAAAATCGAAATAATTTGCGATTATATCTTGGGGGCTTTTAGTATATTGTTGAAACACATCAACGATTCCAAAATCACGCAACATAATCTTTGTTCCCCCAAGAGAATTTTTTTGATACCATAATATATTTGTATTATCTTTTAATTGCAACGGATTCGGTAAAATCAAATCAAAATCTTTTGGCGCAATATTGCGTCCAACCAAATTTCCTAATAACACATCACGCACGGCACCACCAACCACACAGATTTCATTTACGCGTAATAATTCTGATATAGTGTCACAAATGCCGTCCAAATTATGGGCGGCATATTGTTTTGCAACATCAAAATCAGAAACTGTTGCCATTATGCTGCGGCGGTGAAAACCTTTTGCACGTCGTCATTTGCGTCCAACGCATCGACCAGTTTTTCAATTTTGCCCCATGCTTCTTCGTCCAAATCCATCGGCATATTCGGCACCCATGTCAATTCCGCATTTTCGGGTTCGCCCAAAACATCAGCGATTTTCTTTTGCACATTCATGAAGTCATCAGGCTTGGTTGAAATAATAAAACCTTCGTCGGTCGATTCCAGGTTTTCTACATCTGCGTCCATAATCAGTTCCATAATCTCATCTTCGGTCTTGCCGATTGATGCCGGATAGAAAATCTGACCCATACGCGTGAACAAGAACGCGACACTGCCCTCTTCACCCATATTGCCACCATGTTTCGCAAAGATATTCCGAACCTCGGGCACGGTGCGCCGCGGGTTATCGGTCAAAGCCTCGACAATAATCGGCACTGCACCCGGACCATAGCCTTCATACCGTACGGCGACATAACTTTCGGTATTTGCACCCGACGCTTTGTCAATTGCGCGTTTAATATTATCGTTCGGCATAGAATTCTTGCGTGCCTGTAAAATAGCCAGACGCAACCGCGGGTTATTGTCAGGGTTCTTGTCCCCCAACTTTGCCGCCATAGTAATTTCACGTGCCAATTTTGTGAACAGACCACTGCGTGCCGCATCGGCCAGTCCTTTTTTATGCTGTATATTATGCCATTTGCTATGTCCACTCATAATTTGACCTTTTGATTTATTTGGATTAAAATACCCACAAAGGATAACAAATGATTGGAAAATTGCAAGGCATTGTTGATTATATTGCGCCCGACCATGTTATTTTGATGACGGGCGGGGTTGGATACCGGGTCTATACACCGGAAAACCTGCGACACGGCGAAAATGTGACACTTTGGATTGAAACAATTGTGCGCGAAGATTCGATTCGCCTGTTTGGGTTTGGAACACTAGCGACACAAAACCTGTTTAATATGCTGATTGGTGTATCTGGGGTTGGACCACGTGTGGCGATGGCGATAATGTCGACAATAAAACCCGAAACATTAATGACGGCAATCGCGACCGGCGATGCCAAAACAATTTCAACCGCGCCGGGCGTTGGGAAAAAAGTTGCCGAAAAAATCATAGTGGAATTAAAATCCCGTGTTGGCGGCGCATCGATTGCATTGAACTTTGGTGCGGAGACGGGCGGCGCCCTGCCCGACTTGCTGGCGGCATTGGAATCATTAGGGTACAGACGAATGGATATTGTCGATATGGCACAAAAATTGGTATCTGAAAATCCGACCGCCGATGTATCAAAACTGGTGCCACTTGCCCTGCGTGAAATCAGTGGGAATAAATAAGATGAACAATGACACAATTTTTGCACTGTCCAGTGGCCATGGAAAATCAGGCGTTGCGGTAATCCGCATATCGGGCGATAATCTTGAATCGTTTGCTAAAAAAATTATCGGCTGTGCCACCTTGGCACCCCGGCGGGCGTATTTTACAAACCTGTGCGATAACATGGGCGAATTGATTGATCAATGCGTTGTCATATATTTTGCCGCACCGCACAGTTTCACCGGCACCGACATAATTGAAATTCAATGCCACGGCGCACCGGCGGTGATAAATAAAATATTTGATTTCCTGCATACAAATAATATGCGAATCGCCACCCCAGGCGAATTTTCGCGCCGCGCTTTCTATAACAACAAAATGGATTTGTCTGATGTTGATGGATTGGCGGCATTGCTGGACGCCCAAACAGACCGGCAACGCGCCGCGGCATTAAAGTCTATGACCGGCGGCGACAGCGACATTTACAACGATTGGCGCAACCAAATGTTGGACATATCGGCATGCATTTTTGCGATGACCGACTATGCACCTGATGATTTGCCTGCGAATATTTTTGACACGGTTATGCAAAGAATAAAAACTCTCTATACAGCGGTTTCCGCCGCATTGGCGAAATACACCGCATCGCGTGCAATCAGGGCTGGCGTGAATATTGCGATTGTTGGCGAAACAAATGTTGGCAAATCTTCACTGTTTAATAAAATGGTTGGAACGGCGCGCGCCATAGTATCAGATGTCCCCGGCACCACACGTGATGTGGTTTCAATGAATTTGGATATTGATGGATATTTGGTAAATTTGTCTGACACGGCGGGTTTACGCGACACAACCGATTCGGTGGAACGAATCGGCATCGAACGTTCGCACGCCGAAATCGCAAATGCAGATATAATAATTCATGTAATAAATCCGAACGATTCGGCACAAAAAATCGGCAACAACGAAATCTTGGTCGTCAACAAATGCGACACAACCGAATCGCGGGACATAAAAAACGCAATCTATGTTTCGGCAAAAAATGGCATTGGGATAAACGAACTGATGCGCGAATTGCGCACACGCATTCGCGACATTACCGGAAACGGCGAATCGATTTTAATGATAAACGCACGCACCTATGATTTATTACGCACGGCGGCAACGGAATTGAAAAATGCCATTGAAAAATCCAACGGCGATTATGACATTATGTCGGAACACGTGCGCTATGCCGCGGACGCAATCGGAAAAATTCTGGGCACCATTACCACCGCCGAAGTCATCGACAAAACCTTTTCGCAACTATGTTTAGGTAAATAAAAAAACGGGCGGCATTTGCCGCCCGCACTAAACACTAACCACTATCACTAACCGCACTATTCTTTCCGCATCGGATATTTCCCGTCAATCAGATTCTGGCGAACGACGTGATGTTTTACCTTTTGCGTACTGGTCGTTGGCAAATCTTCGGTCGTCATCGCAAAGTGCGTAACCCATTTATAAGATGCAACCTTTTTATTTGCATGCGCAACCGCCGCCGCCAATTTTTCCATTGTCATTTCGGGTTCAACACTGAACACGCCATATGCCACGGTTTTATCTTTGACCGTATGTTCAAACACCGCAACATTTTTCACGCCCGGAATAGTAATGAATAAACCTTCCAGTTCATCTGGATAGACATTTTTACCGCTGTCCAAAACAATTACTTGTTTTTTACGGCCGGCGAAATGCAACTCGCCATTTTTATCCATGGACACCATGTCGCCGGTATTAAAGAACCCACGATCATCAAAGATTTCTTTATTTGCGGCTTCGTTATTCATATAACCACCGAAAACTTGGTTACCCTTTAACCACAATATTCCAACACCGTCCGCATTTTTATCGCGAATTTCAACAACGTTGTTGGTTGTCGGTCCACCAAACGCAAACGGGACACGACCCTTGCACGGTTTAGAAATGCAAATTGGTCCCACGGTTTCGGTCATACCATAACCTTGGATAAACCCAAGTCCCAATGACACAAAGAAATTTTCAATTTCCGGTTTTGTCGCCGCCCCCCCCGCAACAAGCAATTTTGCGCGACCACCAAATATATCAAGAATCGGTTTTTTCACTTTATCAACCAACACCCCAAGTCCAATTTTGCGCAATAACACCTGGTTCTTGATAATAAACTTAAAAGCGGTCCACATATGCTTTGATTTAATACCATCAATTATCTTGTTACGGAACACTTCAAATAAACGTGGCACTGCCGGAATAACATGCGGACGAAACTTCTTGAAATCTGCCATCAATTCTTTGGGGTTGATTGTAGGTTGCAACAACACGCCCGCGCCGTATTGTAATGTCGCCAATATTTCAACCGCAAAACCGAACACATGGTACATCGGTAAAAAGCCGTATAAAATATCGCCGGCATCAATCCACTGTTTCATATCCAACAAAGAATGCGCGCATTCTGTTAAATTATAATGCGTAAGCGGCACAACCTTTGGCGTACCGGTTGACCCCGAAGTGAACGACAATGTTGCAATCGCCGTATCGGGATATTTTGTTGGCTTTAACTTTTTGTTTACTTCACCATCGGGGGTCGTAATATCAAAGAAAGTAAATTTATCTGTTTTATAAAAGAAAGATTTTTCCGCACAGACAAATTTGCACCCTGTGATTTCTGTCATATTATCATATTCAAACGGTGTTAGATTCGTATCCAACAATAAAACCGTTCCGCCCAAATACCAAACCGCAAACAACGTCACCGGAAACGCCGGAATGTTATGCGATAATATACCAACAACATTCCCCGCCCGAACACCATTTTCATACAGTGTCGCCGCGCGGCGTTTTACCAATTCCATAAACCCAGCATAATTGACACCTTCACGTACCAAGAATAAATTATCAGGCCACTTTTGCACGGTGTCTTGTAAAAATTGAAACATATTCATATCAAAAATCCTTGTTGTAATTGAATATTCATTGTCCTATTATATATATAAAAGGAAATTTTGCAAACATGAAAATACTTACACTAAATATAAATTCTATTCGCGCACACATTGAATCTTTTATTGATATTTTGCGCGGTGGCGAATACGACACAATTTTGGTCCAAGAATTAAAGGTTGAAAATGCCGCATTTCCGCACAATTTATTAGAAGAATACGGATATAACATCAAAGTTTTCGGACAAAAAAGTTGGAACGGGGTCGCGACTTTTTCTAAATTTTCATTGGAAGATACTGTTAGGGGCTTGCCGAATTTTCCCGATGTGAATGCACGATTTCTGGAAACTGTGGTTGATGGTCGCGTGCGTATAATAAATGTCTATATGCCGAACGGGGAATCCGAAGAATCGCCAAAATTTCAATATAAACTTCAATGGATGCGGGCTTTTACGGACTATATTGCACCGTATTTGAACAGTGAAGAACCTGTTATAATTGGTGGCGATTTTAATGTTGCAATTTTGGATCGCGATGTATGGAATCCGAAAAACTATATCGGGTCCAGTATATCTGCGCCCGCCGCACGTGCGATTATGACCGAATGGCTGGACTCTGGTTGGGTTGATGCATGGCGAACATTCCACCCCGATGAAGATGATTACACTTGGTATGGATATCGTGGTCGTGACACTGTTGGCAATAGACAAGGACTTCGACTTGATTATTTCTTGGCAAATCGGGTTGCTGCAAAAATGATGCGTGCATGCGAAATAGATACCGCACCACGCATGGCAAATAAACCAACCGACCATTGTGGATTGATGTTGAAAATCGCTTAGTCACGTTCCGTAGCACGTGCAAAATCATCGAAATTTTTATATTTCGCTTCTGATGTTTTCATATATTTATAAGGCGCGCCACCCACAGAATACATATTAAATAACTCTGTAACTTTATCGTGTGCGGCACGCATCATTTCTGCGGTTGTTTCCGAATCGTATTCTATGATACATGCATCATTGGAACGCAATTGCAAAAATTTCATAACAGGTGTTGCACAAGGCCTATACATTGGAAATCCGCCACTTTTTAACATCAAGGCTTCAAGTGGTAATTGTGGCATATTACCATTCATCAATTGCAATTTTGTTGGTGCAGCCCCAGTTTTTATATCTAAAACACCGTTGTCCCAAATTCTGTCTGCACGCGCCGCCACAGTGCGACCAGCAATTTGTATACAACCTTCGATTTCGGTTTTAGCATCGACGGTTTTGTTCAGCACATCGGCGGCAATCGGGGCGATTTCAAGAAATCGGCGATGCCAAAAATGAAACAACAAACTGTTTTTGCCCAAAATTTCATATGCCCGCGAATCCATATTTTGGACCAACCAATCCGCCGTCACATTTGCGGGTGCATTTTCCAAAACCCCATGCACCAAGTTCCCAAAATCACGTGCATCGGGTAATGCCCAATAATCGTCAATCACATGCAAACGCAGTATATGACGCACATAGAACGCATATGGATTATGTATCAAAAGTTCCAATTCGGTAACATATACATTTGACCAATCGGCGGGCGGCATCGGGTCAGAATAATCCAATGGACGCGATTCAACAATATCACGTGCGCGCACCGCGTTCAAAATATCTTGTGCTGATTTTGTATCAAAGTTTCCACGTGCCACAATCACGCGCGACAAGAATCTTGATTCTTGGGTCGCCACACCACCAGAAATACGGCTGCGTGTCCAATAAACTTGCGCACCACAAGACAAATTCATAAAATCAAGTGACATCAAAGATACTTTATGATTCGGACTTGGTAAACCAACTTGCGCCGAAATCTTACGCGGCAACCACGGATTTTCATACCCCATTGACGGAAACATACCTTCATTAAGCCCCATCAATATAACAACATCCGCGGTCTGCATACGCGATTCAATTGTTCCCAAAACCGCAACACGCCCCGAATCCGTCATTTTTCCACGTACCCGTACACCCGATAAAGCGTCCGCAATAAATGCACGCGCCGCCGAAATATCTACATGAATGTTTTGCAAATTCAAACAATCAGAAAGTTTTTTTATTGTATTCCACACCTGCACAGATGCGTCGTCATCCAATACAAATTTTGGTGCAAACTTATCGATATATTTTTCAACAATTTCTGCAACCGTATTAAACAAATCGAAATTATTTACCGAATATATTTGTGAAAAAACCCCTGTTCCGCTTTCAATCCAATCATCAAGCAAATTCAACACAGCGCGTCCCGCGGGCGTTGCACCACCCGAAACACCACCCGAAAAATCTGCATCAATTCCACGACGCAAAAATTCGGATTGCAACCTTTGGTTTCCGGCGGCATCAGGCGTAATAATCAAAACCGTTTTATTATCACAAATCGCGCGCGATGTTATTTCTGCAACCGTGGCAACTTCTTCGGATTCGCGCAATGATTCTATTAGGTGACAATTTGATAAATCATAATTTGAAAAATCGCTGTATACATTGGAAAAAGCCGCATTCATAAAATCAATATGCGATGAACCAACATCTATTTCATGTACACAATTTGGCGACACACCAATTTCTTGCAAGAATTTATATTCCGAATTATATGGGTTTGTATCCAATTCAAAATCTTCCACCCGCCCAGAAATCTTGCCCGAAAGGATTATACGCCCATTTTGCATTTGTGCAATTTCACACATCAACTTTCGTGTTGTTGGCACACTTGCGGTTGAACCACAAACAATAATCAAAGAATCATTTATTGGTAATTTTTTAATATAATCACACCACGCGTATACAGCGGAATTTCTGGCTTTCGTCTCACTGACCCGCCCACCAAAAACATCATTTGTCACACGTGATATAATTGATAATATCTGGGCTTTGTCCCGAAAATGAGCCGCGTATCTTGAATCTATTAATTCATTCCAATCAACATCCGCAATATCAATACCACTGTTTTCCAAATAATCTTGCATTGTCACCAAAGTTCGAGCGATTGGAATCGCCGCCGAAATATTACCAACCATTGGCAACCCCGATAATATATACGCCATCGCAACAACGCGTTCCATTACCGAAACAGTTAGAACATTTGAATCTTCCAATTCTTCATCTTCAACACCTTCACCCAAAGACACAAGGCGTGGCAATATAAGCGCGCCGCCCGCTTTTTCAGCAAGCATTTTTTCGACCACACGAACCGCACGACGACTTGGCAAGAATATCAACATATTTGGAATTGATACGCCCGATTCGGTCATAACACGCCACAGTGCATCAAGGATTTTAGCAGGATTAGAAGCACAAAAAATATTTTTATTTGATTCCAATTATCGCCCTTAATATATCAATGCCATATTTCTTTTCAACAGAAGTTTCCAATACATCGTCAACCATCGCCGGATGCGAATCCGCACAAACTTCGCACTGGTCACATTCCCGAACACGTTTATCTTTTTTGGTATAAATCACCTGGTAAGGAATTCCGTGCATATCACAAAAAGCCATTAAATCCAGGTCAGATTGCTTTGGCCCGATTCGTGAATCCACCAACACAAAAAGCCGTCTTAGTTGTCGTCGCGTCATAATATATTCTTGGAAACGCAACATCCACCGTTCTGCATCGGTTCGCGACACACGCGCATAGCCGTATCCAGGCAAATCTATAACAGCGATTCGGTCATCAACATTAAACATATTCAGCGTCTGGGTGCGTCCCGGAGTATTTGATGTGCGTGCAACATTTTCACCCAACACAGCATTTATAAGCGACGATTTACCAACATTGCTGCGCCCTGCAAAGGCATATTCGGCAAAACTTGTTTGTGGCAAATCAGACACTTTTTCAAAACCACCGACAAACCTTATCATTTGCCCTCCCCTGCTTTCAGCATGCGTTTATATGCTTCTTTTTTTGAAATACCGGTTCGCACAGCAAGTTCATTTGCCGCACTTTTTACAGATTTCGCCGCAACATCGTTCACGATTTCACTGATTTCATCATCGGTCATTTTGTGTTCAGGCGCCGGTGCAACAACGATTACGATTTCCCCGCGTGGCGGTTCAATATTCAACAAATCTGCCGGGTAACCGATAATTGTTTCTTCGTGAATCTTGGTTATTTCGCGCACCACAGCAATTTTTCTTTCGGGCATAACGCGTGCAATTGCCGAAATTGCATTTTTTACCCTGTTGGGACTTTCATAGTAAATAATTGTATGCCGAATATGATTATCATCGCGCAATTTTCTTTCGTCAAAAAAACCACAGAATGTAAATCTATCGGTTGGAAAACCACTCAACACCAACGCAGATATAACTGCCGTTGGTCCCGGAACAACAAAAACTGGCACATTTGCATTACGCGCCGCCCGCACCGCACGAAAACCCGGGTCACTGATTCCCGGCATTCCCGCATCAGAAACTATCGCGACCGCTTCACCCACCCGAACACGGTCAATCAAACCATCAACAACTTCGCGTTCATTATGCTCGTGACAAGAAATACGCCGTGTTTTTATATCAAAATGACTTGCAATTTTTGCAAACACGCGTGTATCTTCGGCGGCAATCAAATCAACATTTTTCAACACCTCTATCGCCCGCGGCGACATATCGCTTAAATTTCCGATTGGCGTTCCAACAATGTAAAGCCCTGTTTGCATTTATCAATCCTTTGTAGTAAAATAATACAGAATAAAATGGATTTTTCAATGCATATTATTAAACGCTTTTTTTACTTTGGCATATTGATGACACTGGTCGCGGGTTGCGGTGGCGGTACCAAATGGAAATCAGAACCCGTACCAACGACGACTTCGATGCCCGGGACGTTACAATATGGCGGTTTCAGTGCGGGCATGTATGGGACTTCGGGGGCTCATAAAATTGCGGTTTTATTGCCCACCTCTGGGGCAAATGCACCGGTTGGTAAATCGATTCGTAATGGCATAGAAATTGCCGCAATGCAATTTGCACCAAACGAACTGGAACTGGATTTTTATGATACTGCAAATGGTGTAACGGCCATCAATGCCGCATTGGCATCAAACCCCGAAATTATAATTGGACCATTGTTCGCCGAAGATGCGCGGATTTTACGCGACATAAAATCATCTGATATTCCGGCATTATCGTTTACATCTGATGTGACGGCGGTTGGAAATGGCGTATTCAGTATGTCTGTTATGCCTGCAAATACTATTGAAGCAATTATAAAGCAAATGAAAACACATGGTGCAAATGGATTTATAACTTTTGCGCCAAATAATGTATCTGGGCGCACGATGGCGGGTGCGGCAAAAACGATTACCGATGCATACGACATAAAAAACCTTGGAACATTTTATTATAACGAACGCGACACAGAATCAATCAAATCTGTGGCGATGGCGGCAACAATGTACAACGCCCGAAATGCGGCAAACACACGTGCCAAAGAAATATTGTCATCAATATTGAACCATGAACAAATAACCTCATCGGAAAGATATTCTTTATCACGTCAATTGGAAAATTTGAATCGAACCGATACACTGGGGGATATGCCTTATGATTCGGTATTATTTCTTGGGTCGCCCGATGACACTAAATCGATTGCTTCATTTTTGCGGTATTATGGACTTGGGGTGCGCGACGCAACTTTTTATGGAACGCCCATGTGGCAGGAAGGAAATATAAAGAACGATATAACCATGACCGGGGCAGAATTTGTAACTCTGCCTGATATATCAAGCGAATTTAATACCATATATGAAAGCGCAACCGGCACAACCGCGCCACGCATGGCGGCGATCGGATATGATACAGCAATCTTGGCTTTTGGTGCACTGTATTCGTCAAACGATATGGCGGCATACCTTATGTCACCCGCAGGTTATATTGGAACAAACGGCATGTTCCGATTAAGGTCAAATGGTACAAACGAACGCGCCTTGGATACAGTTCGTATAAATGGCGACGGCACAACACAAATTATCAAAAATGCCGAAACAAACTTTATAACCCCGGTATATATGACCAACCTGAATTATATTTCGCCCGCAGACGAGACACCATTAATAACCCAAGGTATAAATCCAATGGACCATATAAATATTCCTGAACGTTTTTACGGTAAATATCGGTCCAAAACATATGGCGAAAATGATATTCAATCTGAAACACCGACCAACGAATTTCCCACCATCACGATCGAAACAAATAATGAAAACAATATTTCTATAACCACACCTGATTACAAGCCTGTGCCACTGGAAACAATTGGGCGAACATATATCGATTCGGTTGAAGTCACAGAATAAACAAAGGGGAAACAAAATGAAACCATGTTGCCAGATAATCATCGCATGCATTATGACTGCCGTTGTCACGGCATTTGCCACTGCATATATACTCGAACACAAACAATATTTCGGCACCGACACAGAATATATCTGTAAAGATAATGCAAGCCCCGATTTAAATGGATGCTGTCCGGGGGAAGAACTTACCGATATGGGCGATCAAGGGTTTAACTGTTGTCCAATGGACGGCGGTGATTGTTTTCCGCCGATTGATAAATAAAAACATCAATCTAAATCACGCAATTCGATATTGTCACCATCGACGATAACGATTTTGCCCGATTCGATTCGAAACATTTTTACGATACTACGCACATCGCGCTTGGCGAACAAATCCGCTGTATAGACCGATTTTACACCACGCAACAAACAAAGTTGATTTGCGACAATTTCGCAATCGCAAACGGCGATAATTTGTGTATCTGGGCGACGACAAGAAATTTCAGTCACTGCACCTGTTTCTCGCGCAAAAACAATTATCGCCGCCGCATGATTCAAGAAAGCCATAGAAGATACTGAACGCGACCAATCATTTTCAGACGATTTTTCAGAACGCGCCCAATCAGCCGGATGCGCAATCGCGTCGTTATCAGAAAAAGTTAAAATTTTATCCATAGTTTCAACCACACGCAAAGGATTCGAACCAATAGTTGTTTCTTCGGATGTCATTGTCGAATCCACATGTAAATAAGCCGCACTTGCTACATCGCTAACCTCGGCACGCGTCGGGAATTCGGATTCCACCATTGAACCAAGCATCTGGGTTGCCATTATAACTGGTCGATTAAGCCGACGACATTCACGAATAATTTGTCGTGAAATTGCCGGAACTTGTTCAAATGGTAATTCGACCGCCAAATCACCACGCGCAATCATAACACCATCCGCGGTGGCGGCAATTTCTGAGATTCTTTCAACTGCATTCTTGCGTTCTATCTTTGCAATAATCTTAATCGGTGCGGATGTGCGTTCAGTAATAAAATCACGCACAGTGGCAATATCTTTTGGACTTTGTACAAAAGAAACCGCAACCAAATCAGGATTCTTGGTCAAGGCATATTCCAAATCTGCCCTGTCCTTGTCGGTCAATGCATTCATATCAATATCTGTATCTGGGACATTAAATCCACGACGCGACCAAATTTCGGTTCCACGAATAACACGAGTTTTTACCGAATCAGGTGCAACATCTATGACCTGCATTTCTATTTTTCCATCATTTAACAAAATTCTTTCACCAACCCGCAAAGACCGCAAAACATCTGCATCTGGCAAATTTACCCGATTCGAATTTCCAGGTGCCGGATTTGAATCAAACACAAAAGTCTGACCCACACTTAATGGATATTTTTCTTCGGTTAAAAAATTACCGATTCGGTGTTTTGGACCTTGCAAATCAATCATTATTCCAACCGGCAAATTTATTTCGCGTGATATCTTGCGAATTATATCAATTTTGTGTCCTTGGGCTTCGCCTGTATCATGACTGAAATTTATACGAAACACATTAACCCCCCCCGCAATCATATTACGCAACATGTGTTCTGATTCTGACGAAGGGCCAATCGACGCAGTAATCTTGGTAAATATTGACATAATTTAAACTCTCTCGTCTCTTTTTGTTGATTTTTATGTTTTATTGTATATCATAAAAGTCGAACTTTAACAAGGGGAAAACGGATATGAAAAATGCAAACCATGGTGCACTTGATAATCAACAATTATTAAGTATTATTGAAAGAGTTGAAAAGTTAAATGAAGATGCTGCCGCAATCGCCGCAGACATCAAAGAAATCTTTGCCGAGGCAAAATCCGCGGGCTTTGACCCGAAATATATTCGCCAAATGATTCGCCTGCGCAAGATGGATCCTGATGAATTGGACGAAACAGACGAATTAACGCATATGTATCGCACGGCTTTGGGGCTTTGATGAAAAAATTTACCAAAAATATCGAAGATTTTACCTGCGCCCACTGTGGCGCGGTGGTCTTTGGTAACGGATATACAAATCATTGTCCACAATGCCTTTGGTCACGGCATGTGGACAACAACCCCGGGGATCGTGCGGCACACTGTGGCGGAATGATGGAACCGATATCCGCAGAACCAACCGGCAACGGATTCATTATCACGCATAAATGCACCGTATGCGGACACACGCGCCGACAGCATGCATCTGAAAATGACAATATCGATGAAATAATTAAACTGACCGCACATAATGAGTTTATATTTGGCAAAAAGTAAAATACTTACTTGGATTCGCGAACAAAAATTAAATGCGTTTTTATGGGCACCAATTTTCTTGGCATTTGGTATCGCACTGTATTTTACAATGTTTAACGAACCCAATATTTGGACATTGATTTCGTCAATAATTGTCGGAATCGGTCTAATCGTGTCATTCAAGAAAATACCAGTTTTGGGATTGATTGGATTTTTGATATTTGGATTTGGGTATGCGGGAATATATACACACATAAAAAATGTCCCTGAATTAAAACACGATATACATGGAATTGAAATATCAGGAACCGTTATCAACACCGAACGGGTTGGTGACAAATTACGCATAAGATTAAACACAGAAAACTTTGGTACCGTGCGCGTATCAATCGAAACAAATCAAGAAATAAATATTGGTGATACAATATCTGGTGACGGCGGATTATTCAAACCAAAACCATCTGACATGCCGCACAGTTTTGATTTCGCAAAAAATTTGTACTTTAATAACATTTCTGCCACGGGTTATTTAAACAATATAAAAATCGTCTATACAGCGGATTCCAATGTATACAGCCCGCAAGCATACATTCATAATATTGCAAATTCACCACTTGCTGACACATTGGTTTTAGGGTATAAAAATTCCATACCCCAACACCAGATGGACATATGGCGTGCAACGGGTATGGCCCATATTTGGTCAATAAGTGGTTACCATATAACATTAGTCGGCGGATGGTTATTTATCATATTCTATATGATGTTCCGTTCTTGGCCTTATATTGTTAGACGAATCCCCGCCCGCATTCCGGCACTTGTCTGTTCTTGGATTGGGCTTGCGGGATATGTTTTATTGTCTGGTGCAAATATAGCAACTTTACGTGCATTTATTATGGCAACATTAGTTATGGTCGCATTTATACTTGGCCGACACGCAATATCACTTCGTATGGCAACATTTGCATTTTTGATATTGGCTTTGATAAACCCGCATTACATTATGACAACCGGATTTCAATTATCATTTTCCGCAATATTTGGCATTATATGGTTATGGCAAAATTTTCAACCGCGCACTCCAAACAAAAAGATATTAAAATATCTCTATACAGCGTTTTTAACGGCATTCATTGCATCGGTATTTACCGCACCATTTATAATTATGCACTTTGGAACATTTCCAATTTACGGCATCTTGGGTAATTTGATATTCTTACCATTGTTTTCATTTATACTTATGCCACTTGTTTTTATCGGGACATTGACCGCATTATTTGGAATACATACACCAATAACATTTGCACATATTATATACGACAAACTTTTTAACGTGGCGGAATACATTTCCAACCTGCCCTTATCTAGTATGGAATTCAGCACTGTACCGAATATATCAATCATCATGTTTATTATTGGGCTTAGCTGTTTAATATTTATTCGCGACATTGATACATACAAAAAATTTATCGCACGCCATACGAATTTCGCGCTTTTTGGTATTTTTATATTATGCGGAATTATTATATGGTGCGCCACGCCAAAACCAGTATTTTATATTGCGCATGACCATAAATTGATTGGTGCAGTTATTGATAAAAAATTAAAATTTAATAAATCCCACGACAGCGGAAACTATTTTGCATTTAATACATGGAAAAGATCAAATGGCGAAAACATTGATACACCAAACGAACGCTTAACCAAGGAATCCGGTGTATACATCATTTCTTACAAATTCGGAAAAATTGTTTATCTGCCGAATTTTGTATCAATATCCAAGAATATATCAGAACTGTGCAACGACGACACAATTAAGTACATCATATCTTATTTCAAGATAAATTCTGAAAATTGCAACAATAAAATTATTCATGGTGGAGCCGTAATTTACCCAAGCGGAAGTATTTCATACACCCCGTTTAATCGCTTTTGGCATAATCGGCACGAATAAAATACAAACCCGCCGCCGGCGCAGTTACCCCCGCCGCGGAACGGTCACACGCCAAGAAAATTTCATCAATATCATGTGGCATTCCCAAACCAATTTCGACCAAAGTGCCGACCATATTTCGCACCTGGTGATGCAGAAAAGACCGGGCCGAAAATTCAAAAACAATCAAATCCCCCTTTTGTTCTATCCGACAAGAATCAAGGTTTTTTATCGGACTTTTTGCCTGACATTGGGTTGCACGAAAAGATGTAAAATCATGTTCACCAATTAAATGTTCGGCGGCGGTTTGCATTTTTTTTACATCAAGTTTCTTTGGCACCCACCAAACACGATTTTTATCCAAAACTGGTCGCGCCGAACGATTCATAACAATATATTTATAATGTCGCATAACACAAGAAAAACGCGCACTGAAATCATCGGAAACAATTTCACAATCTAATACAGATACCGGCGCATCATTCAGATAAAAATTTATCGCCCTCATAACTGTATTTGCGTCTGTGTCCATATCCAAATCAAAATGCGCACACATCGCAACCGCATGAACCCCGGCATCTGTGCGGCCCGCACCAACAATATTTGGGCGCGCACCACAGAATTTTTCTATTGCGTCTTTTAGCAAAGATTGCACCGACGGCCCCTGGCGATTCTCCTGCCAGCCTATCAGATTTGTTCCATCATATTCCAAGATAACTTTATACCGGGTCATTTTTATTTCTGCCGCAAACATTGCATACAACAATTTTCTATCATACTTGTCCGTTCGCTAACTAATTTGTCACGATACGAACAATTATAACAAGAACCAGAAACTATCTTACAAGATAAACATTTACACTCTCCATTCTCATTATATTCAGAAATCACAACATTACTACCATATTGTGGGCAATAAGGCATTACTAAAATTTGTTTCGCCATATTTTATTCTCCATATTTTGCATCGCGTCATTTTATCTTAAATGTCCATTTTGTTTATATTGTGCCATGCACATATCGCATCTATGTTGTGGTATACCACCACCAAGATAATTACCTGCCAAATCGAATTTCTTTAACATTTCTGTGCGAAATTCCGCATCCAATTTTTTTGGCATATCACAATTTACACAATTTAACCTACTGGTGGCACAACAAGATAGACACTTACATTCACCATATGGTGCCGCAACATAAGAACCGGAACGTTCAGGTTCATGATAAGCGGGCGAATTTGAATTGAATTCGGACCGCACAACAAACGTGCTACGATACAGGCAAAAAACATCTCGCTCTAATTCATTGGTCATTTTTTATTCCCCATATTTTATTTCTGCGCCACGCAAGCCGTTTACAAAACTCTTCCAATCCATTGGCTTTTTACCACTGGGCTGAATTGTTACAATTTCCAATTTATCCCCGTTCATTTTTGTCTTTAATATTTTGACATCAATGCCATTTATTTTTGTGCGTCCCGCCCCCAATGCGCGCACCAAATTATGGGCTTGGACTGGCGATTTTTTCCAATCGATAATTTCGTCGTATACAGCAGTTTTCGCTGTATAGACGATTTCGCCACTCTGTTTTTTTGGTGTAAAATCTGATGGTGATTCCATATATTTCAAAATCATATCACGCCCAATTTCTGAAACGCGTTTTTCGATTGTTTCATTTGTATCATCAATTCCGATATTAAATTTTTCACACATCAAAATATCACCGGCGTCTAATTCATTTGTCATCTGCATAAGACACACACCACTTTCCGTATCACCATTCATGATTGCGGTTTTAATTGGCGACGGACCACGATACCGCGGCAACAAACTTGGGTGTAAATTTATACATGGTGCCGACTTCAAAACATTATCACGCAATATCGCACCATATGCCGCAACAAAAACCATATTAGGGTGAAAATTATATTCACTTGGTTTATGATACACGGGAATATTTCGCGATTCCGCCCACGCATGCACCGGTGATTTAGTAACAATATGTTTCCGCCCAACCGGCTTTGGTACGCGCGTAAAGACCGCAATAACGTCATGCCGATTGGCTATCGCATCAAAGATTGGCACAATAAATTCTGGTGTTCCCATTAAAACAACTTTCATTTGTGCCGCCTTACCTTGCGCATGACCATTTCGCGCTTTGTGGGTGCCAAATAGTCGATAAACAAAATTCCATCCAAATGGTCTGTTTCGTGTTGCACAATGCGCGCCGCAATACCAGACATTTCGGCAGCTTTTGATTTACCATATTCATCAGTCCATTCTACAACCACCGCCGCCGGCCGCGTTACATTTGCATATACTGGTAAATCATCCGGACCCAACACCGACAGACACCCTTCTTCGATAACCGCCAATTCTTCACTGCGCGATGTGATTTTCGGATTTATCATTTTAAATACTTCGCCCGTATCCGGATTCATCATAACCAAGAATCTTTTGGTAATTCCAACCTGGGGCGCGGCAAGCCCGACACCATTTTGCGCCTGCATCATTTTGACCATTTCGTTCATATTCTGCAAAATTTCGGGCGTAATATCGTCCACGGGCGCACAATGCTCCCGCAATATCAAATCGCCACAAAGTTTCATTTGCAACATATACAAATCCTTTTATAATAAGAAATAATAGCAAAGGAAATCCAAATGACAACTTATATTTTGATTGCGATGTGCGGGCTTATAATTTTGATGCTGGGGGCGTTACTGATGCGTCCGGCGCGAATCGACATGTCGGCATTGCGCGAAGACAACACACGCCTGCGCGAAAGGCTTGCCGAACGGCTGGGCGTTTTGGCGCAAAATGCGGCGGAATTAAAGAACATCAGCGCGGATATCGCAAACTTTAAAAACATACTGATGGGCAACAAACAGGCACGTGGCACATTTGGCGAACGACAACTAACCGATTTAATAACAGACATAATGCCGCCCGAAACTTATGCTTTTCAATGTGTGATGGAAACAGGTGTGCGTCCCGATTGCATAATCCGCCTGCCCTATCCACCGGGCGACATGGTTATTGACAGCAAATTCCCACTGGAATCATATAACCGTATGACGGCGGGCGAAAACCCAGAAATGTATCGCAAGCAATTCGAACTGGACGTTCGCAAACACATTGACGCAATTGCCGAAAAATACATTATTCCGGGCAAAACCGCGGACACGGCAATGATGTTTATCGCATCTGAGTCTATATTCGAAACCCTGCACCGCGAATTTCCCGACACAGTTGAATACGGTGCACGCCGCAAAGTCTTTATTGTTTCGCCGTCAACATTATGGGCTACATTAAACACAATTCGCGCGATTTTGTCAGACATAAAAATCAAACGCGTTGCGGGAAAAATAAAGGCTGAATTAGATTTATTACTGACCGACCTTTCGCGGTTGGCGGACCGTGCCGCGCGAGTGCAAAGTCATTTCGCCCAAGCACAAACGGACATTGAACAATTACAAACATCGATAAACAAAATCGCGCCCCGCGCCGAAAAAATCAAAGAATTGGATTTCGAGAAATAGAATAGTGTTAACTGCAAACCCCTAGCGTGGTATGCCCGTGTTGGGGTTTATCCAAATTTGTTGGTCGGCGATTTCCATCATCGGCAAATCAGTTTTACTGTCTGAATAGGCACGCACCACATGCGGAATAAATTTGTGTTCTTTTGCCCATTCGTCCATCGCAATAACTTTATTTTTTCCCCAACACAGAAATTTATACTTCTGCGGATTTTTCGAATCCATTTTCGAACAGAGCACCGCATCAAATTTCATATCGCGCACCAATTCTGAAATAAGATAATCCGGTGTTGCGGTAATCAACAAAACCTTGTTTCCCGCGGCGCGTTCCGCGGCGACGCGTTCCGCCGCCCAACCGAATCGATTACGCCGATGTTCACGCACAAACCCGCGCATATGCTTTTTTATCATATCCGGTGTCAAAAAACGCCGCATATGTTCCCGCCACCAAAATCCGCCCGGATTAAACAAACGCACTATTGCACACACACCCATCATTGGCAAATACAGCCACGGGCGCACACTGTGCCGCATACAATACCGCGCAAACGCAACATTAGAATCCGGCCAAGACAAAGTCCCATCGAAATCAAACAACACTACATCAACGGGTTTCAACATTTATAATCCTTTTGATTTTTTTGGGATTATAACGAATGAAAAAAATATATCAAATAAAATCGGGGCAAATGCCTCGACTTTACTTTTTTAATTTCTGGCGCATACGTTCCATCGCAAAGAACAACGCGGGCGTCAACGTGAATGTCCATATCAATGATGCCAACATACCACCAATCAAAACCGCCGCCATTGCCGTCTTCATACCGTCCGCACTCCACAGTTGCGGCAACATACCTGCCATAACCGCAATAGATGTCATCAACACCATATTCTTTTTATTGTTTAATTCGTCCCACAACGCAACCTTTAAATTTTCGCCATTATTCACGCGCCGTATTGTTGGTTCCAACACCAAAATGTTATTGTTCACAACCAAACCAACCAACATAACAAACGCCAACATCGCACCAACATTCATTGACGCGCCCGACAAGAACAGTAATATAAACACGCCGGCAAAACTGGTGATAATAGATGTCGCAATGGTGAACGGGTGAATCAAAGAGTTTAATATCGCCGCAAGCAACATAAATGTCAAAATTGCCGCCAATAAAAACGCTGTTCCAATTTCACCCGTGGTTTCACTTTGAATTTCTGCCATACCACCGAATCCATACGAATATCCCGACCGCCATTCTATTTTATCCAATTCTGCAACTATCTTTTTTTGAACCGGACCACTGGTGGATTTACCGATATTTATATCGATTTCTGTGACACGGCTTTTGTCCAATCGATTGATGTTCGATGTCCCGGATTGCATTTTAATATCGCCAATTTGCGACAGCGCAACCAAGCCCTTTTGCGAATTTACAAACACATCGTCAAACACGGCACGCCCCTTGAACGGACGCGCAAATTCCAAAACGATTGGGTATTCTTCGCCATTTTCTTTGTACTTATATGAATCATTTCCATAAAGCGCCGCGCGCAGAGTTGCCCCCGCATAAGAATTTTTTATACCCCAAAAATCCATCTTGTCCGGGTCGGGGACAAAGCGAATTTCATCGCCTGGTTTTTGTTGTGCGAATACCGCTGTTTGCACTTCGGGAATATTATTGATTGCGTCCAATGCCGCGATGGCATATTCCGCACGCAACGCATCATCTTCGCCGTATATATTCAAAACAATATCCGATGATATCGCCGAAGAAACGCCCTCACCCGCCCTTATCTGGATTTCCGCATCAGGAATTTCGGCAAGTTTCGGCAATATACGACGCGCGATTTCTTTATCACTGACTCGACGTTTTGATTTATCAACCAATTTAATTTTCACCGCAATATTTTGCAAACCACGATTTCCAATTTTTACCGAATTTGATTTAACTTCGGGAAATTCCGACAACACTTTTTCTATGTCTGCCGCAATCGATTCAGACTTTTCGTACGTCGCACCCATAGGAGCACGCGCAGTAATATTTATCTCGTTCGCATCGGTTGATGGACTAAATTCATTCCCCGTAAATTGCATAAGGAACGAAGAAGCAATCAAAGCCAGCACCGCAAATAATATCACGCGCCCAGAATATTTATACTGATAGGCAAACCATTTTTCCATCAATGGTTGCTTTTGGTTCTTGGTTGCTTTGGTCGCGCGCTTTGTTTTAACCAAACGCAGAATTTTTGCAATCATCATAGGCGTCAATGTAAACGAAAACAATAAAGACAATAATGTCAAATACACAACCGTCAAACCAAATTGCATCATAAATTTACCGGCAATTCCCGCCATAAACGCCAATGGCAAGAACACAACGACATTTGTGCCGACACCCGCCAAAACAGATACTGCGACGTTCTTGGTTCCGTCAATTGCGGCATTTTCCGGATCTTTTCCTGTATGCATTTGTTGTAATGCCGATTCAATAAGAATAATCGCGTTTGACACCAATGTCCCCAACGCCGATGAATACGCCAACAACGTCATCGCATTGATTGTGAAACCACTGCTGTTCACAAAGAACAAGCCCGCAATCAAAGATGCAGGAATCACGACACCTGCGATAATTGTTGACCGCCAATTTCCTGTGAATGCCAACAGAACTATAATGGTAAATATAACCCCAAGAATTATCCCATTTATGGTGCTGGACGTTTCGTTTGACACAACAATCGAAGAATCAGAAATTATTTCCATCGTCGCATTTGGAAAACGCGATTGCAAATCAGCATTAAATTCTGGCAATTTTTTATTCAATGCACGCGATATTTTAATCGCATTTCCGTCCGTTGCCTTGACAACCGAGGCAATAACAACACGGTCGCCATTAAACCGTGCACCGGTATCCAAATCGCGCACAGAATCAGTAACTGTGGCAACATCAGACAATTTGAACTTTTGCCCTTCCCCGGTTGTAATATGTAAATTTTTAATTGCGTCAACCGATTCAAATTCACCAATAAATCTTACATTGGACGAATCGGCACCAACTTCTATTTTTCCGCCCGGGACATTCAAATTGTTCGCACCCATCGCCGCAACAACATCCATAATCGTGACACCATGCGCCGCCATAGATTCCGGATTCAACGCAACCCGTATAGCACGCTTTTCACCACCAAATATCGATACACTTGCAACACCATTCACAGATGTCAATTTATTAGATAAAACATTATCTGCATATTCTTGCAAATCACGCAATTCTGCCCCGCGCAAGACGATATCAACAACCGAAGTTTGTAAGGGATTTAACTTTTCAATAACGGGCTGTTTCATATCAGACGGAAACTCCGAAGCCAATGCATCAATCTTGGATTTAACTTCACTGGCTTTGTCATTAACATTGACCCCCAGGTTAAATTCTGCCATAACATATCCGCCGTTTTCAAACGCCTGGGATGTCAGTTTTTTAAGTTCTGGGACTTGGGACATCGCATCTTCGGCTTTTTTGATAATCTGGGACTCCATTTCAACTGGCGCGGCACCCGGATAAACAAATGTCGCCGTCACCATTGGAAAGTCCAATGCCGGAGTACGCTCCACATTCATCTTGGGGTACGCAACAATCCCCAAAACCACAAACAAAAGAACAAACATAACCGTCGTTACTGGTCTTTTAATAAAGAACTTTAACATCGTGCAACCCCCGTTTATTTTTTGATTTTTACTTTTGCCCCATTGTCTACTTTGGATACAATGACAACATCGCCTTCACTGATTCCACTTGCGACACATGCAATTTCAGAATCTTGGATAACAACATTTACATTTTGCGAAACCGCAATATTACCTTGGGCAACCATAACAACCCCATCGCGCACAGCATACGCAGGCACACAAAAACCACTTGTTTGCACGAACACCATATTTAACCCGTCCTTGACCCCACGCGTCCGCACAATATACATTCCAGAATTCAAATCGATTCTCGATGACACAGAAATAATTTCTCCATCACCAATCTTTTGCCCCACCGCAAATTGACCGCGTCGCGCCCCAGAAACATATGCACGATTATCACGAACATCTATTGGTACTTTGACAATACTTGTATCATTATGGGCAACAACAGTATCGACCAAAATTCCGCTTTTTGCATTTTCGCGAATTGGATTAAACACAATCATTTGCGATTCAATCGCAATCATAATAAAACGATATACAAACCAAATCACCAATCCAGCCAAAACCGCTGTATAGAGATTTTTTTTCAATTTATTATTGTCAAAACTTTTACCAAATATTTTCATTTTATTCACCCAATTTTTTCACCATCTCGGCGGACATCAAAATCTTGTATTTTGCATTCAACAACGCCATATCAAGCTGGTAAAGTCCCGCCGAAACATCTGCCAATTCTACCGCCGAAGTTTGACCCGCGGCAAATCTGTCGCGCGAAAAACCATATGCCCGCGCCGCCAAATTCCGTGCATTAGAAAGCCCCGCCAAATTTCCACAAAGATGATTATATTGCTTTATTGCATTTGCATATTTTTCCGATGTGATCTTCTTGGATTTGTCCAAATCTTGACGCACCGCTTCGGCATTCATCGCGTCAACCGTGGCATTTGCACGATTAAGGCCGCCACTGAAAATCGGCACCTGCAACGCCAATCCCCAATATGCCGATTGCGACGCATCCGAATTAAACATGTTTTTAAAATCTTTATCCAATGTAACATAATTATAAGACCCAACTGCCGCCAATGTAGGATAACCATTTGCACGATTTGATGACGCCTTGGATTCATACATTTGCACCTGTTGATTCAACATATTCCATTCCGGAGTATCGGTCAATTTTTTGTTTTCCATTTCTGGGAAAGTTTCTGGGAACTCATCGGTAAGGTTCAATGGTTCATCTACATCAATACCCGCCATTATTTTCAACATCCTGTGCGCCGTATCGCGATTAAATTCGGCATCAGACAAATTTATTTCTTTGGTTGCAATATCAGATTCTATTTTAACCAAATTGCCACGACTTGCGCGCCCCGCATTATTAAGTTTGCGTTTAGCACTAACCGCATCGTCCAAATTTTTCTTGGAAATTTTGACAATTTCATCGGTCATTTTTGCCGTCCAATACAAATCTGTCGCGGCATATTTGACTTCACGCATAACCATTTCTTTGCTGTATTCGCCTATTTTTACGGCATTCCGCATACTGTCCACTGCGTTTCCAATCTTGCCAAAAGTATAAATCGGTTGAGTAACTTTGACACCCGCCATAAAGATATTATCGGGAATATCAATGTTATTCGGCAAAGACATTGTGTCCTGGGATATTTGTTGGACAAGTCCGCCAATTTCTGGTGGCAACTTTACATTATATGAATCAAATGGTTTTTCGACATTTATCAAATTCATATATGTCACCGTTCCTTCGACATTAAACCAACGATGAGAATTTGCTATATCCAATGAAGCTTGGGCTTTTTTAATGTTTGCATCCGCCTTTTTCAAATCATTTGATTCAGCAACAATCTTTGTCACCGCATCATTCAAAGACAAATCCAAAGCAAAACCGTCTATACATTGAAATCCGCTGTATAGAGCAAAAACAAAAGCAAAAATTTTACGCATTTTTATCCCCTATTTTCATCAAAATATTATGCATAGATTTGAAAGAACGAATCAATTCTTCTTCATCATTTTTATCAATATCTTTAAAGATTACCGCAATCGCATTATGCAGCATTTCAATAATCTTGCGCGCAAAATCCGCCCCCGCATCGGTCACAGAATACCAAGTATTACGCCGATCATTTTCATCAACCGTGCGCAATACAACGCCGTCGCGTTCCATCTTACGAAATGCCGCACAAATATTTGGCGCCGGCAAAAACTCTCGCGCGGCCAAGTCTTTTAACCGTACACGTCCCCCGACATACAAGCGCACCAGCAACTGAGCCTGGGTTCGTGAATAACCGCCAAAATCTATTTGCGCCCGATTGATTCTTTCGGACAATTTTGCGAACAAAACGATATTTTTTTCCAACAGACCAATAAGTTCTTTTTTAACCATAAAACCACCTTTTATTAAAACCAAAAATCATTATAATTTTTAATAATTATAAGTCAAGGGCAAAAAAATAGAAAATTTTATTATTGCAACTGTCTAAAATTATTCTATAATACAAGCACTTTTGGGGTGTCGTCTAATGGTAGGACAAGAGATTTTGGTTCTCTTTATCATGGTTCGAATCCGTGCGCCCCAACCAATATTCAAACGCCCTTTATGGGCGTTTTAATATTGGTTTTGGGGCCACGAACAACATCTGCAACTTTGTTGCGGGTTCGAAACCAAGTAGATTTCACAAATGTAATGCAGTGAAATCGTTACGGGTTGCGCGCAGCCGGCACCACAGTGCCGCGCGAGCGAATTGAGTGCGCCCCATATATTTTTAATAGAGTTTTTGCCCTGCGGTTGATTATTGTTTATCAAGGGGCCGTAGCGCATTCCAAAGAGCAAAAAAATAAATTTTCATGAGTTCGAAAGTCAAATTTCGATTTTTTATCTTTTCAAATACACTTTCGAACCGCTTATAAATCACTAAAAAAATTCGAACTAAGCAAAATATTACAAAAACGACATAAAACCGCTCTATTTAGTATTTATATTCAATGTGGTTGTGGTGTGTGGGCAAAACAAAATTAATATCTACGACTATCAATTTTTCTATATCTATTTGCTTTTTCAATCAGTTTCATTATGCCCCTTTTGAAAGCATTCGCTTTTTCTGATTCCATCAATCCTAATGTTGTCAATCTTTTTGTCACCTCTTTTTCAGACCAGTTATTTTTGACCGCCAATAATGCAATTTTAACTATTGATAACTGTTTAATCTTTTCAGGATTTATCATAATATCAAGTCCTAATTTATCACTTAGGTAATTATATTGTTTAATCACCCTTTTCATAAAATTCCACGACAACGATGGTGGCGAACCTACAAAATCCTCGTAAATATGCCCCTCTTCAATAGAGCCATCTTTTCCTGTAACACGTTCAAAATCAATGATACCTAGACGATTTTTGTTTTTATCGTATCTAATGTTACTATCTCGTAAATCACCATGTCTAATTGCAAAAATATTATCTGCAGTATCATTATTCAGCCGAACATACTTAATGGCATTTTGCACAACACCTCTAACATTTGTATCAGTAAAAACACTCATAACTTTATCAATTTGTTTTTTAACATCGGCATCTTTTAATTTATCGTCTTTTTCAAAAACCCTGTCCAATTCTTTTTTCAAAAGTATTTCACTATCCACAGCTTTAAATATTTTTGGAGTTCTTATCATATGCATAGCAATCATAAAAGTTGCCAAATCTTTTGCTAATTTGTCCTTTGTTTTATTATCTAGTGTTTTATAGGTATCAATATTAAAACCATCCCCAGAAACGATTGTCTCTTTAATTTCAGCATTTTGCATACTTAAAGTTGAAGGTATATCAATATCAACCCCCATTTCTTTTACTCTTGTTGCAACAGCCGACATAATCTCACCAGCGCTTTTTTGGGTCTTCATATACTTTTGTATATCAATACCCTCTTTCGGAGTTTTAATAACATAGCCTAAATCGCGATAAAAATGAACTATCGAGCTATTTCCCTGTTTTATTTCATCTGATTCTTTCATAACAAAACCTTTCGCCCTAATTCTATCATAAAAACAGCATGATAACAACTCGCGTTTCGCATGCACGCCTGTCGGACGCAGCACCAATACGAGAATACATAATTAGCGGCCGTGCAAAAACGAACGACCGCTGAATAGAGAACCAGACATTTAAACATTGAAAAAAAACGCCATATATTGTATATTTATTCACGAAAAAAGGTTGCACAATGAATAGAAAAACAAATATTATAATTGCACTGTTTGTCTTGTTATGCGCCGGCACAGGTTTGGCTTATTGGTTATCTGCCCCAAGTTTAGATAAAATGGTTGGTCAAATGATAATGACTGGTTTTCACGGTGATGGTAATGGTGAAAACCAAGAAAGTTTTATTGCAATCGAAGAACAGATAAGAAAAGGTCATATTGGTGGCGTTATACTGTTTGATGTTGATGTATCCGGGCTGGTTGCCCAAGGCATGACTATACCAGAAGCAAAAAAACATATTTTTTCGTCAAATATAAAAAATACGAATCAGGTCCAAGCATTGACAACGCATCTGCAATCTATTACTTCAACACCATTATTAATAGCCATCGACCAAGAAGGCGGCAACATTCAACGTTTAAAACCAGAACATGGTTTCTCACCCATTCCATCTGCAAAACAAATGGCAAAAACCGACGTAAAAACCACATATAATGTTGCGTACGATTTAGGGACACGTCTTTATAACCTGGGTATCAATGTTGATTTTGCGCCATCCGCAGATGTTGATGTGAACCCTAAATCACCTGCGATTGGGGCGCTTGAACGCAGTTTTTCATCCGACCCAAATATCGTAACAGAATTTGGAAAAGCCTTTTCTGATGGATTAAATGATGCGAACATAGTCAGTTCGTTTAAACATTTTCCTGGTCACGGAAGTGCCACAGGGGATACACATGCCGGACTTACTGACATAACAAAAACTTATCAAGATTATGAATTAGAACCATGGAAAGCTCTTTTGACGAATGCTTCCCCACTAACAACAGTTATGGTTGCGCATGTTGTGAATAATAATTTTGATACTTTACCCGCGTCATTATCTGGTAGCACAATCCAAATGATACGCGATATGGGATTTGACGGTGTTATTTTCTCGGACGATATGGATATGGGCGCCATTGTAAACCAATATGGTCGTGAAAAAGCAATAGAAATGGCAATAAACGCTGGTAATGACATATTGGTATTTGGAAACAATTTAAGTTTTGATGCAAATCGTGGTGAAGAAGTCAACAAAACAATTGTAAAACTGGTACACCAAGGTAAAATTAAACGCTCACGAATTCGTCAATCATATAATCGTATTATGAACATGAAAAAACATATGCGTAACAAATCAAACAGCAGATAGCACCTGACAAAAGCCATCAAACCAGTCATCGTTTGAATTTGTTCATGGTTAAAACTATTTCAAACATATCTGCTTGCAAAAAATGATTTGTGCTTTGCGTAAATATTTTCTAGGCATTTTGTCGTATAACATACGCAGTATTTTTGGTGTTATATTCACCCAACAAGAGGCGTATAATGTTGCACTTTATTTTGATTTATGGCCTTATGATAGTAAAATTGATTATGGCGATTGGTGCCGCGGTGCTGTTTATGCACATGTTCAACACATCGGGAACATTGAAACAAATGACACCGTTATCAGTTATCATAAACTTTCTTTTAAGTGCGATTTTATCTGAATTTATTTTGAACAAAGGCATTGATCTTTTGGAATTTGTTTTTGTTGTTTTAATATATGGTTTGCTTATCAGCATATTAAATCGTTTAACTTTTTATACAAATTTTGGACGCAGAATTTTCATCGGCAGCCCCCAAGTAATAATTCAAAACGGGCGATTAAACACTGAAAAAATGCAGCAATTAAAAATATCTGGTCGTGACCTAGCGGTTGCTATGCGTCAACATAAAATTCATGCTATTGATGAAATCGAAATGGCACAAATAGAACCAAATGGCGAATTAACCATTGTTAAAAAAGGCGACAAAAAATATCCAACTGTATTGATTGATAACGGAATAGTTGATGAATCTGCATTACAAAAAATCAATAAAAACGACAAATGGTTACGCGCCGAATTGCGTGAAAAGAAAATCAAAAACATAGATGATATTTTTATCGCCCAATGGTATAATCGAAAATTATACATTGTTAAAAAACAAAAAGAACCCGAAAAATAATATATTGTTTTATAAAAATTTTAAGTATGATATAATACATACACAAGGAGTCTGTTATGAAAAAAATATTTTTAATCTTTTGTTTGACAATAACACCTTTTTTAACCGCATGCACATCAGGTGACCCGGTTCACGAAGAACAATTGACCGTGGCTGCGGCGCAACGCGAGATAAAAATTGGAATGTCTTCGGCAGATGTTGTTGCGGTTTTGGGTTCACCAAACATGATAACAACCGATGACCAACGACGCGAAACATGGGTATATGACCGTGTATCAACAAATGTATCATCATCTTCATCGGGCGTATGGTTGTTGATTGCCGGCACATCAAGTACGAAATATTCACAAAATCAACGCACTTTAACCATCATTGTTAAATTTGATGAAAACCAAAAAGTTCGTGATTTTGCATATCGCACATCTACATTCTAGGGAACACATAATATGAAAAAGTTCTTCATCATCTGTTCTTGTGCGTTAGCATTATTTTCGTGCGCTTCATATGATAACTATTATAAACTGGATGAAAATTATTTGGCGCGCCGCCAGATGGAAACCGCGCATTTCGATACAAACGACGAAGAACTTATCCTTTCCGCATCAGCGGGTGTGCTGCAAGACTTGGGATTCACTATTGACGAAAGCGAAACTAAACTTGGGCTGATTACCGCATCAAAAAAACGCGAGGCAGGAAATACCGGTGCAAAAATTGCGCTTGTTATGTTGTCTGCTTTATCAAAATCAAATAATCCGCCGGTATATGATACCGAACAAAAAATATATACTACACTGGTATCAACCAAAAGTCGAAATTCTGCTGGATACAATGTTCGCATAGAATTTGCGCGCATTATTTGGAACAATAAAAACGAATCAAGAATTGAAAAAATTACAGATCCAAAAATTTATCAAGACTTCTTTGATAAACTCGGCCAATCGTTATTCTTGACGGCAAATTCTATATAAAGGAAAACATATGAAAAAAATTTTTATTATTTTATTTGGCATAACATTGATGGGCGGATGCGTTTCAACGCACCAAGATATCCTTGGTACTCAAAATTCCCAAGTTGCGACCCGAAACTATCAATCACGTGCATTTGACAGTAATGATAAACAGATGGTTATGCGCAGTGTAATTGCGACCATGCAAGATTTGGGATTTATAATTGATAAAGCCGATGAAACATTGGGCACGATAAGTGGCACATCTTTTGTTAACAATTCAAAAATGACGGTATCCATGCGTCCGTCCGGAAAATCACAAATAATTGTGCGTGCAAATGCCACGGCGAACTTGCACGAAATAACAAATCCGATTGCATATCAAAATTTCTTCAATGCTTTATCACAATCATTGTTCTTGGATGCACATATGATAGAATAAGAACATAGCTTGTTATTTTCAAGACCGCAGAATTGCGGTCTTTTTTTGTATGAATACGAACCTAGTTATTTCCTGGTTTAAAAGTTATATACATTATACCAAGCAAAAGGAGAAAAAATGAAACACCCCATTTATACAAACTTTCTTGGTATATCCGTGTTGCCGGCATTGGCAATTATACCCGCCAACGCAGACCCAATAACAACACGCCAAGTAATAACAGAAAATACTACTTATACTGATTTAATTGCCGAAAATATTGCATCTACAACAGCAAACAACGGCGGAGTATTTTATATGATTGATGTTCCCGATGTCACATTGACTTTTGACGGAACAACACTGTTTAATGGCAACTCTTTAAATGACGGAGGTATGGGCGGTGTAATTGGAAATGGATGGCTGTCATCACTTAATGGTGAAGGATACACGGTTGGCGGAAAAATCGTTTTCAACGGCACAACAAATTTTACAGGTAACAGCACAAACAACATAAACGGTGGCGGTGCAATATTTAACTATGGTAACGGCACCGCATCCACACCAGACATCACATTTAACGATTCGGTTAATTTTTCTGGAAATTCCGTAACCGGAACATCAACCAGTGTATATGTTGGTGGTGGCGCAATATATCATCGTGACGGAATGATTGTATTTAATAATTCGGCAAATTTTTCCGAAAACGCCTCTGCATCCAAAGGTGGCGCGATAATGACCGGTGGTGATATCATATTTGAAAAGTCTGCAACCTTTGACGGAAACAGTGCAGACACACAAGGCGGCGCAATCGCGGCACTTGGTGGCGATATAATCTTTAATGATTCCGCAACATTTACAAATAATTCCGCCGACAGCGCTTCGGCCATATTCAGCGGCGAAGATGCCGGCACAATTACCTTTAATTCCGGCGCATATTTTTCCAAAAATACTGGCATTGGCACAGTTTGGAACCATAATACGAATCGTGAAATAGTCTTTGCAAATGGCGCAACATTTAATGAAAATACAAATACTTTAAATGGTTCATTGATTAATGTTGGCACTATATCAATGACCGGTGGAAATTTGATATTCACAAATAATACAGGCAGCAACGGTGGCGGTCTGCAAAATGCGGGAACTGTCAATATTGAAACATATGGGAATATTTTATTCAGTGGAAATACAACAACCAGTTCCGCAGGAGCTTTTGATAATGGTGGCACAGTAACTTTTAATGCGACCCAGGTTTCATTTATAAACAACAAATCAAATGCGGGATATGGTGGCGCAATATTTAATGCATCGGATTTAACTATATTAGGAAATGAAAATATCTTTAATGGCAACATCGCGTCTGATACAGGCACAACCAAAAGTGGTGGTGGGGCAATACACAATCGCGGCAATACCGGCACCACAGAATTGATCATTGGAACAAACGCCAGCACAAATACATTTACATCAAACACATCGTCTGCACACGGTGGCGCCATCGTTTCGCGTGCTTTTGATGGCAACACACAAAATGCGATACTTGTAATAAACGGATCAACAAGTTTTTCGAATAACAGCGCAGCACTAAACGGTGGCGCAATATGGAACAGTGCCGCCGCATCAAGTGGCTCAACCGGAACAACCGAAGTCACATTAAACGGCACAAACAATTTTACAAATAATACATCGGGGAACCTTGGTGGTGCGATTTATAATAACAGTATTGTGAACCTGAACGGCACAAATACATTCAGCAATAATACTGCAAACGGAATCGCAAACGATATCTATAATGACGGCACATTAAATATAAATGGAAACACAACAATCGATGGCGGAATCGATGGGGGCGGAATTTTAAACATATCGTCGGGCGCAACATTAAACATCGGCACAACAACATTGACCCAAGATTCTGTACGACTTGACGGGACAATGATTGCGACTTTGCGCAGCGGTGCAGATGCACAATTTAATGTTGCCTCAGAATTCACCGGCAACGGCACATTGAAATTGGCATTGGAATCAGCGGGAACATATAATGTATTTGGCAATCAAACATTTGCCAATGTTGACCTGACCAATCCGATTTATAACATAACATGGGAAACATCAAGCGTAACCGCAGAATTAAAACCCGTATCTGATATCGCAACCGAAAATAATATCAGCACAAACGCCGCGACCACTGTCGCAAGCCTAGCCGAATCAACATCAACTGCACTAAACGAAGTTGCGGTATTGGTCCAAGAAACTTTGGCATCCGGAACAGACTCGGCAAAAACAGCAGTTGAACACGCCACAACCGTTATCAATCCTGAAACACATCCTGTTATTCAAACCGTTGGTGCGGCAACACAAAATACTGTAACATCATTGGCATCGGCCCGTATGGGCGGTATGGGACGCAACGGCGGCGACGCATATATGAATGCCGGTGGAGTATGGACCCAAGGGATATACAACAAATCCAAATTAAACGACACCTTTAATGGATACACTTGGGGGATTGGTGCCGGTATTGATGGAACAATCAATGATATATTCACTTTGGGTGCCGGATATTCATTTACGCGTTCCAATATATCCGCCACATCGCGCGATATAGACATCGATTCTTCCACAATCTTTGTATACGGCGAATATCACCCCACAGGATGGTATTTGAACACGATTTTGAATTACACAATGGCTGATTATTCTGAAAACGGTTCTGCATTGGGCGTTGGCGTAACATCTGATTATGATACAGACTCGTACGGTATCGCCGTTGCCACAGGCTGCAATTTCTTTGGCGACATTGTCCCAGAATTTGGAATCAGATATTTGCATATCAATTCCACAGATTATAAAAATTCACTTGGCGTTGAAAACAAATTTGAAAAATCAGATTATATGACATTATCATTGGGGACAAAATACGGAATGGATTTTTACCCGACACGGTTTTCAAAACTGCGCCCCGAAGCACACTATGCTTTGAAATATGATGTCATATCTGACCGAACAAGTTTAACTGTAACAATGCCTGGTGTGAACGCGTACACTTTGGGTGGCGACCGTCTGTCGCGAATTGCCGGCGAAGTGGGATTAGGTTTAGTGATGAACTATCGCGGATTTGATGTATCATTGAACTATGATTTAGAAATGCGTCAAGATTATACATCACAAACAGGTCGCATAAAGTTCCGGTATAATTTCTAACACCCCGAACAAAAAATCCCCGAAATAAATTCGGGGATTTGTTATTTTATATTGAGTATTTTTATCTGCACCCAACAAACGCCCAATTATCTCCACCTTCAACAGGTTCCGCAATCATTGTGCGCACTGTAAAATCTTCTTTGCACCTATCCGGGTCATTCAAAGAAATCTCAACATACACATTTGCGGTATCAGCATACAATTCAGCCGGATTTAATTGACCACCCGCCCTGAACTTACCATTCGGTTCCATAGCTTTGACACCAGCAACCCATTCTTGATCTGCAGGACATTTATACACCAAGTGTGCCTTGGTTGTTTCTATTCTTTCACACCCGGGTAATATTGCATCATATTTGCTATAATCTTGACCACAGGCAACCAGTGCCAATGCGCCAACAGACAACAGTGATAATATTTTATTCATGTTTTTACTCCTTTATTTATACATTTTCATAATACAAAAACATATAATAATGTGTCAATGTTATTTTTTTACAATCGGTTCCATGCAATCGTCGTCTGCGCAACACGCGAATTTCATTTGTGAAACTTCTTTAAACTTATATCCCGCACAGCAACCATACCTGTTTGGTTTTGCACCATCCGCACACAAGCCTTTTGCCAAATTTTCTGCGGCAACTTCGGCGGCGGCGGCTAATTCTGCTTCTATTTCTTCGGGTGTTTTTTCGGGTTCTGGTTCAACAACCGGTTCTTCGACTTCGGTGGCTTCCGGTTCCAAGACCTCTTCAACCGGCGGCATTTCCGCACCCGCAGCCGAACGAGCATTCAAATAATTTCGCACCGGACGACGACTTGCAACCGGCGCACATTGGGAACGCCACCGCGCGGTCATAGCATTCAATTCGTCTTGAAATTCCGGATAACTTTTTACATCTTCGCGCAAATTTGCAATGCGTTCATTTATATCGGCACAAGTCAAACGTTCAGACACACCACGCACTTCTTCGGTCATATATTCTTCATCATAAGCGTCGTCAATATCGTCATCTTCATATAAATCTTCTATTTCGATGAATTCTTGATATTCAACATCATCATCTGCAATCGCCGGCGCAACCAGCAAAGACAACGCACCCAAAAAACATACAAACTTTAATTTCATTTTTACTGCCCTATTCTTCTATGACACGTTGAAGTTCCATTATAAAGTCAATTCCGGGATCGACCAACTTTTCAACTTTTTTAATATACTTTTTTGCTTCGTTTTGCATTTGCAATTTTTTATATGTATTCACCGTAGATAACATTTCACCTTTATCTATATCATTTTCATCAACACGAATACCTTCGGCAATTTGCAATTCATTTAACGCCATTTGAGCATACTTCTTTGCATTTTCCGGACAACCATCTTCCGCCATTTGTGAATAGATTTTTGCATTACGCGAATGTCCATATGAATTCGCATACCCCGGCACTAATTCTTCGGTCAACTGTCTTTCAATAACTTGGCAAGGACGTTCCGCAACCGTATTATTGAAAACTTCATCCATAGTGTTTAACAACATATGTTCGCGTACCGCCAATTCACTGAAACGCGCCCTATTATCTTCGCACCCACGCACAGACAACACATTATATATTTTAAGGTTCTGTGCATAATCATCATCGGAAATATATTCCAACAATTTTTCTTCGATTTCGGCGCACGTTTGTTTATTTTTAACACTGTCAGAAATGCTGTATACAGCGGATTCTGCTGACTGGACATGTTTATATCCCCACAAAGATATACCCGTCATCATGCCGCACAAAAATATACCAATCAACGCAATCCACGCCAAAATCTTGTGCGTACGCGTGCAAACATAGCAATTATTTTTTACTTCGGTATATTTTTTCATTGTCTCTCTCCTTTGTTTTTTATTTATTTGACGATTCCGCCTTTGATTGTAATTTTTCTGTCTGCACGATTTGCCAAAGACATATCATGCGTGACAAACAGCATAGCCATCTTATTCTTACGCACCAAATCTAACAGCAATTCAAACACTGCAACCGCATGATTTGGATCTAAACTTCCCGTCGGTTCATCCGCCAACAAAATATCAGGATTATTTGCCAACGCACGCGCAACGGCGGCACGCTGTTGTTCGCCGCCCGACATTTGTCCCGGCAAGTGCGATGCACGATGGGCGACATTTGCCGCCTTTAACAATTTCATTGCCCGTGCCGCGGCAACATCTGGCGCGACACCATTTGCCAACATAGGCAACATAACATTTTCCAATGCCGTAAAGTCCGATAATAAATTATGCCGTTGATACACAAAACCTAACTTGCGCCGACGAACCATTGTACGCATTTCATCATTCATAGTATGCACCGGCACGCCCGCGACCAAAATGCTGCCTCCGGATGGTTTGTCCAATAATCCCACACATTGCAACAGAGTAGATTTTCCCGAACCCGACGGTCCAACCAGTGCGACAATTTCCCCCCTGTGCAAATCGAACCCGCCACCCGTCAAGATATGCAACGGCTGGCCTCCTTCGACAAAGGTCTTTTTAATATCGCGCACCGACAAGACAACTTCGCCCTGCTTTGGTTTTGATAAAGAATTCAATATCGACGCCATCTATAAAATCCCTTTGCTATTCATTTCTCAACACCTCCACTGGGTCGGTGTTGGCGGCCTTCCATGCCGGATAAATTGTCGCCAAAAACGCCAGTGCAATCGCAATCACCGCAATTCCAATGACCGTTGCCGGTACAACCTTGGACGGCAATTCAGATAAATAATACAATTCCGCCGGAAACAAATCACGACCAGTTGCCCATTGGAAAAATTGCCGAATCGGTTCAATATAAACTGCGACCACCAATCCCAAAATTGTTCCCAAAACTGCACCAATTACACCGATACTGGTACCCGACAAAATAAATATCTTCATCATTGAACGCCGCGACACACCAAAAGTGCGCAACACCGCGATATCGCGCGATTTATCTTTGACCAACATAACAAGCGACGATACGATATTAAACGCCGCCACAATCACGATCAGCATCAAAATCAAAAACATCACATTTGATTCAACCTGAAGTGCGCCAACGAATCCACGATTCAAATCACGCCAATCACGAACAACATAACCATCAGGTAAAATATTTATCAACGCATCGCGCACCGCATCAGTTTTTTCTGCGTCCCACAAGAACAAATCAATATGCGTCACCGCGTCCCCAATATTCAGATATTTTTGCGCCGTGGCAAGTGGCATAAATATATATCCAGAATCATATTCATACATACCCATAAAGAACGAGCTCATAACCGGATAAGACATAATCCGTGGCATAGTTCCAAATGCGGTCGGTGTTGCACCGTTTGCCGAAACCAACGACACACTATCACCCATATGCGCACCCAAGTTCCGCGACAAAGTCGCACCCATCACCAATTCTCCATCAGCAATTTGCGACAAATTCTTGCCATAAACACGTGTTCCATTTTTCGTTTTTGCAATCAAATCATTCATACGAATACCGCGCACCATAGCCCCAGAATTATTACCATCATGCGTTACCATGACTTGACCTTCGGCAATCGGGACAATAGAATTCACCGCATTTTTAACAGTATTACTTTGGCGCATTTTATCAATCAAGAAATCATAGTCCGCAATAGCACCATCTTGGTGATACACAACGACATGTCCGTTCATTCCAACAATTCTTGAAAGTAACGTATCATGAAAACCGCCCATAACCGACATAACAACAATCAGTGTCGCCACACCCAACATAATTCCAATCAAAGACACCCACGACACCACTGACCCAAAGCCACGCCGCTTTGCGCCCAAATATCTAAATGCAATTTTTCTTTCCAGTTTACTGAACATTATGCTTCCTATTCTAACACACCGACCTAATTACGCAAGTAATTCCGTAATGCGTCACCAACCAATTGCGGCTCCGCGGGTATCTTGGCAGGGTCAACAATAGATACAATCCGCGGCGACATAAACACAACCAATTCTGCGAACGGGCTTATCAATGTTTCCGGCGTTGTCACAAAAGAATGTGTCGGAATTCCAATTATGACATAGTTATCACCAATGCTGGACGGGATTGTGAACGAAGACAATTCGCCGTTACTGGTACGCAAAACAATCTTAGCATCAATCTTCTTTTTGCCCGCAAAATCGGCATATTTTGCGGTTGCACCAACAATAAGGTCTGTCTCTAAACGTTCTTCTTTGCTGCATTGACCAATATCGAATCGCGATTGCCACCCATCAGGCACCACAAATTGCCCTTGGGACACCAATACAACATTAGCCTGTTGCGACAAGAATTCTTGCAAAGTTTTTGTATTTATCTCTGGACCAACAACCAAAGCACGCCCGACAACACCCGGCACAGACATCTTTATATTCTTGTCCCCAAACGCCGGCAACAAATTCATCCATATAATCGGATTATCGGTCCGCGGATATACACGATACACATCCATATCCCATGCCATCACATATTTTTTAGACGATATATCCGAAATTATACGCGCGACTTCGCGTTCTGTTTGATAATCGCCTTCGAACACCAAAGTATTATCCGCCCAATCAACAATCATATTCCGCACATCTGCGCCATGCATCGCGTCCAAAAGCGCCATTACTATTGTATCATTATGCGGCATTTTAATAAGCCATTTTGCACGATTGAACAACTTTATTTCGCGCAAATCTGCATCATAAGAATAATACACGCGACCCAAACGCGTTATCAAATCAACCGCATCAGAAAGCGCACCCGAAGCAATAACCCCCGACACCTTTTCGACCATTTGACCTTGTTCTATGACGGCAATATCGGTTCCTTCAAGTAATTTATTTAATGCCGCAGATACCGTTTGTTTCCTAAAATCATAATCGGACACGGTCAAATCATCCGGAAAAGCATCACCAACATTCAAACGCACAATTTCGATTTTTTCATCTGGCACCACAGATACGACCGATTGATTATCCCAATTAACCGTGCAACGCCGTGGCAATTCAACCGAAAAACGTCGCGCAGTGTCCGTGGTCAAAGCCGCCTTTTTGGGAAATATCGGTACAGAATTATCATCAATAACCAAATTATCAATCACTTGGACTGTATCATATTGCATTGTATTTATATCATCGGGCACTTGCATACACCCAACAACAAATATCGATGCAACCAAAGCAAATAATTTTTTCATATTTTTACCTTTTATTATATATTCATTACTTTTTCAAACTCTTCCAATGTCATTTCATATATTGCCTTTTGCGAAGGTGTTGTCAAATCGCGAACATGTTCGAACTGTTTTTTAAACCTTTCGATAACATCCACAACATCAGGCGACACAGAATCCCCAGACTTTAACAACCTTTCACCATATTCTAGCACAAATTCCAAAACATCCGCCGCAAAAAAACGACCAACATAGTTTTCCATCGCAATTCCGCCCTTGGAAACACATATCGCAGACATAATTTTTGCGGTCTGGTTATAGAAATTTGCAAGTTTAATAAAATTGTTCACATCTATTGCCATCTCTTTTCCCTCGATATTATTCTTACATATTATAAAAACTATTGCCACAAAAAGGCAATTAAATTATAATATGAAATATGAAAATAATGAAAATAATTTTATTCCTTGGATTTCTTGGGGTTTCGGCTTGTTCTTCGCCGAACGGTGGAAGCATTGATGACGCAACAATCCTTAATTGGGAAAACGAATCGGTCACGACCGAACAATTCGTTCGCGACCACAAGGCATGTTTGGGCATAAATACACCATCATATATGCCGCGTTCACGACTTGCAAAATTACTCTCACCAAATCAAAGTGCACGCATGCCTGATTGGGATGGTCTTTGGGTGACATTCCAATCAAACGAATACAAAGATGTTGGTCAACGTGCTTTATTATCGGTTCCGCGCAATACAACATCAAAATCTGTTGGTTCTTATCGGCGCTGTATGTTTCGTCGCGGATACTTGTTGCGCGCGATGTAAAAATTTACTGTTCAACCTTTTATATTAAATAAAAATATGCTATAATACGCCATATGAAAAGGAATTTACTGTTTTGGCTGTATTTTATACTGGCGATATTGCTTGCCATTTATTTTGCGGCACGTATAGTAATGACATTTATGGGTTATGGACCAATTGCAACTGTGCGCAATATTTCCGTATCCGCAGATGCAAATGATAAAGACCTTACCACAATTGCGGCAACGGTTGGAATCGCACCCGGGACACACACACATTCTGTAAACCTTGAATTGGTAAACGAACGAATCGCACAAACCCCGGGGGTACGCAATTCGGCTGTGCGTCGTATGCCAAATGGGAACATGTCGGTGAAGATCCGTCTTTATCGCGCGGTTGCAGAATGGACCGATGGAACATATTATTATCCACTTTCTGCGGATGGAACAATTGTAAAAAAGCCCAATGAAGAACGTTCCCCTGGCGCGGTTGTATTTCGCGGACCGGTCCCAGACGATATCGGGGACATAACAAATGCGGCAACAAATTTAATCGGCGATCTTGAATATATGGAATGGATCGATGATCGCCGTTGGAATATTGGCATGCACGGTGGAATTGTCGTAATGTTGCCCGAATCTGACCCAAGCACGGCAATTGCAAACTTGGTTGTTTTGAATCAAAAGCATAATATTTTATCCAAAGACATTCATGTAATAGACATGCGGGATTCTGCACGAATTTTGGTAAAATAAAATGAATATGATGGATTCGGCTTTTTTATGTCTGGATATTGGGACCGCCGGTGTTCGCGGTATTGCGCATCGCATAAAAAATGCCCAAATTGACCACAGTGCATATTATTCGATTGATGATTTTGATACCGTTTTTGCGCTAAAATCTGTAATTGATGAACTTGAAAAGCAAATTGGAACACGCTTTGATACGGCATATATTACGGGAAATTTTGGTTCGGCATATTTTACGATGACACCGCAAAGCACAATTTGGGGAAACGAACATAAAATAACCGCCGCCGACATAAAATCACAAATTGCATCTATTCATGCACCCGAAGGTTTTTACCCTTTGCATATAATTCCTTTGCGATATGACACACCGAAAATTCGAAACATGTTATCACCCATTGGACATACAGACCGACAATTGGTTTCGGCTTTTGCGGCATTATTTTTTGACAATGAATACATGCAAAAGTTTTTAACGAATTTGCGTCATGCACACATTCAACCCGCCGCATTCTATGCACCGCATTTCTTGATGAACGAAACAATGAATAACAACAAAGAAACATTGGTGTTTATCGATTTTGGTGCGGAAAATACAACAACATCTATTTGGACGCGACGCGGGCCAGTGTTTTTTGATGTTTGTAAAATTGGCGGAAACGATTTAACACATGATTTATCGACAAGACTTGACATACCATTTTCAGAATCTGAGAAAATCAAGCTCCGTGTTGCAGATATGCGTGCAAATGACATGGCACGATTCAGTCCTGCTGACAGTGCTTATGCTTTTTCATGCGCCGAAGTAAACGACATCATTGTCCCCTTTTTAACTAATTTGGTTCAAGACATCAAAAATAAAGCACAAACTTATATTGAAAAATATAACCCATCAAAAATTATTTTAACGGGCGGCATAACAAAAATTCCGGGATTTTATGAATTCATGGTCAATATGTTTGATTTGCCAATAGATGTATGCGATTCAGACGCAACTGTTCGCGCATTATCAGAATATATTTGGCAAGCCAATGCCGACCATCGCAAGAAATATATTGGACGTTTGGAACGATGGGAATCGATACTTGATAAAGTATTTCGCATATTTCACAGACGCAAAAAAAAGAACAAAAAGATATTTATTCCGATTATGCCAAGCAGCCTGTGCTTTGACATGAACGCCCCCGAAACATACAGCATGTTTTATTCTGGGGGGATATCGGCAATTCATGTTGATATAATGGACGGATTTTATGTTGACAGAATCGCAGGCAGCATTGATGAATTGCGACATATTCGCGAATCTTGGACGGGACATCTGCATGTGCATTTAATGACCGAAGCACCATCAGAATGGGCACGCGATGCAATTGGTGCGGGGGCCGACACTGTTATACTTTCAACAAATACTGCGGGGTTACGCAATGCAATTCAAATTGCGCATAACGCGAACAAGCGTGTTGGAATCGCATTAAATCCGGAATCTTCGATTACGCTTTTAAAAACTGTTCTGCGCGAACTTGACGAAGTTATGATAATGGCGGTCAAACCCGGCGCGGCGGGTCAAATGTTTGATAAAAGTGTGTTAAAGAAAATATCTGTTTTAAACGCAACACGAAAAAAATATGGATTAAAATTTATTATATCGGTTGATGGCGGTATAAACGCCGAAACCGCCCCACTCTGTTGGGATGCGGGTGCGGATATATTGGTAAGTGGTTCGTATCTTGCGTCTGCGCCAGACTTTCCTTTGGCGGTACAATCGTTATTAAAAAAGCAACCTAGTGAATAATTATTTTGCGCCCCGAATCGTATTCTTCTATATCAATATGAATTGTATTACTTGGCAACATATCACGCGCAATATCCGGCCATTCAATCAAAGTAATATCATTTTGAATTGCAAAATCCAAACCAATTTCAACCAATTCTGCTACATCAGCAATTCTATATAAATCAAAATGTGAAATTTTTTCATCACCCGTAACATAAGTTTGCACCAACGTAAATGTTGGACTTGGCACCACAGTGTCCGCACTACAAAGCGTTTGGATTATTGTGCGTGCAATTTCAGATTTTCCAACCCCCAAATCACCATGCAACGCGACCGTCACCGGTGCATGCAACCCCCGCGCAAAATCCCGCGCCCATGCACGTGTTTCATCAATATTTTTTGTTATAATTGTTTTCATATCTTACTCCAACATCAATAAATCATCTTCCATTTTTCGAATTGCATCACGCAATTGCGCCGCGGTTTCAAAGTCTAAATTTTCTGCCGATTTTTTCATCTGTTGCGTCATCTTTTTGATATCGCGCCGCAAAGTTTCGGCATCAACAAGACCATCCTTGGTATACAAAAACCTGTTCTTTTTATCAAGTTTTTCTGATTTTTCGGTCACTTCATTAAACACTGCCTTGGTCACAGTTTTTGGCACAATACCGTGCGCAACATTATACGCCATTTGCTTTTCACGCCGCCGTGCTGTCTCGTCCAATGCCGCCCGCATAGATTCTGTTATCACATCTGCATATAATATCACACGCCCATTTGCGTTTCTTGCTGCCCGACCTATGGTTTGAATCAGCGAACGCGTTGACCGCAAAAAACCTTCTTTATCCGCATCCATAATTGCGACCAATTCACATTCGGGAACATCCAAACCTTCGCGCAGTAAATTTATCCCAACCAACACATCAAATTTTCCCATTCGCAAATCACGCAACAGTTCGATACGTTCCAATGTTTCAATATCACTGTGCAGGTATCGTGCACGAACACCATTTTCACAAAGATAATCTGTCAATTGTTCTGCCATTTTTTTGGTAAGCGTCGTTACCAAAGCGCGACCTTTTATTGCACGAACACGTTCTAATAAATCATCAACTTGATTTTTAATTGGTTGCACAATACATTCAGGGTCCAAAAGCCCGGTCGGACGAATCACTTGTTCTGCAACAACGCCATTTGATTGATTTAATTCCCATTCTGCGGGCGTTGCCGAAACAAATATTGTTTGCGGTCGCATTTTATCCCATTCATCAAAAGTCAATGGCCGATTATCCACACATGACGGCAAACGAAAACCATACTGTGCCAGTGTTTCTTTGCGCGCCCTGTCCCCGCGTGACATCGCACCAATTTGCGGCACCGTTACATGACTTTCGTCGATAAACAATATTGCATCTTGCGGTAAATATTCAAACAGTGTCGGTGGTGGTTCGCCCGGGGCGCGTCCCGACAAATACCGCGAATAGTTTTCAATTCCACGGCAAGTTCCGGTGGCTTCCATCATTTCGATATCCATACTGACGCGTTCACGCAACCGTTGCTCTTCAACATATTTCATATTTTTACGAAAATATTCCAACCGTTCATCTAAATCCTTTTTTATTTGACCAATTGCACTGACCACCGAAGGCATAGGTATCGCATAATGTGTATTTGGATATACCGCAACACGATTTTGTTTGATAATTTTTGCACCCGTTAAAGTATCGAATTCCCAAATCTCTTCAATTTCATCACCCCAAAAAGAAACCTTCCATCCACGATCTTGACTGTGTGACGGGAATATATCAATTGTATCACCACGCACACGAAAATCCCCGCGTGATGGCGCAACATCATTTCGTTTATATTGAATATCAACCAATTCCCGAATAACATCGCCGGGGCCCATTTTGTCGCCAACATTCAAAACCAACTTCATTCCTGCATATTGCTCTGGGGTCCCAAGACCATATATTGCCGATACCGAAGAAACAACGATAACATCGCGTTCTTCCAACATTGCGCGTGTCGCGCTGTGCCGCATTCGGTCCAATTGTTCATTTATAGACGCATCTTTATCAATGTATGTATCGGTTGTTGGGACATATGCTTCGGGTTGGTAATAATCATAATAAGACACAAAATATTCCACATGATTATTCGGGAAAAAAGACTTCATTTCTGTATAAAGTTGCGCCGCCAATATTTTATTTGGCGCCATCAATAATGCCGGACGTCCCAATTCTGCAATTACATTTGCCATGGTAAAAGTCTTGCCCGATCCGGTAACACCCAATAAAACCTGGGAACGTTGTCCCGATTTTATTCCATCGACCAATTCCGATATAGCGGTTGGTTGGTCCCCCATCGGTTTATAATCGCATACAAGATTAAATATTTTTTTATTCATAATCCTTAGTATAATCTGTTATAATAAAAAAACAAGGGGACGAGAATTATGCCAAAAAAACAAAAAAACAAACGCGGAATTTTATGGTGGGTGACAAGTATAATAACCACTATTATTATTGCCATTATAATTGCACCAACATTTATAAACTTGAACAGCCTTCGCGGGCGCATAGAATCCGCAATATTCAACCAAACCGGTGTAAAAATCGAAATCAATGGCGATATAAATTTCGGTCTTGTCGGACAACCGACTATTGTCGCGCATAATGTCCGCACCCCAAACGGGACAACCAAGACACTTGCAATTAAAATACCTTTTATTGGATTATTTGATATAACAAACACAAAACTTGATGGCGCGATATCCGCCACCGGTGCAAGAATTCATTTAAAATCACTGGAAACTTTGAACCTTGGGTATAATTTGGATGTGCGCGATTCGGTTCTGGAATTTATGGGCAAAGAATACCAGATTATAGACGGCACTTTTGAAAACGGTGTATTTAATGGTCTTGTTCGCACGGGTCAACATAAATATAACATCCGTTTTAACGATAAAAATTTTACCATAAAAAATAAAAATATGAATTTGGAAATAAATGGAGAACTTTATCCGTCGGGTGCGGCGGGGGGCACATTGGAAATAGCCACCGACAAGATAAACGAATGGTTTGAATTTAATGAACCAAAAATTACATCACACGTAAATTTAAGTACAGATTTTTGGTGGGACGGCGGATACGGATTCAGATTTTATGATTTGGTTGCAAATAATGTTCGCGGGAACATAGAACTTGAACCAAATGGATGGCATACAATCAATCTTTATTCTGATGATACGCATTTTGATTTTTCTTTTTTGACGCGTCCGACAAAAATTCTTCGCAACACCCGTATGAACATAGATTTTTATGGCGATTTAACATTCGAAGATCGAACTTTTCATCATGTAAAAATCGATACACTTGGAACAGATGACCATGTCCAAATACACAGCATTATTGCCGACAAGACAAGTTTTACCGGTGGCACAATGGATGCACGCGGCGGACATAACATTATGATAAAAACCGAATACGAAGGCAAAAACCTTGAATGTCTGTTTTCTGGAACCCGTAAAGATTGGGAATGCCGACAATTTAAATACGGAGATATTGCGGGTCAAATAAAATACGACAAAAAAAATCTTATCGGCGAAATAACCGCAAATCGTACTGCAACAATTGACGAACTAGAAGAATATTTGGTGCGCCTTGGTGTCCGCAACGCAAACATAAAATTTAAATTTGCAAACATGGGTGGTCAATATATCAACAAAAATGGTCAAACAACATTGGAATATGATTATGTTTATGGAAAAACATTAAAATGGTTAAACCCGCATACGAAGCTTTTACCCAAATTTATGCTGGACGCACCGGGCAACATGGTATGGACAGACAATACAATGACCTTTATTCCAAATTCAAATGAATGGTCTTTGACATTGCACGACAATTTCTTTTTCCTGACGGGGAACAGCATAAAAAAATGGTTTCCAAACATAGACTTGCGTTCCGTCAAAGATTTTGATTATACGGCTTCGGGCTTTTATAATAACCGTGGCGACATTTCCGATTTGACCGTTAAAATAGCAAACCATGTTTTTACCGGAACCGCCAATTCAAATGGTGTCACTTTGCATACAAAAATATTGGAACTCGATTCGTTTTTGAACAGTGAATTTTTTAATAAATATGACGAGCTGGAATTTATTGCAAATGCGCCAATACTTGTTCCTTTTGATTTTGATACAAACATCTATCTTGATGCGGACAACCTTGTAATTGGCGACAACACATACAGAAATTTTGTTTACGCATTAAAATCCGGAACCCAAACCTTTTCTGTGGATGATGCATCGCGCGGAAACATGTTGGCGACAATTATTCGCGAAAGATCTGAATATGATATATTTATTCAATTGAACCGATTTGTAATAAATGGCGAATTATTAAAAAGCGACTTTCCATTAAACATATTAAATACAACTATTACCGCAGAAATAACATTGCATACATCGGGACATATTGCACACGATATTTGGTATAACATGGTGGGCGATATGGATTTAAGTTTTGACGGCGGTTATATAAACGGAATCGGAATTGATGCTTTTTATGCGAACGCCGAAAACATAACGCGCACCAATGTCGAAGATACATTGATGGCGGCACTTGAAAATGGTCTGACAAGAATCAAAAACATGAGAATCATCGGTAAATATAATAACGGCAATTTTGGAACAACCGAACCATTGACCATATCCATGCGACACACAGACGCAATTGGGACTTTATCAATTGAACACGGCGCAATGACTGCAAAACTTAGCATGTCAATGCGCGGGACCGCACCCGATCCGGTGACCGTAAGTGTTGCCATCGCACCGAACGGAAAACGCGGATATTCGATATCAGAAATTATGCGATACTTTGACCCGGCATTCATGCGCAGTTTCATACGAAATCACGACAAATTTTAATAAAACAAATCGCCCGCAAAAATGTGGGCGATACTAAATCAACAACCACTAAATTTAGTTCTTTTTACGAACTTGGATATGCACATCACGCAGTTGCTGTTCGGTAACCTCGTTCGGTGAACCCATCAGCAAATCTTGACCGCGCTGGTTCGCCGGGAAAGCAACCGTTTCACGCAGGCTTTCACCCGTGCCCAAAATTTCGGAAATCAATCTGTCAATTCCGAATGCGAACCCGCCATGCGGTGGCGCACCATATTTAAACGCGGTATAAAGCGCATTAAAGTTCTTTTCTACCGCCTCGATTGGGTATCCGGCGATATCAAAGCACTTTTTCATCACTTCGGGGTTATAGTTACGCAACCCGCCACTGCACATTTCGATACCGTTTATAACCATATCAAATTGCGCCGCCTTGATAGAGAACGGATCGCGCGTATCCAACTCTTCCAATGTTGCCAAAGGATATGAAAACGGATTATGCGTAAATGCGGGTGCCCCACTCCGTTCTTCATCGGGTTCAAAGAACGGGAAATTATCAACCCAGCAAATTGCAAAATCGCGCGGATTTACCAAGCCCAAATCTGCGCCCAATTTATTCCGCAATTTCCCGGCGGCCTTGGACGCAGCATCCACATTATCGCACACAAAGAACAATGACGAATTATCACCTGCAATTTTGTGCAACTTTTCAATGCGTTCCGCGTCCAGTTTTTTCGCAACCGGACCTTTTGGTTCATCGGCAAAAACGATATAGGCTAATCCGCCCATACCCAATTCTTTGACGGCATATTCGCCCAATTTATCAAACCAAGAGCGCGGTTTGTCGGCACTGTTCGGTGCCGGAATCGCACGCACAACCGCGCCATTTTCAATTGCATTGGCAAAGATTCCAAAATCCGACCCACGGAAAATATCCGTAACATCAGAAATCAAAATCGGGTTCCGCAAATCAGGCTTGTCCGAACCATATTTCAACATCGCATCGTCAAAAGAAATATGCGGAATATCCGGATAAATATTTGCGTCTGGGGCAAAAGTCCGAATCAGTTCCGGAATAACAACTTCGCCAACCTTTTGAATTTCGGGCAAATCGACGAACGACATTTCGACATCTAATTGATAAAATTCTAACAACCGGTCGGCGCGTAAATCTTCATCGCGAAAACACGTGGCAATTTGGAAATAACGGTCAAAACCCGACACCTGTAACAATTGTTTGAACATTTGCGGTGACTGGGGCAGCGAATAGAATTTTCCATGATGCAAACGCGACGGCACCAAAAAGCAACGTGCGCCTTCGGGCGAATCCGCCGTCAGCAACGGTGTTTGAAATTCTGAAAAACCCAAATCCCACATTTTATCACGCAACCATTTAATAATCTTGTTGCGCATCAAAATATTATGGTGCAACTTTTCCCGTCGCAAATCCAAGAACCGATATTTATACCGTAATTCTTCACTGGTATCATCATCGCCAAACACTTGGAAAGGCAAAGTTTCTGCATTTGTCAAAACATTCCAAGATTTAACCTGAATCTCGATTTCGCCGGTTGGGATTTTGTCATTTATTTGTGATGCGTCACGCGCAACCACCGTTCCCACAACTTGCAACACAGATTCCGGACGCACACGTTCCAATTCATCATTTCCGCCGTCCATAACAATCTGGGTAATTCCGTAATTATCGCGCAAGTCAATAAATAACAAAGACCCATGATCACGCTTACGATGAACCCAGCCCGACAACGTTACGGTTTCACCAACATTTTTCGCACACAGTTCCCCACAGGTATGCGTTCTGTATTTTGATTTCAGTGATAACATTTTCGTTCCCTTTTTGGTTCGGGCGCAAAAGACTAAAATGTTTAGAATCTTGGCACCCATTGGTTTAATGTTTTCTTTTCGGGGCGCATAAAGTTGGCTATGCGCGGTGCCACCCGAATTTATCACTTTTTGTTTTTTGATTTGGCGATTCCGTGGTTGTTGGTCACATCAACACCCCCAAACCATTATGCAAACCAGATGATGAATTTCTGGTGCCCTAAGCAAGAATCGGACTTGCGACTCGTCCTTACCAAGGACGTGTTTTACCACTAGACTATTAGGGCCTGTGCCAACCGATTATACCCGGCCCGCGACAAAAATCAAGAAAAAAGCATTTATCGCACAAATTTTATCTGCGGTGCAATATCTTCATTTTCCTTTGGCTCGGGCGCGGCGGCGATTCCACCGAATGGCATTTCGGCCACCAAAACCCAAGATTCGGGCAAATTAAACATTTTTTGCACCATATCATCAATCACAGGATTATAGTGTTGCAAACTTGCACCTATTCCGACATCTGCGAACGCCGTCCAAATTGCGAACTGTAACATCGCATTCGACTGCATTACCCAATCATGAAATTTATCGGCATAAAGTGCATATTTCTTTTTATATTCATTAACCACATCGCGATCATAGAAATAGAGTATTGTGCCATAGCCTTCCATAAAAGAATCTGTCCTGTCACGCGCAAACCGACCACCCGACGCAACAACCAAACTGTCATAAACCGCATTCCAAAATTCGTAATTTTTATGCCCGATCACAACCACGACGCGTTGACTTTTCATATTGAAAGCATCGGGAACATAACGCACCGCATCATTCACAATTTCCACGACTTTGTCTTCAAATATTGGTAAATTCTTGTCCAAGTTATAAACCGACCGCCGATTTTTAATCATTTCAATAAAGTTCATTTCCCGCCCTTTTTTTACACATTATACAGTAATGTTGCAAAATCACAATTGGTATATATTCGGCAGAAAAAATTCTGGACTTTTTGGACACGACGCGTTAGCATTAAATTAAATATCAAATAAGGTGTTATGAAAATGATAGCAAATCCTGAAAACATTATTTCTTTAACAGATTTTAAGCGCAACGCAGCAGATGTTGTAAAGCGCATAAAAGATGACAAATCGCCAGCTGTCTTGACTGTCAACGGTGCTGCATCTGTGGTTGTGCTGGATGCGAACGAATATCACAGGATTGCACGCGATGCAGAGATGGGCTCTATGATGCGCGGCATCGAAGATGGTTTGAAAAGCATGGAAGAAAATCGTGGTATGCTGTTAGATACCGCATTTAAAACACTGAAACAATATATGCGAAACGCCTTAAAACGTCAAGGTTAGACAATGGCAAAAAAATATTCAGTTATAGTTGAAGAGCGTGCATATAACGATTTGCGTGATATATTTATTTATATCGCAAAAGATTCACCTTTGATTGCAGACAAAATATATGACGAACTTTTGGAACAGATGCATTCGTTGCAAGAATTTCCAAAAAAGCATCAAGTTATTATAATTGTTCGCGACCACGAGATAAGACATTTGGTATTCAAGAAAGGATTTCGAATAGTATATACGATACACGACAACGAGGTCCATATTTTGCACTGTTTCAGGTCAGAACAAATTTTGAAAGAATGTTTATAAATACTTTGATAGGATTGTAAAATTAACAAAAAACAATCTAAACGTCAACATAAAAAACTTGTAATCCCAGAAAACATGTATAATATAAGGCATAAACAAGGATCACAACATGAAATACGTAACAGAAATGAATTCAATCATTGCCGAATGGAAAAAAACATGCATATATAATTTAACTGTTGCTTTCCCAAAAGAAATTTTAAATAAACAACAATTGTCCACCAAATCTTGGACCGATATTATCAGTGCATCATATGATTTAATTCAAGAACCAGATACAATCTCTCGTGCTTACTCTACAAATTGCTTCATTCTTGGCGCGGCTGCTGGTCCTAATAAACTAGCAGGATTTGATAGGGACCAAAATGTTTATGCCTTTTATAAAAACACATTTGGCCCATCATTAAAATTTGCGACCGATTTATTAGACCAAAGCGCATTTGCAGCAGAACCAAATGCATATGTGATTTTACCAAGTGGAACACCATACAACAATGGATTACCAGCTAGTTTGCAATATATAACCCCACGTGCCATGATGATGCATACAGTGTCCAAAAACGAAAATGCACACAAAGTTGATGATATATTGTTCAGTAAACATTTAGGTATTGTTGTTATTAAAGCTGTACCAGAACTTCCAAAACCAGCATTGGATTGGGCTGCACAAAATAATGTAAAAGTATATTAAAATTTATCGAATTGCAGGATTTATTTGTGTAAACACCTGTGTATCAAATGTGTAGAGATTTTATCTATTTTGTCCGTCTGCGTTCACTTTGTTCACTACGCCGCGGCATCCGTTTCGCGTGATTAAAATCACATCGCTCCGCCCGATTGTACCACTCGCAACGGTTTCGCTGCGCTGACGCTTGCAAAACCGGCTATCGTGTCGGACCCAGGGGTCCTTATCTTTCGCGACTATACCAAAAACAAAATCGGGACAAGCCCGATTTAATTTTTGGTAGCGGCGAAGGGATTCGGACCCCTGACCAAAGGATTATGATAAGTTTGAGATAAAAACCAAATAACGCAGATTCTTGCGGCTTACAGCGATTTTTTAACCCATCAAATTTTTCTCTGTGTAGAGAATGTGTAGACTAAAAATTTCAACCAAAACAATATGCATTTGTAGCCAAAACCGCTTACTTCCCACTTCCCACAAAAAACCATTTCGAACAAAAAACAATGTCAAAAAAACTTAACACTATTGACAATTTTGGGATGTAATGGAACTGACAATGCAAAAGTCCTTTTTTATGATTTGTGCAGAACTAAACAAAAAGGATAAAATATGGATGATAAATTTATATCCCCACAACAACTGGCAGAATATTTGGGGATGCCTTATTCTGCATTGGCTCAACACAGAAAAAAAGGAACTGGGCCAAAATATTTAAAAATAGGTCATCTTGTTCGTTACAGAATGTCTGATATAGAAAATTGGCTCCAAGAACGCAAAGAAACCCCTATTGAATATAAAAAAAGCAAAAAACCAACTACGCATTGGAAATGTTATAAAAGAATGCTTGATGAATCATGGATTAAATCATTAAAATCGGACGTAAATTTGTGCGTCACTGATACATGCATACCAGGTTTACAGATGCGATTTTATCATGATAGCGGTCATATATCTTTTTATCTGGCCTATACAGCTAAAAACACCAGAATACAACGAAATCTATTTCTTGGAAAACATTGTGATTTTAAACTAGAAGAAATACGCAGAAGAGCAATGAATTTTCGCCAGCAAGTATCAGACGGCAAAGATCCTTTTATGGATATTATCATAGAAAGAGAAAAACAGGCAGAGGAATATAGAAAAAGAATAAAAATATCAAAACTGTTGGACTTATACTTTCAAAAACATTGCATGGTTTACAAAAAACCAAATACACAAAGATCTGACAGTTTCATAATTAAATACATAAAATCAATATTGGGCAACCTATACATAACAGAATTGGATTTGCCAAAGTTGATAGATTTTTATCAACGAAAAGCAGCACAAACATCTTTTTCAACAGCAAACCATTATATCGCACTGATTTCAAATTTCTGGAATTGGTGTGAAACATATAACTACCTGCCATTAAACAGCAACCCTTGTCGCAAGATACCAAAAGGCAAAAATAAGAAGACACCAGTAAAGCCATTAACACTGGACGAATACAAGCGACTATTACAAGCAATTGAAGATGGCTTTATATATTCGCCATATCATCCAAGAATGTTTCGAGCATTAAAAGTGTTAATGTTAACAGGTTGCCGGACAACCGAAATAACAAAACTAAAAAAAGCAAATGTGGATTTGGAAAACGGATTCATATATTTGACCGAAAGCAAGAACAATGAAGAAAAACATCCACTGGGCCAACCCGCGATAAACGAATTACGAATTGCTTTGCAAGAGGCACCAAATGACAGCGAATACGTTTTCCCTGCTACACGTAGCGGGCCAAACACATTGTTAGATTTACGCAAGGCACACAGATGGGCGTTGGAACGTGCCGGGCTTTCACAGATGCGCAAACACGATTATAGACATTCGTTTGTTAGTATAGGAACAGATACACTGGGAATGCCGATACAAGCAGTATCCAAAACCATAGGACATGCGGACATAGCAACAACGGCTATATATTCACACATTTCGGACAAAACAAGATTGGAAACAGCAAACCGGATTGCGCTGGCAATAACCGGACAATAGTTTTTTATACATAAAATATGTACCGGTATCACCCCGCCCGGCACATATTTATAAAACGATTCGTTTTAATAGTAAAATTTTGTCAATAATTTTAATATTTGTCCACATCTTGTTTTTTGTTGATTTTTTCATTTTTTTGTGATAAAGTTGCTAGCATAAACGCAAAGAAAATTTGCTAGCAACTAAGACCATCGTTTTTTGGTGGTTTTTTTTATCAAAAAACGATAGAATAAACTTGAGAAACACTATTTATGTAGTATATTTCTTCTAAACATAAGGTATTTACATATGCAAATAACGTTAAAAAATGTTGGATACATAAAAGAAGCCAAAGTAGATTTGACTGGTCTAAATGTTATTGCTGGGCCCAACGGCACTGGTAAAAGTACCGTAGGCAAAACGGTTTTTTCTATAATAAAATCCATAAGCGAAAGAAATACTATTGTAAAAGAACACAGGGTTGATATTATAAAAGGGTTGTGTAGCTCGATCTTTTACGCTATTCAAAACAATTTAAATATAAAAAAGTTAGATCCTAAAGAAGCATCGTATAAAGATTTTCGAACTTTGATGGATAATTTTAATTATAGGCCTTTTGCTGCAACATTGTTAAAATGGTTAGATTCAAATTCTTTTCTTGAAGCCAGGGATTTGGTAGTTAAAAATATATCTTTGGTTGAGGATATGGAGAGTTTGGATGATAAGAGCAAATTATCTATAAAAAGACTTTTGGATAACTTGTTGAGTGTTTTTGTAGAAATTAGTGATAATGACGCTGTAAAAAAATCTTTAGAATATATGTATCAAGAAATATTCAGAGAGCAGATAAATAATATTAACACACATGAAACGTCCGAAGTTTTATTTGAAAATAACGGTTACTCTTTAGAATACAAAGTCTCTAATAATTCGGAAATCTTACCTTTTTCTGAGAGACTAAAGATCGTTAATATTGATTCTTCGTTAAAGGAAAGTATTTTTCCAAAAGTAACATTTCTTGAAACCCCACTTGTTTTACAAGTTGCTGGATGTAGCGGTTTACCTTTATATTGGAGTGATCTTATTGCTAAAATAAAGCTAGATATAACATCTACTAGCTCTGGTATTAACAAATGGGTTTATGATGAAATATCTAAGGTTCTTAATGGAGAACTGATCCACATATCGGAAAAACAAGAATTTTTCTTCGTTCCTAAAGGTACAGATAATAAATTGTATGTTAATAATATGGCATCCGGTGAAAAATTGTTCGGTATTCTACAAAGATTATCTAAAACAGGTTCGTTGTCTTCAGATCATTTGCTGATATTTGATGAACCAGAAAATCATTTACATCCACAGTGGCAAGTAAAGCTCGCTGAAATATTAACATCTCTTGTAGAAAATAATATTTCCATATTATTGACAACACATAGTTCTACACTAATAAGTGCATTAAGACAATTTGCAAAAGCTAAAGATATAGTCAAAAAGACAAAGTTTTATTTTGCCGATCTAGATAGTAAAACGATAAAAAACGTTAATTCACTCAATGAAAAAGGTGAAGACGTTATTTATAAATCATTCTATGATTCTAAGAACTTTTTACCAGAGTTTTAATAAGATGAAAAAATCAACACCAATTTGTCCTTTTTGTAACAGTGATAAATCATTGTGTGGTTGTTGCGAAGCAGAAAATATCATTTCTGATAAAAATTGGTATTGCAAAGAAAAAGGACACCACGCTTTTTTGAACCAATGTATTTTTTGTGACGGAAAACATTTGTGTAGAAATGGGGCTAATCCTGATTGTATTTATAAATACAATAATGAATGTGTTATAGCTATAGAAATAAAAGATCAACCAGAGAATAGTATAGATTACGACAATCTCGTAAATAAAATAAAAAATTACTATGATTATGCAACAAACCAAGGATTAACCCCATCGTTGTTTATTTTACAAGTTTCAAGCATTAAAAATGTCGAAAACGGTTTGTATACATTACAAGATTCATGCGAATACGGATTGGGCAAACGAGGATTAGTAATAGGACAAGGGGATAAATTATTCAGCCCTTTCGACGAATTATCGCATATCAATTGTAAATTTCGTGTTGTAAAATGCTCCGAACTAACAGAGGATTTGTTCACACAACTTTTATAAGTCAACTTTGAATTATATCTAATTTTTAGAATTAAATTCAACCACAATTAGAACCATACTCAAAACCTCTCCACAAACCCCATTTGTAACAAGAACTATTTTGCGACAAAATCGCCGTGTAAATTTCGTGTAAGCGATATGTAAGAACCATGTAAAATTTCAGCTCTGGTGGTAAATTTAGATACAAAATCAACAAAATAAAAAGTCCCGGGAATCCGGGAAAACTTGGTAGCGGCGAAGGGATTCGGACCCCTGACCAAAGGATTATGATTCCTCTGCTCTACCACTGAGCTACGCCGCCATAAAACCTGCCTAGGTGCCAACGCATTATAACATGCAATTTTCCAAATGCAAGGATTTCATTTGGATATCATTCCCTTTGGTTTTATTGACCTGATGGCAAATATACATATGCCGCCGGCCCCGCAACCACAGGAATATCTCCAACCGATTGCAAAAATCTTTCTCTTACAATATCATACATACCTATGGCACCATCACTATCACGAATTGCAGGCACCCCATAAAACAGTGGTGTATCATTTGCACCCCATATCTTTGCCCAATATATTTTGCCTTTAAATGAACTATCTACTGTTCCAATAGAACCAATCAAACAATAATGCTCAGAAGAAACAAAATTTTGTTGTTCCGGGCTAGCAACCAATTCATTATTCACATATAACCCTTGTTGAGAATATTTAATAACCAAATCTTTGTTTGTTTCATAACTATATGTGGCATTAAAAGAACCAAATCTGTTATACCCGGGAAAAATTTGAAAACTTTGTGTTGCTGGACCCCAAGAATCGTAATGTCCCATTACCCCACGATAATCAGTAGCATTAACCTTTACTTCTATGGTGTGTTCATTGCTAAGATAAATTCCCGTATTTATATAACCATCATCATACCTACCATTATTTGATGGATTATCAAACACCAGATATTCCAATGCGGTATAGCCATTTGGTAATTTTTCTTTAGATTTAATATTCCACCACCAACAATCTGTTGGATTGTCTGGGTCATAAAGCACACATTCAAATTCACCGTTTATCGCCATCTGAACTGCTGCATTAGCCGTTGTCGCCGTCACCAATGCATCTTTCTGTGATGCGTACGACGCGGTCTCGTCATAGATTGGTTTCGTACCGATTCCGTCGTCTGCGCCACTATCAAAGGTCATAACAACATTGTTCCCCTGTGCCGGAATTGTTGGTTGTTTCGTTGCAACCGCCGCATCAACATATTCTTTGGATGTTGCCGCATTTTCATTTTCCGCATACGCACCAACCACACCAAACACACACATAATTGCAATTATAAATTTTTTCATGATTTACTCCTTTTGTTTTTAATCAAAATAAACCGATGTCGCGCACGACATGTCGGGGTGTTCAAAAAATCATAGTCCTAATGATCCCAATGGCCTTTTGCAAAGCATTATAACCAAAGGCACCCCAACACGGGGAAAACACAATAACGGTGCAAAAACATCTGGAAATCATTATAAATTAACGATGCCATGCACCGAGGACTATGGGCTTTTTGACGACCCAGAATCAAACCGTCATTTGATTCATTTTCATCCTAGCAAAAAAACAAGAAATCCGTCAAGCAACAAATTCCAAGAAAATTTGAATCCAACCTTAAAATAGTGTATAATACTTTAACGATGAGAATGTTTATTGCAATTTTGGCGATATTTATCACTACCACCCTGCCCGCCGCGGCCGCGGACAAGTGGAACGCTTTCACCGGGTACGCAAAAAACCAAATTGCATTCAATATCGGCCAAGGTTTTGATACTGGTTTCTTGTTACCACCGCCAACACGCCCTGTGCCATTCTATTTATTGCATCTGCAATATTCTCAACCGACAACATTTTTCGGGCTTCCGGCGCGACAATCTTTGAACATTGCCGAAACATTAGGTTTTGGAAGAAAATACGGATGGAATTGGGATGATTATACGATTCCCATGGTGTTTTTATCGGGCGATGTGCGTCTTTCAGAATATCGCGGGCTTTATGTTGCGGCGGGTGCGGGTGTTGGTCTGCAAGCCCAAGAAAACGAACGATTGGGCGCGAAATTGCTGTTTCAATTCAAGTTGTTGGCGGGATATCATATAAATTGCCGATGGGGTATCGAAGCGTATGTTAGTCACTTTTCAAATGCGAACACCGCACCAGAAAATTATTCCTATGCTTTTTACGGTATGGGTGTGACTTACAGTTTCTAATGCCCGATAACAAAAGGACAAAAAAATGAAAAAAATTATTATATGTCTTGTTACGATATTTATGAACATATATTCGCATCATTGTTATTCATCTGAGATTGTAAGTAGAGTCAGTAACGAGGTCAAATTAAAAAAAGCATGGGAAGTAAGTGATTCCGCAGGCATCGCAATATCTCCTGTTCATAAAAACTCTATATTTCAAACCGAAGAACACAATTATTCAAGTAACGGGGGACGCCAGGCTTATATTTCTGCAGCCGTGGAAATATACGAAAATGGTGCAAAGTTTTGCAATATGCTGTTGCAACATATTGATGGAGTATGGAAACCATGGGTGAACACAAACACGTGCCATGTGTTTTGTAAAAATGGGAAACACGGTCAATATTGCGAACAAGACCAACCAACAAATGTCTGTGATGATAGTGACATTAACAATATCTTTGACAAACAACTTGGGAATTCGGCATCAAACAGAAGCATTACGACATTTGGTGTAAACACATGGGGAATTATTCCTTTGGCCATAGTTGATAAAAAAGAGCACGCTATCCAAGTTGGAGCGATATGGCTGGGCACAAAATCAGGGTCACCAAATGATATATCTGAGGCTTATTATCACGGCAGCACCCAATGGTTATGCGCCGAAGGATACGAAGGCAACGAAGGAAATTGCAAAAGAACCGCATCATGTAAATCATTATGCCCCGCGGGTCAAGGATATCCGGACATGTATCACAAAACATGCCAAACCTGTGGTGATGGAACCAGACGTTTTGGGACCGATTATGACGGGGTTTGCCACGAGTGTGAAAAGGGTCAAATTTTTAATAACAACGAATGTCAACAAGCAAGAATAGTATCCGCGGAAAAAATGCGCAATTGTTATAAAAATACAAACATTTTGAATTTTAAAGATTGCGCCAATGGACAAAACTAGACATTAAATCACCAATCAATCGGAATACCGCCGTGCGCAACGATATATTCGTTTGCGCGGGAAAAATGTTTACACCCGAAAAATCCACGATACGCCGACAGTGGCGATGGATGCGCGGATTTTAAAACAAGGTTTTTTGACCCGTCAACAAATTCCGCCTTGTGTTGAGCATATGACCCCCACAACATATAAACCACACCATCGCGCCGACTTGCCAATGCACGAATGACCGCATCGGTAAATTGTTCCCACCCGCGACCCGCATGCGATGCCGCCAAATGCGCCGCCACCGTCAATGTAGAATTTAACAGCAACACACCCTGACGCGCCCATGCCGTTAAATCACCATGTGTTGGACTTGGGCGACCCAAATCGGTTTCGATTTCGCGATAGATATTTACCAATGATGGTGGCGGGGTCACACCATCCGGCACGGAAAAGCACAGCCCCATCGCCTGACCCGGTTCATGATATGGGTCTTGTCCAATAATCACAACACGCACATCGTCAAACGGACACATATTAAACGCATTAAAAATATTTTTTGGTGCGGGATAAATTTTCTTGCCCGCCATGTATTCCGCGCGCACAAAATCGGTCAGTTTGATAAAATAATCTTTATCAAATTCATCCGCCAAAACCCGTTTCCAAGATTCTTCTATTTTTACATCGACCATCGTTCACTCCGTTCACTTAATTCCCCTTCCATCAATTTTCTAAAATTGATTTATATGTGATGATTGCGCCGCGTAGAACATACATGACCGAAATCAACGCAAGCAGGCATCCATAGAAATCAATTTTAACTGACACGCCTTCCACAAAACTACATCGATATACCCCCGCGGTAAATTTGTTTCACGCACCATATGCGCGAACATATCATCACATGCATGCTTTGTTTCATCGGTCAAATCATCGTCTATACAACGGATTCCGCTGTATAGAGCACCAAGACGCCGAATCCAAATATCATATTTTACAATATCAACACCCAAATTTCGCGCCAAATGATTCGCAGTAATTTTTCCAATATGTGGCAATCGCGCCAGATATTCAATTCGTGCCGCATCCGATTCACAATCATAAAAACCGTCGCACAGCACGGCGCGATTTTCCCAAATCTTGCAAATCGCCGACACTTTGTTTTTATTATGAAACATCCCAAACAATGCATCAAAATCTGCACCATTTTTATAGACATATTCCATAATTTCTTTGTGAATTCGCTTTGCGGTTTTTTGCGAAAAACCGCCCGCCAAAATCACATACGCACACATAGTCGCGAACTCGTCTGCCGAAAACCGCCGCGGGTGTGCCAACATTTCGCGAATTTCATCAAAAGATTGGGCGTCAGAATCTGCGCCCAATTCGCGAATTTTCCGTTCCAAATCAAAGAACCATTGTGCGGTAAACATACTTTATTTTTTTCCACCGTTGCGATTTTTAAAATCCGCAACCAAATCCCAAAAGTGTTTATCATCAGATTCTTTTGTTTTATCAGATAATTCTGTTAAAAAATTTGATGCCTGATTAAAAACATCTTTTGTATCTGGGATACCGAGAATCTTTCTTAATTCATGATAACGCGCAACTTTGACCGGGTCATCAGTATGATGTGCAATACTGTTGACAACATCGTGCTCCAAAGCGGCATATTCCGCCATCAATTCATCTTTCTTGGTCTTTTCTTGTTTTTGCCCGTTTTTAAAAGTTATTATCCCATCGTCATCTATTTCAAAAACATCGGACATATCGTTCCTCTTTTTACTAAACATCCAAATTTGCATCCAATGCGTTTTCAACGATAAAGTCGCGACGCGGTTCCACAACATCACCCATCAACATAGAAACCACTGCGTCTGCCTGACTTGCATCGTTGACGGTCACTTGGAACAACGAACGATGATTTGGGTCCATGGTTGTTTCCCACAACTGTTCCGCATTCATTTCACCCAAACCTTTGTAGCGTTGAATCTTTAACCCATTTTTCGCATATTCAAATGCAGTATTCAGCAAATTGAACGCGCCCCAAATCTTTTGCGATTTTGTTTTCACGGTCAAAACGGTTGGCGCCGAAAAAGTTTCCATCAATTCTTCGCGTCCGGTCAATCGCCGCCAAGCATTGATTTCCGGACTGTTTAACCGTTCACGCGAAAGCATGTAACTTTCCGTCACACTGCGCAGTGTCCGCGTAATTGTAATACCCGCATCATTCGCCGTAACATGCCAACCGCGTTCAAATTCCAATTCTTGTGCATCAAGCATTTTTGCCGCCGCCGCACAATTTTCCGCGCTTTCCGAATCAAACACTCGGTTCAACGCCAATGCCTCGACAAATCGCAGTGGCATAATGTGATTCAGCGGTTGCAAAACATTCCGCATATCCAAAACCAAATCCAGCAAGCGTTTCATATCCGCCCCGGAAATCTGGACTCCGGACGCAATTTGAACGACACCATCGGTTGCCAATTGATCCATCAAATAGTCGTCCATTTCGCGTTGGTTTTGCAAATAAATCTGTTGCTTGCCGCGTGTGACACCATAAAGCGGAGGTTTCGCAACATAGATATATCCGCGTTCAATCGCTTCGGGCATATGCCGATAAAAGAAAGTCATCAACAATGTTTGAATATGTTGTCCGTCGACATCAGCATCGGTCATGATAATGATTTTATGATAGCGCATTTTTTCAATATCAAAATCATCTTTGCCAATACCCGCACCCATTGTGGTAATCAACGCGCCAATTGTATCCGAAGTCAACATACGGTCAAAACGCACACGTTCGACATTCAAAATCTTTCCACGCAGTGGCAAAATCGCCTGGGTTTTTCTGTCGCGTCCCTGTTTTGCGGTACCGCCAGCCGAATCCCCCTCGACGATAAACAGTTCGCACTTTGCCGGGTCGCGTTCACTGCACCCCGCCAGTTTTCCCGGCAATCCGCCAAGTTCGGGTCCGGTCTTTTTCCGCGATAATTCGCGCGCCTTGCGTGCCGCCTCACGTGCGGTGGCGGCCTCTACAATTTTATCCACAATCAATTTTGCCGTCGCCGGATTTTCTTCCAAATATTGATACAATAATTCAGATGTAGTATTTTCAACAATCGGACGAACTTCGCTGGACACTAATTTATCTTTGGTTTGTGAACCGAACTTTGGGTCCGGGATTTTTACACTGACAATACTGGTCAATCCTTCGCGGAAATCTTCACCCGAAAGGTTTATATCTTTTTTCGTATTGTGTTCCGAAATATATTTATTGATTGCCCGCGTCAGACCCGCACGGAATCCCGCCAAGTGCGTTCCACCATCGCGGTTCGGAATATTGTTCGTAAAGCAAAGCGATGTTTCCGTATACGCGGTCGTCCATTGAAGAACGATTTCAATATAAGAATCGTCGATTTTCTTTATCATCTGAATCGGGTCACGGTTCAACAGTTCTTTGGATTTATCCAAATATGTTGCAAACCCCGAAAGCCCGTCGGTCGAGTGGAATTCGCGTTCTTTTTTCTCGCCCCCACGCAGGTCTTCCAAGATAATCCGCACATTCGCATTCAGATAAGATTGTTCGCGCAGCCAATTTTCTAAAATATCAAAATTAAATTCTGTTGATGCAAAAGTTTCCGGCGAAGGCAAAAATGTCACTTCGGTTCCATGTTCACGACCCGTGGTATTTTCAGTAATTTTTAAATCCATTGTTGGCACACCATCGGCAAATTTCATTTCCGCCTGTTTATCACCGCGCCAAACCCGCACTTCCAACCAAGTTGATAATGCATTCACAACCGACACACCAACCCCGTGCAAACCGCCCGATACCTTGTATGCGCCGTTTCCTTCGTTATCAAACTTACCGCCCGCGTGCAATTCGCACATAATCAATTCCAATGCACTGCGGCCTGTTTCGTGATTGACATCAAAAGGCATACCACGACCGTTATCACGAATTGTCGCACTGCCATCCGGATTCAGCGAAACATAAACCGTATCCGCATAACCAGCCATGGCTTCGTCAATAGAATTGTTCACAACTTCGTAAATCATATGGTGCAAACCCGATCCACCCTCACCCACGTCACCGATGTACATTCCAGGGCGTTTTTTAACCGCCTCTAATCCTTTCAGCACCTTAATCGAATCGCCGGTATATTCATTATTTACTGTCATAAAAAAATCCTTTCTTAATTTGTTCTTTTTTATACCAAAACCATAGCAATTTATGCTATAATTGTCAAAGAAAAAGGCAAAAAATAAAGGAAAAAACCAAAAGGCGAAAAAATGAAATTTAAACTGATTTATTTTGGCGAAATTTTAATAAACCCCAAAAAACGGGCCCAGCATATATCTGACATCCGTATGCAATTTCACCCGCAATTAAAGAAACTGGTGGAACACCAACCGTGGAACAACCTGACCCAATATATGGCGCCCGACGCGAACAAAAGCCCGATTATCACGCGGCACGTCGGCGGCATAGATTGGAACCCGATTATCACACCAAAGTTGAAACTAATTGCGGAACTGGATATTCAAATGTTGCACCCAGAAATCGTGGGGGTGCCGCGTTCTGATATAGATAACCGGATAAAGACATTGTTTGACGGGTTGCGCTGTCCGCAAAACGAACACGAGATTGGGCAAAATGTGCCGCGGGACGCGGGGCCAATTTATACCCTGTTGGACGACGACCATTTAATAACCAAAATTTCGGTTAATACCAGCCACTTGCTGGGCACGAAAATGTTCAATCCAAAATTGGTGACAACCAGCCCCGATTGCGTATTTATGATGATTGATGTCAATGTGCGCGTGGCCGAAGGGACATTGGAAAACCTGCCGTTTATGGTATAGTGGCGGTTTTCCAACCAATATCTTGCATAATCTGATTGCTTAATATACAAATGATACCGATAAACTCGTGTTTTGACATTTTGTAATTTGGATTGTCGCAATAGAAACTTAAAATCGCACGCATTAATTGCGTTTTATCAATTGCATCAAAAAATCTGCGCCAAAATTCTTGGTCTTCCATTTTCAATCCTTTTTTATTTACAACAATAAAAAACCGTCTGAAAGAATCAAAACGGTTGGAGGTTAAAGAACTATTACATCAGAAATAGGTAGGCCTTATTCTTTTTATTCGGCCCCCTCCAACCACAGGTTGGAGGTTTTTAATGTCCCCACGGACACTGATGTAAAACAAGGTTTCTTTAACACCCATCAACGGAACACCCGCTGACAAACTAACAATATCAGTAAAAATACAAAAAATCAAATATAAAAAATATCACTAATCACTTACACTAACACCCTAACTCAAAAATGCTGTGATTTGGTCTTGCATTTGGAATGTGCCCATGACAATCCATGCAATCACTGCGGATATCAACAAAATTCCAATCGTGTTCAACGCATTTGATACAGACTCTATTTTCTTGACCGAATTTTCCAAATAGTCATTCGAAATCTGGGTCAGGTTTTTATCAAACTCTGTCATATCGGCATAGATGGTTAAATCACCAATCAATTCAGCATTTGGAAAATCCATACCTGTATTTTCCAGTGCATTCCCTAAATTATCGCCGTTCGCAATATAGTGCAATGTTTCGTCCAAGATACGCCGCAAATATCGATTTGAATTATCTGCCAATATTCGCATCGCATCGGGAATCGCCACACCCGATGACACCATCGCGGCAAGTGACATCATCCAACCAACCGACAATCTTATTTTATAAATATTCCACGGCGGCAATTTATCCAACACAACGCGCAACCGCCCAGACAATCGTGGCAAAGACCACCAAACAAAAAATCCAAGTATCACAAAAGCCGCCGCAACAATATGCCAATACCGCGCAGATAATTCTGACAACCATATCAATGACGCCGCCCAACCCGTCCAAACCATATTTTCACCGGCGACTTCTGCCAATGGCGGGACAAGATAAAGCCCCACCATAATAATTATACCAAACACCAAAACCAATAATAAAAGCGGATATGCCACTGCGCCAAACACGGCACTGGTGATTCTTTTGTTTGCGGTAATAATGTGACCAACATTTTCCAGCGCGACAATCAAACTAGACATATTGCCACTGGTCAACAACAGTGTTTCTTCGGACGGAATCCAACCACGTGTAGCCTCGGCAAAACTTTTACCGCGTTCAAGGTTTTTTTCCCATTCGCGCATACAAATCGCAAAAGGCTCATTCGGTTTCGCGCCGCCATGCGATTCTATCATCTGTAACCGGTTCAGCGCGTTCACCAAAGTAAAATCGTTCTTTAACAAAGATACCAATTTGCGCCAAATAGATATTCGTTTTTCCTTGCTGAAACGACAGACCATTTTGGCATAGAATATTTCAAGTTTATTCATATCAATAAACCCCCGGTCTGTCCAATAACCCAACCCAGCGTTCCAATTCATCAACACCAATAATCCCGCGCAACATCAATTCGCACGCGGCTTCTTTTAATGTGCGTCCGTCCATTTCTTCCAACCAGTATTTAACGGCGGCATCTGTTTCGCCCGCCAGTGCCAAGCGCAAAAATTCACTGTTGGTTATAATAATCTCTCCCGCCTTGATACGACCATGAGTTCCTGTGCCATCACAGTGTTCACAACCCGCACCACGAACATAAACCTGATCCAAACCAATTTCACCAAACGCTTCTTTGACACGCGCGTACTCTGGGAATTCCGGATGATTTGATAATTTTTCACGACAATGTGGACACAGCCGTTTGAACAAACGCATAGAAACCAATCCACGCATCATCGTTTCTTCTTTTAATTTAAATGCTTCGACACCCATATCCAATAACCGCACCAGTGCCGCCATCGCAGAATTCGCATGCAAAGTTGTCCAAACATTATGCCCCGACAGTGCACCTTTGACCGTCAATTGCGCCGCCGCCAAAGTACGAATTTCACCAACCATTAATGTATCAGGGTCACTGCGCAACGCCGCCGCCAAAGCCTCGGTATATTCCTCTTCTCGTTGTTCTTCACTGGCATTACTGACCACTGGGATTTGATTCGCACCAAATATTTTCTGTTCAACCGGGTCTTCCACAGTTATCAAATTTATTTCATAATGATGCTCTTTCAACATCAAAGCCATATTGCGAACCAATGTTGTTGATTTACCCGAACTTGTCGGACCCGCGACAACAACCAAACCGGTTGGATAAGAACGCAACCGCCGCAACAATGTTTGTTCATATTTTCCAAATTCTTGTTCGGTTGTAATACTTTCCGATGGGTTATCATAAAGCAATCGCATAACCACATAACGCGACCCAAAAGCAATTGGATTAAATTGCATTCTGATACCCAAAACACCCGCAGGCAAATATAAATCTTTGGTTCCACGCAATGGGGTGCGACCGTCTTTTTGTGCGGATTGATATTCGTTTTGCGCATAGTTCGCATTTGAAATATCGGCGGAAGCGAACGCGGCACGAACAAAAGATTCACCCCACCCTGAATTAAACTCTAATACGGGCTGCATACTTCCATCTATACGAAAGAAAATTGTCGTTTGGTCGGCAACCTTGATATGAATATCAGAAACTTTTTGTGCGGCGGCACGTGCAACAATATCGACAAAATCTTTCTGCATTTGGTTGTTAAAGTCCACACGCGAACGCGTTCCATCACCCAATTTGTTTTCAAAATATTTATATATCGCCGATACCAAACCTAAATCAGAATAAAACGGAATTCTGACCGGACGATTTTTGCGTTTCAATAAATCAACAAAGGCTAAAACACGCCCATCATATTTGTGTGTTCGCGAAATAATAATGCAACCGCCCGAAAAATACGCCAATAAACCTTGGGTTTCTTTTGGTAATTCAAATTCACCCCCGGGCGCGGTAAGCAACCTGTTCCCTTCGGAAAACAAATATTCAACAATTTCATCATTATCGGCATGCTCCAACCCTGCGGGCACCGAAGGTTTGTCCGATGTTGGGATATTATCAAAAATTTCGTTCTCTTGATTTTTCATCTGTCTTTAATTTTTTGAACCGATATTCAAAGTTTGCACATCATCGCCATTTACAAAAACCACACCTTCATCCAAAGATATGGATTTAACGGTGAATCCATCAAGTTTTTTACCAACGGACAATTTTTTATTTTGACCGCTTGCTAAATCTTGAACTGTCGCCTGCAATTGCGAACCCGCACCAAAGACATTTATCAATTTATATTGTTTTTCTATTTCCGTTGGTTCTTTTGGTTTTTCTTCAACCGGTTCTATCACGCGTGCCGCAGTTGCCGCCGAAACAATTGCACCCGTTGTCGGCACAGATTCCGCCGGATTAGACAACGCTTCACGTTCGCGTTCTAATTTTTTTGCTTCAGTTTCCAAACGCGCCATTTCGGTTTGAATTTCTGCCTGTTGTTGTTCGGCACGCCCCGACAGTGTATCAATTTCCATATGCAGTTTTATTTTTTCCGCTGCAAGCCTGTCCAAATCAAGATTTAATTGCGCGCGTTCTTTTTCTAATTGCATCAAAATTTTTTCTTGTTCCAAATCGGTAATTTGTTGGAACAGCGAACCTTCGACTTGATAATCTTCAATTGCGTCCGCAGAAATATCTTCGGGATTTTCGTCAACAACGACAACTTCATCAAGCGCAAAATCATCTGCATAAGATGCACTGATTAAACCCAAAAAAACGAATATCGATAAAAAATTAAATTTGATTTGCATAGATTATCACCTCATAGTTCCATGTTTTTCTTGTTGCATTCCATGCCGCACGGGTCATGTACACGCCACCAAATCCATCGAATATCTGCATAAATTGGTATGGAACCAATTTAGAATCCGCAGACACTTCGACAACATACAGTTCTGCCGATTGTGTCGCATTTGATACAATATCAACAACAACTGTAATATTCGCATTTAATTTTACTGCCTGGAAACGACTGGTTAATTCGCGCACCAAATCATCAGGGTTTCTTTCATCGCGCGAATGAGACAAAATTCTTTCGGGTAATTTTGCACGAACAGTTATTTCATCATCACTTATTTCTTGGACAAACACCCCCGGCATAATATTTCCAACAACACTATAAAAATCATCCAATGTTCCAAAAGACCGTTTAAATGTTGCAAAGGCATGCGTTTCACCGCATTCCGCCGATGTTTGATTCCACCCCGCAACCGGTTGCATTAAAAACGCAATCGCGCGATAGCATAAATCCGCACGTTCATTAAAGTCAGGCAACGCATCAAAAGGCATTTCCAAAGGTTCAAGCACAGGTTCTTGGCGAATATTATATTCTTTATCCAGCTCTTTATTTTTTTCTTCTATTTGGCGTTTATATTCCGCCACCAATTCGGGATTTATTTTTGCAATTTGCGGCTTTGGCGCAACAATTTGATTTATTGGTTCACGGAATAAATAAAGGAATAAAATACCAAACACCAATAACATCAAAAGCGATACTGCGCCTGCACCAACACGACTTATTGGGTGCAACACCCCATGATTGTTTGCCGATATAATGTCAATCAAATCGCGTTCAACCGCACGCGGCATCGCCCATTCTGCAGGCGCAAATCGCGCATTCCAATCCGGAATTTCGGCAAGTTCGGCATATTTTTTTCGCGCCTCTTCTTCATTTTCAAATAATAAATCATATAAAATAACGCCATTACGCACCGCAATCAAAGCATATTTACCATCAACCGCAAAAGCGCACAGCATAGACGAATATCCCGGCAATCCTTCGATAACTTCGACCGCCAACGACGGCATGCCCGACTTTTGTCCATATGCACGCGCACCAAGACCAATCATTCCAGAATACGAAATAAAACGATTTAATTTGTGGTCAATTCCACGCGCCAACTTATACGCGTATGCACGTGGCGTAAAACCCGAAACCATCGGCTGCCACACAAGACCTGCGGCATATTTTTTCCGTTTAATATGTACATATTGATTTGGCAAAATTCTCTCTCTTAAATTTACCTGTGATGTATTATAACACAAAACCGAATATGAATTCCAGTGTAAAAAACCGTTATTTTTCATAACGGCTTTTTATTTTATAAAAATTTATTTAAAGTTATTCTTTTGCATCACCCGAATGCCCAGTTTTAACATTTAACAAGTTCGGACAATCATAAACATTTGCAGTCAAAACAAAAGAACGCTCTGGACCGAACATTGTCCATTCGTTTGGTTTTGTGCGTTCCGAAACAATCCAATATGCATTTCCCGGACGCGCTTGGTCGGCAATACTGTTTTCCAAATACCGCCGCGCATCATCCGCATCATACACCGAAACCGAAGATTCTATTTTATACAAAAATGTGCAACCAATCGGTTCAACGTCCAATTGTTTAATATTTTCACTGCCGTTTTCATTTTTAATATAACCGCCACATGCACACAAACCTAACCCAACCAAAGACATATATATGTATTTCTTCACTTTATTACCTTTGCATATATATTATATCATAATTGTTCGGATTTTTGAACAGTTTCTTAAGCAAGAATGTATTTAACGCATGGCTTCCTTTGTATGATTCAATATTACCGATAATCATACCTTCGGACAAAAACATATCGCCAATCAAATCTACGATTTTATGACGCACAAATTCATCGGGCCAATAAAGTTCATTCATTGTCCCATCACCCTTTTCATTTACAACGATAACATTTTTTTCGTTTGCGCCACGCGCCATACCCATTTCTTTTAACTTTTCCCATTCGTCATATCGACCAAAAGTCCGTGCACGTGCGATATTTTGAACAAAATTATGCACTGAACCAGACCCCGGTACAAAATCATAGCAATATGTTTGCCGACCAATAATTTTATTTGGATAATCTAATGTAGCCTTGATATGCATTGCGATATCATCAGACGGACTTATACGAACAAAGCCATCGAATTTACGCCCAGTAAAAAAGTTTATAAACCGAACCAAACTTCTTTTCCACCACGGCATTTTTTTCAATATACTGTCCGCACGAACTTCGATAGTTTTACGCACAACAATTTGTTTTAAAAATCCGTTTGTTTTTCCCGCTTTGGAAATTTTATCATAAAATTCCGCCGCACTGCCGTCCATAATTGGAACTTCGGGTCCATCAATTTCAATCAAAGCACTGTCTATGCCCGCCATAAAGAATGCCGCCATCAAATGTTCGATTGTTTTAATATTCGTTCCATCGCGTTTTCCGATTGTTGTATTACGCATACTGGTATCACATACATTACCATAACGCGCCGTCACCAAATTTTGTTGATTATCCGGAATATCTGTGCGTTTGAATAAAATTTCATGTTTTTTACCCAATGGTTTAATAACCATATTCACTTTATCCCCAGAATGAATTCCGACCCCAGAAAATTTAATAATTCGTCTAACTGTTGGCATTTAATTTCTCCTTTAACCAATCAAAGAATTTGTGGTCTATGACCGTTTCCAGTTTTGCAAATTTTATTTTCTCGCGCATATCTTTGGGTAATCGCACCCAATCTTTTTCCGTAGTAATCAATTTTGCTTTCTTTTTATCCGCCAATTTCATCAAGTTTTCTATATCTTGTTTGCTGTATTGATAATGATCACCAAAAGCACGACGCGCAACAACATTTGATAAAGAATTAAAGAACTTTTTTGGATACCCAATTCCGGCAAACGCAACCCATCTTTTACCATTTGGCATAACCGTTTTATTTTCGGCAAAGAAAATTGGAATACCAACCGGCAAATTAAACTTTTTCTTTTTCCGCGAATTTTTTATAATAATAACAGCATCTGCACGCGATGCATGCCTTGCCGGCTCACGCAAAGGTCCCGCCGGCAATAAAAAACCATTTCCAAAGCCCAAACTTTCATCAAAAACCAATACAGAAATATCCTTTTTAATTGATGGATTTTGCAAACCATCGTCCATAAGTATCGGTGTATTTTGCCCCTGTTGGCGATTCAGCAGCATTATATTGCTTTTTCGATCACCAACATGAACCGCAATGCCATCCCGCATCAGCATTTCTGCTTCATCACCAATATTTCCAGTATCCGCAGTACGTTTATATCCGCGCATAACAACCGGCGCATCAAGGTATTTCGCAATTACCCGAACAACAGGGGTTTTACCAACACCACCGGCAAACAGACCACCAACACAAACTATTTTACGGCGAGATTTATATGTGAACATTTTACGCACCGAATAAACAGTGCGCGAAACAAGATAATAAATCCAAGACAATGGCACCAAAATAAATGCCAAAGGAGTTTTATGTAAAAACCACCAAGGCGTTTTCATTTTATTTATACCTTTTCTCTAATTTTGGTTCACAACCTGCCCTTTTTGCTTTTTTAAATTCCGCGGATGTTAAATCCTGTTCTGCATAATAAAGGTTAAATTCTGCATCTAATTCGCGTAATTGTTTTACCATAATATCTTCCAATTCTTGGCGTTTTTTTTCAAAATCTTCACTTGATATCTTGGAATCAATAAAGATTGGTTCACCCACGATACACTTTATTTTCGTAAAAGGATATACCAATAAATACCTATCCCACCGATTTTGCATCCAAACATGCCGCGCCGAAAAGCACACCGGAATAATAGGCGCCCCAGTCATTTTTGCGAAATAAAGCGCACCTTCTTGGACACGCAACGACGGTCCCCCCGGACCATCAGGCGAAATACACAAAGAATGGTCACCACGTCGCAACATTCGCACACCATCGCGCAAAACCGATAAACCGCCATTATGGGAACTTCCATAAATAGCCCGCAAACCGAATAAATGCTGTAATTTCGCCATCATACGACCATCTTTATGGCGACTTGTTATCGCATAAGATCTCATACCGCCCAAACACACCAACGGCGACAGCATCAAACTGCGCCCATGCCAAAAAGCAAAAATTGCGGGCTTGTTCCGATATTTTCGGAAAGTTTCATAATTTATCACTTCGCGCCGCGATGTAAGGTAAATAAACCACATCAAAGCCGCCATCACCGTGGCAATAATCCATTGAAACCCGGAAAACCCAAGTATCGGTTCCCAAAACTTTTTCCAAATCTTCCTGAACATAGCGATTGAATCATAGCAATAAAAAAACCATATTTCAAGCGAACATTGGGAAGAATATCATATAAAAAAACATCTTTATAAAAACCTTATTTTTGTGTAAAATAATCCCCAAGAGAGAATATATGAAATACCTGTTCCAATTTATGATTGTTTTGGTGTTCGTTTTTCTTGGTGAATTATGCGAACATTTTATACCATTACCAATCGCAGGCAGTATTTATGGTCTGCTGTTATTATTTATCGCACTTTGGACGGGTATTGTAAAATTGCACTGGGTTGCGGATATAGCCGATTGGTTTCATGGTGTAATGGCACTATTCTTTGTTGCACCGGCGGTTGCGGTTATTGATATATGGGCCGAAATATCTGGGATTTGGTATTACTTGGTGATTTTATTGGTCGTGGCATATTTCGTCACAATGGTTATTACCGGAAAAACATCAGATTTTTTCCTTGAACGCGGACGGAACAAGAAATGACTGAATTGATATTAAATTCAACATATTTTGGCGCGGCAATAACTGTCGCAGCATTTATATTGGCAACAATTATAAACAAGCGATGGCAAAATCCTTTTACAACACCATTATTTTTGGCAACTATATTCGTTATTGCTGTATTACTGTTGGGAAAAATAGAATATAAAACATATAACGAAAGTGCAAAGTATTTAACATATTTCTTGGTTCCGGTAACAGTATGTTTTGCGGTGCCGATGTATCGACAATTACCATTATTAAAGAAACATATCTGGACAATATTATTTGCAATGTTTGTCGGCGTTGTTGCATCGGTTGTATCTGTATGTATAGTTGTAATATTATTAGGATTGACAGATATAATTGCGCGTTCTTTGGTATCTATATCGGTGACAACAGCACTTGCAATAGGAATTACAAGAAAACTTGGCGGTTTGGTGTCATTGACGGTATCTGCGGTAATAATCACCGGAATACTTGGTGCATCGGTCAGTGATAAACTGTGCAAATGGATGAAATTAAAAAATCCTATATCACGCGGACTTGCAATTGGTAATGCATCACATGCCGCCGGCACGGTCAAAGCCATGGAAATGGGTCATATCGAAGGTTCATTCAGTAGTCTGGCTATTGTTATTTCCGGCCTTATGACCGCCGCAATCGCGCCAATTGCAATATGGATTTATTTCGGGGGTTAAACCATTAACTGGCACTTGTTTAATTCTTCGTTTGTTTCGTTTTGGTCAATACGTTTATTACGAATTTCAACCGCACTATTTATTTTTTGTTTTATTAAAATTACATCTGGGTGTGATTGAATTTCTGTATTCATTTTTTCAATTGCTGAATCCAAATCTTCACGTTTTGAAACAAATACCGGCATCACAGAATTTGCCGCATTTATCACGGAACTTTCTATGTCAAATTTCAAATCATCTATGACCGATAAATATGCATTCATATGTTTTTTTTCATGATTCAAAACTGCATTATATTCGCAAGATTTACGAATATTTGAATTATCTATTTTAATTTCAAAATCGCTATACCCTATTTCTGCATTGATACTTTTTATTGCGACACAATATCCATCACCAACCGCGATTATATCAACAAATAAATCAAAATCTTGAATCAATGTAGCAACAATATTTCCATGATATTTGTTCATTGGTTCTTTTGGCTGAACTATTGTTGCGCTGTATTCAGGTGTTTTTACTTTTGCGGTTGGTACCATTTTATATTGCAAACATTCACCCGCATAAACATTTGTGCCAAAAAACAAGAAAAACAAAAATTTCTTGAACATATTATATATTGCCCGCGCCAGATTTTTTCAAATATTCTGCAACAAAAGCCGAACCATATTGGCGATAAAGTTCTTCTGCCAACAATACCGATGAACGGCCCGATTCAAACAATCGAAGCAAACTTCCCAAACCACCAAGTTCAGTGTTTAAAATCACAGATTCATTATTTACCGGACGCGATAACAACACTGCGCGTTTAAGGTTCGGATAAGCCTTGCCTTGGATAAATGCCATTTCCAGTGGATTCAAATTCCAATGTTCATAATCTGATGCATCCGCCGCCGGATTACGGAAAAATATTATCGTTTGTGCTTGGCCACGGACAACATCACCAATCCCAAGTTTATCCAAAACATTTGCGCGTTGGAATGCAACCATATATGCCTGACGATTTTTACGACCTTCTTGTAATCCGGTTATAAAGTTATCACGGAACATTTTGTTTTCCAACATCGGTGCGGTTTCATCAATCATAATCAAAGATGGATTTCCACCAGACACAGTTGTATTATTTATGCGATGCAATATATATGATATAACCGCGGGCGACAAAGTCGGGTCTTGCAGAATATCTGTAAAATCAAAAGTTGTAAGTCGCGATTCTAAATCAAGAGTATCCGCTTCTTCATTAAATATTTCACCATATTGTAACGGGTCAACCCACTTTTTTAATGCCGCGCGCATAGTCCCAGACGATGAAAAACAACTTTCCCAAAGATTTTTTAACATACGGTCTTTATCTGATAAATAATCGAAATTTACCGACACTGCACGCGCAATTTCATCTGCAGAATTTGCGTCACTTTGTTCTGTAATCATCGCAAACCAACGACGCAAGAAAGCACGATTTGCAACCGTATCAGGCATCTTTAATGGATTAAGGTGTGTTAAAAATTCTGTATCAGATTTTTCTTTACCCTGCATAGTTATATATTTTCCACCGACCGCAAGTGTGAATATTTCTGCACCTTTGTTACGGTCAAAGAAAAATGCTTTTAATTTTTTATGACGCAAAGATTGTGCAATTAAAAATGAAAATAATGTTGTTTTACCACCACCCGTTGGTCCAATAGTCAAAGTATGTGCAACCGCCGCAGGTTTATCAGATACATGGAATTGAAATTGATATGGTGTTCCTTGGGCGGTGGGGAATATAACCAATGGACCTTCGCCCCAATCAGAATTTGTTACACCACGTGGTGTATTCGACATTGGTATACTGATCGCCGCGGCGCGCGAAAGCATTTTAAAACTTCTTGGAAAAGTATCAAAACCCGGAATCATTGAAAACCATGAAACTTTTGTTGCAAAATTTTCAACAATTGGCACAACACCAAATGATGCGGATATCTTTTTAAATTCATCAACATATTCTTTTAATTCATCACGTGTTTTACCAAATACCATAAACAGCGGATAATAATTTACCAATGTTTGATTTCCCGAAACATTTTCATCCATTACTGATTCTGCATCTGATATTTGTTCTTCGGTTGAATCATTTTCTTTTGATGCAACACTGCGGCGTTGACGTATAACCGCGTCAACTGCGCCGGCACCCATAATACGAAAACTGTTCATACAAATCATTTCTGTTTGTATAGTATTTACAGAATTAAAGAAATCCTCATCTAAATAATCTGGCGCGGCACGAAAAGATATCAACGATGCAAAATATTCGCGTTCACCACTTATATACCTAACCGAACCATCTGATAAAAATTCAACATCATCAACCGTTGCAAGTTGCGTTATTTTATTGTCACATACGGCGGGCGACGGTTTTGTAATCGGCGAAAGTAAACGACCGAAAAATTTCGCCATATTATTTCTTGAATCATTTTTCAACACACTTGGTTTATACGGCGCAAGTATAGATTCAATATAATTTCCATACTGATTTAATCTGTCACGCGAATTCGCACCACGCACAGATATAACAATATAATAGTTATTTAAAAATATCTTTAAACCTTGGGATTTCCATTTATCATATATTTTCTGTAACACAGGTTGGTCAAATTCATAATCTGTATTTTCACCAACCGCATCACGCATAGTAAAAAATCTTAAAATAACATTTGGGTCATGAATTTGATTGAATAATTGGGCGCGTAAATCCAAAAATTTTGCACGTTGTTCTTCGGTTTGCATACTGGTTTGAACCCCAGATATACTGTAAACCCGTACCAAACATCCATCATCAAGTTCAATTGAATTATCATTATATACGGTTGTAAATGGTATATATTCTGCATAGTGTTTATATCCAAAACGCGGAAATACATGTTTTATTATTGTTGGAATATACATCATTAAAACCACAAAAACACAAACAACCGCAATAACCATAACAGTCATTGTCACAGTAGTATTAAATCCCATACCGGCAAAATATTTAAAGAAATTTTCAATCATGCCGATAATCTCCGTGGAATTTTATTTTTCATCATTTTTATTTTTGCCATTAAAACCTGGCCCAGTTGCATATCATTTTTCGTAAAACGTGCAAAAAACATATGAACCACACATACAGATATTAAAAAATACAAAGGATTTAAATAATCAACAATATCACCACCAAAAAACAATAACCCGGCAATAAAAAGAATCATAAAAATACCGAACTGAATCATAAAATTCAGAACCGCCAGTGTATAAGGCACACCAAACAATTGCGACGGATTCGCCAAAGCTTTCAGCACTTGTTGCTTCATTTTACTAAAAATCCCTCCATGGATGTTTCTATTATAACAATTTCAACAATTTTCAACAAGCATAAAAATTAAAAATCTTAAATTGTTAAAAATGTTGAAAAACATAAAAGTTATTATAATTTTTTAAACATATATATTTTTTTAACAAAAGTATCAAAAACAGCGGAAAAATAACAAAAAATTGTTAAAAACTTTGTTAAAAACCAATTTTCAACAATTTCAACAGTACCAATAAAAACAACAAAAAAATAATAATATTATTTGATTTTTGTTAAAAACCGTTTATAATAACCCCATCAAAAAGGATTTGATATGAAATTTTTAAGTTCTTTACGTGCATGGAAAAAGCGCGGAAATATTAAACAAATTCGTCGTGGTAAACAGGTTATTCTGATTGACCCCGATAATCCAAAGTTCAAGGCAAAACAAGGTTTTAAAAGAAAATAATTATCCTTGTTTATGTCTTTGGTGTTTGCTTGCAAGCACCTTTTTTTTATTAAAAAAGGTCAAAATCATTTATAAAAGATTCTTTCATTATTTTTTGAATTTCGATGCCACTAAGTCCGGCGGTGCGTAAATAATTATCTTGTTCGGGTTTTGTATGGAATATATATGCACTGTGATCGGCATATTCGGGGGTCGATAGAATCCTTTGTTGTGGAATAAGTCTTAATTTTGCAGAATTATCCGCGCCATATCCCGCAATTTGAATATTTGATTTTGAATCTGTGCAATTAGGATTTATTATTGCCGTTCCAACCACACGAGAATAAGTATTTTGATTACCAATAATTTTTGTATTTAATAAAATACTACTTTGTGGTGCATCATGTTCCGCCACAATTTTAACGGATAAATCAGACGAATTTTGACACAAAATATGCCCACGAATTTCAGAATTTTTCCCGGCATTTTTGATAAAAATGTTCAAAAAAGCCGGGAATTTATTTTTTACATTTACACTTAAAAACACCGGTTGTGATTCTGTCATTAAATTTATATTTAATGTATTTTCGCGCGCGATATCGCCAACATATATAATATGTATAGGTAAATCGTATTTATCATATATATATTCTGATTCTTCCATTGTTGAAAAATCGGGTTGATAATTACCGTCCATATAAACCAAAGTTTCAGACGGAAAAGTTTTTATATTGAAATCGTCCCATATGTATGACATATTACATATATTATAAAGGATTTTATTATGGGTTTCAATTGCGGAATTGTTGGATTACCAAATGTTGGAAAATCTACATTATTTAATGCATTGACACAGAGTGCTGCGGCGGACGCGCAAAATTACCCTTTTTGCACGATTGAGCCGAATACAGGACGTGTCGTTGTGCCGGATGAAACACTGCATAAATTGGCGGCGGTGGATAATTCAGCCAAAATTATACCGACTCAATTAGAAATAGTTGATATTGCGGGTCTGGTTCGTGGTGCATCAAATGGTGAAGGTTTGGGAAACAAGTTTTTGGGAAATATATTGGAAACCGACGCAATTATTCATGTTGTTCGCTGCTTTGAAAACGATGATATTGTGCATGTAGATGGGCGAATTGACCCGATTTCTGATATTGACACAATCGAAACAGAACTGATGCTGGCGGACCTGGAAAGTCTAAATAAACAGATAAAAAACCTTGAAAAAAAGGCGCATGGTTTGGATAAAGAGGCGATAAAATTATTGGCTGATGCAAATATTATTCGGGAAAATCTTGAAAAATCTGTACCGGCACGGGAAAGTGGTATTGATGCAAAACCTTTTGATTTATTGACCGCAAAACCGGTGATATATGTTTGTAATGTTGATGAAGCATCTGCGGCAACCGGGAATAAATATTCTGAAATGGTGCGTGAAAAGTTTTGTGATAAAAACCCAGTTTTGGTAATTTCTGGAAAAATAGAGATGGAAATTGCACAAATTGTTGACCCATCGGAAAGAAAAATGTTTTTAGAAGACCTTGGGTTAAAACAATCCGGGTTGGAACAAGTTATAAAAACAGGATATGAAACATTGGGGCTTCAAACTTTTTATACGGTTGGTCCCAAAGAAGCCCATGCATGGACAATAACGCGTGGTATGACTGCACCAATGGCGGCGGGTAAAATTCACACTGATTTTGAGCGCGGTTTTATTCGTGCCGAAGTTATTTCGCCCGCGGATTATATTGCACTTGGTGGCGAAGTAGCGGTTAAAGAGGCGGGAAAAATGCGCCTTGTTGGTCGTGATTATGTTATGCAAGAAGGCGACATATGCCATTTCTTGTTTAATAATTAAATAAAAAAACAGATATACTGGTCAATCCTTGTGGTGAACCACCTTACTTCGGTGATTCAAACCCAACACAACACACATATTGCAGTGTGTGCAGTTCCCGAGCCGAATTATTGGAAATAACTGAAGACTTGCAAAATTTATGTTATAATATTCACGATGATAGACAGGAGTAAAAATGTTAAAACTTGTAAAACCATCAAAAAAATATCTAAATTCTTTTTTAAAGGCTGTTAATGATTACGAACAGGATGAAAATCAATTCAAAGATGTCGCGATTAAACCTTTAATAAAGTCTATAGCAGAAAATAAATTGGAAGAATGTTTTAAACAAATGGATGATTATTCCAAAGGTAAAAACTTACCAGATGGTTATGTTCCTGGGACTACGTTTTGGCTGATTGATGATAAAGAATTTGTTGGAACTTTTGTTATAAGACATTATTTAACACCAAAATTAGAAGAACAAGGTGGACACATTGCAGCAAATATATCACCAAAATATCGTGGAAAGTATTCGAGTTTTATAGGTGTAAAACTGTGTTTGGAAGAAGCAAGTAAATTAGGATTAAAACGTGTTTTAATGACGTGTGATGAAAAAAACTCTACTTCGTATCGTGGAATAACAGGTTTGATGAAATTATATGGTGGTGAAAAATTGCCTGATACTTTTGTAAATGGTCATGGTGAACACAGAGTATGGGTTAATACGCCAAAAAGTTCAAAAACAGTAGAAAAATAGCCTTTTTCAAAAAGACCACTTTTGAACTTTTTGTGGGTATTGCGAATCTAACAAAAAACCGCCCTTGTGGACGGTTTTGTAAATCTTGGTTGCGGGGGATGATTTCGCGAAAATAAAATTTTCGCGGCAACTGCGCTCATCGCCCTTTGGGCGACCGCCATACTTCCGTCTGGCTTTCGCTTGTGGTGAACCACCTTACTTCAGTGATTCAACCATCATAACTATTAAAACAAAAAATACACCGCGTGGTGTATTTTTTATTTTAACTGGTTGCGGGGGATGGATTTGAACCACCGACCTTCAGGTTATGAGCCTGACGAGCTACCGGACTGCTCTACCCCGCGATAGACGGGGATATTATATATCATATTTTTTAATTGTCAACTTTTTAGTTGTTATATATTACACTAACAATTCAAATTTTTCTCGCATACGGGTCAATTCATCGTCTATACAGCGGATTTCGTCGCGTACATCATTTTCACCCGATATGCCGCGAACCATTAAATCATGTTTTTGTTTTTCAAGACTTTCAATATATTTTTGCAACTTTAACGAAACCAAATACTTTTCCGCAGATTTAAAGTCCAGGTTAAAATCGTTTGTCGCCCCGGAATCAAAATCCAAATTAAATCGACCAATAAAATCACCGTATCGTTCTGCTAGTTCTGGATATTTATTTACAATATAAACAAGAGTATTTTTTATCACATTATTTATTTCGGGAACTTCTATACATTGTATTTCTGGCGTTTTTTTCCATTTATGCCATTGATTAAATTTGCGCGAATCATATTCATGTTCGTATTCTGCGCGTAATGCTTTATCGGTAATTTTTTCTAATTCGGTGTGCAAGAATTTTTCCGCCCGTGTTCGCCCCGCCGGAGTGTTGGTAACAAAATTTGTATTTGCAATTTGCCACAAGAAATCAACCAAAGGCATCGCATTATTTATAATTTTTTCCATATCCCCCACACCGCCATTACGCAGTATTTCATCGGGGTCTTTACCACCCGTGACAAATGCAAATCGTACATCAGAATTATCGCGCAAGAACGGTAAAATAATACCACATGCGCGTGCCGCCGCCTTTTGACCCGCCCCGTCGCCATCAAAACAGAAAACAATATTACGATTTGCTTTACACAGTATTGCAATATGATCTTCGGTCAATGCGGTGCCAAGTGGCGCAACAGTTTCACCAAAACCGTGACATTGCATTTGAATTGCATCAATTTGTCCTTCGACAATAATGGCACGATTTGCACGATGTATTGATTCTCGCGCAAAGTTAAAACCAAACAATGTTTGCCTTTTATGGAACATTTCGGTGTCAGTGGTGTTTATATACTTTGGCTCGGACCCGTCCAGTGAACGACCTGAAAAAGCAACAATTTGACCGTGTGCATTAAATATTGGAAACATCAATTTATCACGGAAAAAATCATACAAACCATATTCTCCGCGGCGCACAAGCCCTGTGGCAATCAATTTATCTTGGTGTGTATTTACAAATTTGTTTGCGACGATATTATTTTTTGGTGCATATCCAATGCCGTATTTTTTTATCATTTCATCACTGAATCCGCGACCACGAATATAAGATAAAGCGTGTGCACCATCGGGTGTGAATAATTTTTCGGCATAAACGCGCGCCGCAGCCGCCGTGATATTTATATATGATTCTTCGGATTCAATTTGTTTTTGTGTTTTGGGTTTGTATTCTGGCAACTTTAATCCCGCCATATCTGCCAATTCAGAAATAGCCGTTTTAAAATCCACATGTTCTGATTCCATAACAAATGAAATAATATCGCCGTGTTTTCCGCAACCGAAACAGTGGAAAAATCCCTTGTCTTCACTGACCGAAAAAGAAGGCGTTTTTTCATTATGAAATGGGCAACAACCCCAATAATTTTGACCGCGCTTTACCAAAGGCACACGCCGTGATACAACATCAACGATGGATAATCGCTGGCGTAATTGGTCGGTAAAATTATTATCGAACTTTGCCATTATTTTTCATAAATCTTTTTACTGGTTTTTTATTATTTATTAAATCTATTGCTGTTTCTAAATCAGGTTGTTCCGTCACACTGACATTTACCTTGTTAGACGAAATATACGCGCCATAACGACCCGTTGGATAGAAATAAATCATTTTATCGGTTGCAGGATTTTTGCCAATTTCAATTGGTTCTGCTTTTTTTGTTTCGCCCGCCAAAAGTTCTGCGGCAACCTCTGGTGTAATTGTTTCCGCCGTATATTTTTTCGCACTTACATTTTTCTTACCGTCCGTAACATAGGGACCAAACCGCCCAATACGGAAAGAAATTCCATTACCCAAATCCAGTGGTTCATTTTTTGCCTGATTTTTTTCGGGCGCATCATATTCCACCATACGCGCGGTATAGTCACATTTTGGATAGTTTTCACAACCAATAAATGGTCCAAACTTTGACAATTTTATGCCAAGTTTTCCACCGCATTTTGGACATCTGTTGCCATTTTCACCAAACAAATGTTTATTCATAAATTGATTTATTTCATCGATAATATCAGTGGTTTTTACATCACGCGCGCCCGAAATCATAAGTTTTGTGTCACCCCAAAAATCATTCAAGGCTGCAATTTTTTCCATTTTTCCATTTGAAACATCATCCAAAGTATCTTCGGTTTTTGCGGTAAAATTCACATCAACCAAATCAGCAAAATACTTTGCCAAATATGCCGCAATAACCCAACCACCCGATGTCGGATGAAATCGCCGTTGTTTGTCTTGTTCGACATATTTCCGGTCAACTATGGTTGACATAATTGTTGCATATGTTGATGGTCGCCCTATTCCCAATTCTTCAAGTTTTTTTACAAGTGAAGCTTCGGTATATCTTGCGGGTGGCATTGTAAAATGCTGTTCATGTTTGATTTCAGAAACAGTTATGTTATCGCCCATATTTAACGGTGGTAATTTTGAATCCGATTCATCATCGGCATCATCGCGGGTTTCGGTGTATACCTTCATAAATCCATCAAAAGTCCGTGTGCGACCAACAGCATGGAAAGTTGCAACATTGTCATTGGTTGTAATATCAACCGCCACCGAATCAAACTCTGCATTTGTCATTTGGCACGCAATTGTGCGTTTCCATATCAAATCGTACAATTTCTTTTCATCACCGTCTAAATCGTGTTCCGCAGAATCAAAATGCGTTGGACGAATTGCTTCGTGCGCTTCCTGGGCGTTTTTTGATTTGGTCACATATATATTTGGTTTTTGTGGCAAGAATTTTTCACCATAATTTTTTGAAATAAAGTTTCTTATTTCACTAACCGCTTCGACCGAAAGATTGGTCGCATCGGTTCGCATATATGTAATAAAACCGTTTTCATACAACTTTTGTGCAACCGACATTGTTCGTTTAGATGAAAAATATAACTTACGTGCAGCTTCTTGTTGAAGGGTGCTTGTTGTAAACGGTGCAGACGGTTTATTAAATGTCTTTTTTTTGTCTATGCGGCTGATTCTGCTGTACAGCGGGGTTTTAAGTTTTGATAAAATATGGTCCACATCGTCGGAATTTTTTAATGTCATTTTGTCGATTTTTTCGCCATCAAATTGTATAAGCCCGGCATCAAAAGAACTTTTGTTTGTATCACATTTTGCAGATACCGACCAATATTCGGTTGGAACAAAATCTTCAATTTCGCGTTCGCGGTCAACAACCAATTTAACCGCAACAGATTGCACACGACCCGCAGATTTTCCCAAATTGCGTCGCCACAACAATGGTGAAATTTCAAAACCAATAAGGTAATCCAGTGCACGCCGCACTAAATACGCATCAACCAAATTCGAATCAATTTCACGCGGGTGTGCAATTGCATCGGTCACCGCATTTTTGGTAATTTCATGAAAGGCGACACGATAAACGGGTGTTTTTCCTAATAATTTCTTAGAATTTAATATATCCAGTATATGCCATGCAATCGCTTCCCCTTCACGGTCAGGATCCGATGCAAGATATACCGCATCGGCTTTTTTTACTTCGTCTGTAATCAATTTTATTTGCTTTTCTTTACCGGGCATAATTTGCCAACGCATAGCAAAGTCTTTTTCTGTATCAACACTTCCGTTTTCAGGAACCAAATCGCGTACATGTCCAACCGACGCAATCACGCGCCATCCGCGCCCAAGATATTTTTCAATTGTTTTTGCCTTTGATGGAGATTCTACTATCAATAAATTCATTTTAACTTCCTTTGGCAGATAATTGTTGGTCTTTATGAATATGCGCATTCTCGCACAGCCCAAAGCCGAACATCAGTGATAATAAACTGCTGCCGCCAAAGGACATAAGCGGTAATGGCACACCCACGGTTGGCACCAACCCTAAAACCATGGATATATTTATAAAATAATAAATGAAAAAGTTCAACATAAAACCGAAACACACCAGTTGGCCGAACCTGTTGCGGCAAGTTTTCGCCGCCCAAAACAATACGGCAACAATAACTGTATAGATAAATAATAACAAAAAAGCACCCATAAACCCGAATTCTTCGCCAAGCATAGTGAATATGAAATCAGTCTGTTTTTCGGGTAAAAAAGATTGTTGCGATTGTGAACCACGCATATATCCTTTGCCGATAATACCGCCACTGCCAAATGCTATTTTTGCTTGGTTTATCTGGTATCCGGCACCGCGCGCATCATGGTCAGGATTTACAAAAGTTATGATTCGTTCACGTTGATATTGATGCAGTCCACCATACCATACAACCGGTGCCGCACATACCGCCAAAATTGCGCCAATTATGAACCACTTTTTATTTGCACCAACAATATAAAACATTCCAATCGTAATAAGTGCCACAGATATAGCCGTCCCCAAATCAGGTTGTGCCACAATCAATGCAAAAGGTACCAACATCATCAAAGTCGGCACAAGATAGTTTTTAAATTTGTCCAATTCCACAGAATTCATCCATGCAAAATATCGTGCCAATACTAAAACCAATGCCATTTTAAATAATTCGGACGGTTGTATATGAATAAATCCAATGTTTAGCCATCTTTGTGCACCCATACCCGTGTGACCAACAAATGTTACCAAAATAATCAATAACAGTGCGATCGCGTATATACCGTATGCAGATTTAATCCAAAGTTTTATATTTGTAAATGCCGCAACAAAAAATACCACAAAGCCCGCGATAATTTTCATCAATTGAGATAACGCAAATGGGTGCCACGAACCGCCGTCCGCAGAATACAACACAACAATAGATATGATTAAAACCAAACACATCGGAATAAAGATTGCCCACGAAAAACGTCCCAATTTTTCGGAAAAATTCATCATGTTGGCATTAGAAACGCGTGTTTGTCTTGTCATTTTTTACCCCCGCCCAATAATTCTTTCATAATTGTTGAAACTGTGCGTGCCGCGGGACCGCTGGATCCGGAATGTTCGGTTATCACGCATACGGCGTATTTTGGGGCATTTGTTGGAGCATACCCAACAAACAAACCATGATTTCGCAAGTTCCACTTTAATTGTTCATTTGTTAAAACACCGGATAATCTTTCTGCTTTAGAAATACTTCTAACCTGGGAAGTTCCTGTTTTTCCACCCATTTTTGCACCGTTTATATTTATTGCACTGCCTGATGCTGTTCCGCCTTTTTTCAAGACTTCTTCTAATCCTTCTAAAACATATTTTGTTTTTTTCAATCCCATATTTTCAAATTTTGGTATTGTCCCATCGTTAATAATTCGTGGAATAACACGTTTGTTTGATGCGACACGTGCCATCATAACCGCCAATTGCATGCAGTTTACCAATATAAATCCTTGACCAATTCCAGAAATGATAGTGTCACCATGAACCCACGGAGCGCCAATATTAGATTCTTTCCATTTACGGTCGGGGATGACCCCCGCCATTTGTTTTTGAACGATATCGGTAATATATTTTTCCGTCATTCCCAAACGCACCGCCATTGTCTTTATTGCATCAATACCAATTCTTAGTGCTAATTGATAAAAATAAATATCGCAAGAATGTTTCAATGCACCGATTAAATTCACTTTTCCATGTCCGTGCGCTTCCCAACAATGATAACGTCGGTCCCCATAATCCCAATAACCCGGACAAAATACAGTTTCGTTTGGTGTAACCGCCCCTGATTCTAATGCCGCCAAAGCAACAACAATCTTGAATGTTGATCCCGGTGGATATAATCCTTCAAACACCTTGTTCATAAAGGGCTTTGCAAAGTCATGACGCAGACCATCAATGTATTCATCGGCGTCATCGTTTGAAAAATTATTTGGGTCAAAACTTGGCGTCGAAACAAGTGCCAAAATATCGCCATTTTCTATATCCAAGACAACACCGCATCCCGCCCTGTGCATGGTAAGCGCGTCATAAAGTTTCCGTTGAATTGTGTCGTTTATAGTTGTTTGAATATCATTTCCAACAATTGGTACACGAAATTGATTTTTATCTTCGCCTGTGACACGCCCCACTGCATTGGTAATCATAACGGTTTGCCCCGGAACCCCAGACAGTGTTTTATTAAACTGTTTTTCCATACCACTGATTCCATGTGTATAGAACGGATTGTTCGGCACCGCGCGTTCCGGGGCACCAACATATCCAAAAAATTGCGCACCCGCAGGTCCCATTTCATATACACGTGCGTAACCGCTTTCTACATGTAATCCTGCAAGATTTTTCGCTTGGATTCCGGCAAGCTTATCCCAATTTGTATTTTCACTGACCAATACTGGTTGAAATTTAGGTTGTTTTTTTATTTTTTTCCATATGTTATCAACACGTTTTTTTGTTAAATTTAAATCTGTTGCGACCGTATTCACCAAGGCTTCTAAATCTGGCGCTTCTTCGGGAATAATATAGATGCGATAAACAGGCGCGTCATGCGAAAGCGGAGAACCATTTCGTGACAAAATCTTGCCGCGTTCAGGCATATTTATTTGGATACGAAATAAATTATTTTCGCTTTGTTTTTTATAATTTTTATAATTAAAAACCTGCATCTGCAACATACGCAGGACTAATACCGAAGTCAGAACTGTGCCCGCGGTTAAAAACAGCGCACTGCGACGATCAAATTGTTTTGATATTTCGGTATCAATCATATTCGTCCACCATATTAATTATTGTTGCAATCGGGATGTATACAGCGGAAACCAAAGCATACATCAAAATTCCAACCAATAAATTCATGAAACTAAAATTCCACAAAACTTGTGATAAAACCGCGATTCCAAAAAACAACATAAATGCGTACACACCGTGTTTCTTGGTGTGCGTCAAATCTATCATAGTTTGAATATTGACGATTACATAATAAATACAATAAACAGTTGTCCAAAATAATACGGTATTAAACTTATAATCCAGTAGAAAACACATTAAAATTGCAAACGGAGTAAAATAATCAATTCGCCGGATAAAAGAACAGTAAAAAATCGGAATAATTGCCAGAATTCCGGCGGGGTTTATCCACGGACAAGAAAGCCGCCACAAAAAAATCGTGATAATAAAAGGAAATAAAATTCGCAAATATTTAAATATATTTTGCTTCATTTATATTTTCCTTCGGTTGTATTAAATTTTAAAATCATAACTCGCGACAATTCACCGGGTGATTGCACAGAAACTTCTGTTTCGTTACGCATTTGTCCAACATATATGTTTGACGGTAAAATTCCACTGATATTACTTGTTACAATTTTTACCCCTGCATCACCATGAAACTTTGGGTCGCTGAAAAAACCGATTGTCGGTGTGTTTGAACCGTCGCCATGCAAGAATCCATAAACATCAGATCCCGCAACCCGAACTGCAATATTAGTATTTGCGTCTGTCAATGCACGAACCCTTGCAAAATCGGACGCCGCATCTATGACAACACCAACCATAATGTTATTAAAAGAAACAACCACCATACCCGGCGTGACACCGTCGTTTGTGCCGCGATTTACCAAAAAGGTTTCGTGATTTATTGCCGAATTATCAAAAACTATATCCGCAACAACCGTATCGTATCCGATTGTGTACCGAGTATCCATTTCATAGTTTAATCTTCTGTTTTCTAAAATTGCAACTTCACATTCTGTTTTCGTGGCCAAAGCCGCTTCAAGTCTTGTGCGTAATTCGTCGTTTTCTTGTTCAAGGTTGGAAATTTTATGAATTTTTCTTACCAAATTACCACCAACACGCACTGGCCAAGTAACCAAATCGCCAATTCCGTTTACAATCGGCATAGCAACATGAGCAATAGCATTTGTTATGCGATATTCGGGTTTTGCGACAATTGCGTATATAAATATTGTGGGTAACAATACCGCCACCGCAGCGGTCTTTAACAACGTGTGTAACCGTGAAGATACCTTTTTTGAACTCATTTGTCGCAAGTGTAAACACAAAAAAATGAATATTCAATAAAAACTTGATTTTATAAAAAAATGTGTCAAAATAAGCCCGTTAAATCCCCAAAGTGGCAATGGCATTGCCACCAAGGGCAAAGCAAAAAAGAGGTTAAAAATGCCAAAATTAAAAACAAAGTCATACTTGAAAAAGCGTGCAAGAATGACCGCAACCGGTAAAATCAACGTTCGCCGGAATGCTCACCACAAGTGTCTGTCGCATAAGTCTGCGCGTGCAAATAACGCGGGAACCAAGCCACAGTATTTAAACGAAAACATGGTCGGTCAGGCAAAAATCCTGGCGCCGTATGGTTTGAAATAAAAGGGGGCATAAAATGGCAAGGGTAAAACGTGGAACAACGGTTCGTCAAAAACACAATAAAATTCTGGAACGCGCCAAGGGTTATCTTGGCCGCCACAGCAGCACTTATCGCGCCGCGCGCGAAAAATCCGAAAAGGCGGGTCAGTATGCATATCGTGACCGTCGTGCCAAAAAACGTGATTTTCGTAGCCTGTGGATTGTGCGTATTAATGCCGCGGTTCGTCCGAATGGTATTACATACAGCCAATTCATGAACGGTTTGAAAAAGGCTGGTGTTGAACTGGATCGCAAGGTTTTGGCCGAAATGGCGTATGCCGGCGATAAAAACTTCGCAAAATTGGTCGAAACTGCAAAACGATTTATCGTCGGGGAAAAATAAAACCCTTGGCGGCAGGTTGTTTTTTAGTTTAATATATATGGGCCGCGTTAGTGTGGCCCCATATTTATATAAAAAGGTAAAGGATATGACAAAGGAAAAAATAAAAGAAATAAATTCATTGGCGGAACTGCAAGAATTGTATACCGCAACCTTTGGTAAAAACGGTACTATGACCGCGCGCTTGCGTGAAATGAAGAATTTGGATAATGACGCGCGTGCAGAATTAAATCGTGAAAATGCCGAACTTCGTGAATTGTTTAAAAATCGCCAGTCCGAATTGGAAACTGCGGAATTAAACGCGGCATTGGCAAAGCAAAAATTGGATGTGACATTAGATGCCGAACCACAAAATTGTGGAACGATTCATCCACTGACCCGTGCATTGAATGAAATTTCAGAAATTTTAGAATCCTTTGGTTATACACATTATACGGGACCCGAAATCGAAGACGATTGGCATAACTTTACTGCGCTGAATACGCCGTCTTATCATCCGGCGCGCGATATGCAAGATACTTTCTTTTTGCCGAATGGTAATGTTATGCGAACACAAACTTCGGCGATTCAAATTCGCACAATGGAAACAAATGGTGTACCTATCAAAATGTTCGGCACCGGGGCAACATACCGTAAAGAAATGGATGCAACACATGGACCTATGTTTGGTCAAATTGAAGGCTTGTACATCGACAAGAATGTAACATTATCTGATTTGATTGGTGATATTCGCGCATTTTTCAAACGTTTCTTTAATTTAGATAATGTTGAATTGCGCATTCGTCCGTCTTACTTTCCTTTTACCGACCCCAGTATCGAGGTTGATATGAAATGGAACGGGGACAAATGGCTTGAAATGATGGGGGCCGGTATGGTTCATCCAAATGTTCTGCGTAATTGTGGGGTTGATCCGAATGAATATGGTGGTTTTGCATTTGGATTTGGTTTGGACCGGTTGGCAATGTTAAAGTATAACATACCAGATTTGCGCGACATATACGGAAATGATGTCCGTTGGTTAAAGTCTTGTGGTTTTTAATAAAGGGGGAAAGATATGAAATGGACTTTTGATTGGTTATGTGATTATTTGAATACAGATTTGTCGGCAAAGCAAATCGCCGATACATTGACGCGCACGGGACTGGAAGTGGAAGATTTAATCGCCCCCCTGCCCCCGATTGCGGCAAAGATAGTTGAATGCAAACCCCATGAAAACAGTGACCACCTGCATGTTCTGCGTGTCGATGACGGTTCGGGCGAATTGCGGACGGTTGTATGTGGTGCACCAAATGTGCGCGTTGGTATGATTTCTGCGCTGGCACGACCAGGCTGTGTTATCGAAGGACACGAAATTCAAAGTGGCAAATTGCGTGGTGTCGTATCCGATGGTATGATGTGCAGTGGCCGCGAACTGGGGATAAATGACGACCACAGTGGCATTATCGAATTGCCCGAAGATACAGAAATCGGCAGCACGATTGTCGATTGCCCAATCGTGTTCGACGCGGGTATTACGCCGAATCGTCCCGATTATTTGGCGGTGCGTGGTGTTGCGCGCGATTTGTCTGCGGCTGGTGCGGGTGAATTTATTGTACCAAATGACGCGGAATTCATGGTTTCCGGTAATGCACGCGATGTCCAGATTAAAACAGACAAATGTCGTGCATATAAACTTGCAGAAATTCATGGAATCACAATGGCGCAAAGCAATGACAAGATTGCATCACGCCTGCGTGCGATTGGTATAAACCCAAAGAATGCACCGGTGGACGCAACAAACTATATCTGTTATGACATGGCGCAACCAATGCATTGCTTTGATGCAGACGGTGTGCATGGCGACATTATCGTGCGCATGGCAAAATCGGGCGAAGAATTTACCGACCTTTTTGGTAATAAACATGAATTGGTTGATACCGATATGGTTATTGCGGATGCGGATGGAATATTGGCTTTGGCGGGTGTGATTGGTGGTGCGCGCGGTTGCACAACCGATGATACGAAAAACATTATTCTTGAAAGCGCTTATTTTGACCCTGTGTCTGTGCGTAAAACCGCAAAGCGCCTTGGAATATCAACCGATGCGTCATATCGTTATGAACGCGGGCTTGACCCGACAATCACTGGTCCGGCTTTGATGAATGCGGTTAAAATTATAACCGACGCGTGTGGTGGCAATGTTGTTGGATTTAATGCGGCGGGAACCGATACACCATTGAACCCCGAAATAGAATTTGCACCCAAAATGTTTGCGCGTCGTACGGGTATAGAAATGCCGACTGACGAAATGCGCGATATATTGCAACGCCTTGGGTACAGTGGCAACTTTGACGGTGATTTGTGGCACATTGTTGCGCCGAATTCACGTGTTGATGTCCAAATTCCGGAAACCGTTGTTGCCGATTTGATTCGTATATATGGTTATGATCGTATCGCCCAAAATGAAAAGCATACAACAGGTGACGCGCATCATGCGGATGATTTTGATATGGTTGTTCGTGAAACTTTGGTTGCGCGCGGATTGAACGAGTGCCGTTCTTATGGTTTTGGTAATTCGCGTATCGAAGAATTGTTAAGCGACAAACCCATTATTCGTGTTGCAAATCCGATTGTTGCAGACTTTGACACGGCGCGAAATTCTTTGTTGGGTATATTGCTGAACGCGGTTTCTGAAAACGAAAAACGTGGATATTCTGATTTGAATCTGTTCGAAGTTGGCACGGTGTTTGATGGCGACACACCGGGCGCGCAACATACATCGGTCTGTATAGTCCGCACGGGTGCGACATCGCCGCGGCATTGGCAGAAACGTAATCGCGATGTTGATATATACGATGTAAAATCTGATATTGTTGCGTTGATGCGGGGTCAAAACTTTACGATTGATACCGAAAACCCACCGCGTTGGGCGCATCCGTACAGATATGGTCGCATTAAACAGGGCAATAAAACAATCGGTGAATTCGGCGAATTGCATCCATCGGTTGCGCGGGCTTTAAAGATAAAAACAAATGTCGTAATTGCGATGGTTGACGATATTGAAAACCTGCCACGGCCGGCGGTGAAGCGCAAGATTGTTGAAAAAGGTGAATTCCAACCGATAACACGCGACTTTGCGTTTGTTGTTGCAAATGATTTTCCGGCATCAAAATTGACGGCGGCGGCGCGCGGCGCATCGCCATTGATAACCGATATAGTCGTTTTTGATTCGTTTGAAATGGCGGACGGGAATAAATCTGTGGCTTTTACGGTGACAATAGTCCCACGTGATAAAATGACCGAAGACGATTTGGCGAAACTGCACGGTGATATTATCGCGAACGTTGAAAAGAAATGCCCCGCCAAAGTGCGTGATAAATAGTGTAAGTGTTAGTGCAAGTGATTAGTGGTTAGTAGTGTCTGGAATAAATCCGTAATTACGAAATAATTCCAGAGCCCACTAACCACTAACACTAACCACTAACACTTATACACTAATCAAACGGATTCTCTGACTTTTCGTATTCTAAAACGATTGGCAAATGTTCCCATTTTAATGCGTTGGCAAGCCCGCGGCGCAAATACCGCGTATAAGATTCTGGAATATCCGACGCACCACCAACATTTATCACAACGCGCATCGGGTGGCGACCGGCTTGGCGTGCAAACTTTATGCGCATCGGCCGTTTAAGGCGCGACATTGGTGGCTGGCGCGATTCAACCAATTCACCGATGATTTTGTTTATCAAACTTGTTGGTGCGGTTGCATTAGAAATATCCCACTGTTCATAAAGTCGCTTGAACATATTCTGGACACCGGTTCCTGTTTCTGCCGAAATCGCCAATATCAGTGGCTTTATAATCTGGTGAAAAGAATTTGTAAATTGGTGCTTTAATTTCAACAACTTTTCTTCGCGTTCCGACGCATCCACCAAGTCCCATTTGTTCAGCGCAACACAGAGTATTTTCCCCGCGTCATATACGCGTGCCGCAATACCTAATGCTTGGTTTTCAATATTTTTTGTTGCGTCCACAACCAATATAACTGCATCAGCCTTGTCAATTGCATCCAAAGATTTTAATGCCGATAATGTTTCCACATCATCACGCACATTTGATTTTCGTCGTAAACCCGCCGTATCCATCAGTACTATATCACGACCATAGAATTTTGTCGGAATCTTGACCGTGTCGCGTGTAACACCGGGTTCGTCTTTTACAATCTGGCGCTTTTCACCCAAAATACGATTTACCAGTGTCGATTTACCAACATTTGGTTGTCCCAAAATTGCAATTTTTATCCGTGTGTCCGCCGCCACAGATTCCGCGTTTTCCGCCGCCGGCAAATGCCGTTCCAAAAATTCATATATCGCATCAAAGCCCGACTTGTGTTCTGCCGAAATCAAGACCGGTTCCCCAAATCCCAATTTATAGAATTCATTTATATCCGCCAAACGTTTGTCTGATTCCGCCTTGTTCACAACCAATAATATCGGCGCATGAGTTTTACGGCGCACTGTGCGTGCCCAATTCATATCTTCCGATAACAAGCCCGCGCGTCCGTCGACCACAAACAAAATCGCATCCGCGTCACCAATCGCGTCAATCGCCATATCCGTTGAATCGGCGGCGATACCACTTCGGGCATTTTCCAAACCCGCCGTGTCGCGCACAATACAATCAGCCCGCGTCGCCAAAGTTCCGCACACCGTGTCACGCGTCACACCCGGACGGTCATGCACCAATGCATCCCGCGTTCCGGTTAATGCGTTAAATAAAGTTGACTTTCCCGTATTCGGTCGTCCAACTATAGTAATCTTTGCCATAGTTTTTTCCGTTGATTTTTTCTAATTATAAAGCAAAAATATAAATAATCAAACCCAGAGGTCACAAAATGAAAAAAATAAAAAAATGGTATCGTTCAATCAAAGATGTCATTGTGAACCCGCGCCGGTTCTTTTCCAAGATTGTTGCAGACGGTGATATCGAAGAATCTATGTTAAAGGCGTTTATGTATGGCTTGATTGGTGGCGCGTTGGTTTTGGCGATGCGATTGATTGGTGGTGCGACGGTCACAATAAGTTCTGTCTTTACGGCGGTCGTCATAGTCCCAGTGATTGCGGTGGCATTGTTATTTATTGGTGGGGGATTGATGATGTTGGTGTCCGAGATTACCGGTGGCGAACGTGACTGGGAAATTGCGATAAAGGGTTTGGCGTCGATATTCTTTATATACCCCGTGATTTTGGTTTTAAATGCGCTTGCATTTAATTGCACATCGCTTTGGGTGATAAGTATAATTTGTGATGCGTATGTGTTGTTCTTGTTCTATAACATCGCACTGTATTGTATGCGCGGGCGTCGTGGTGCAGTTTTGGCTGTGGTTGGCATATTTGCAGTGTTTATGGTGACGGTTTATTTAACAAACTATCATATTGGATGGTTCTTGTTTAAAAACACAACCGCCGCATTGTCTTGTTTAATATAAGATGGCATCAAGTCGTGATTTTTTAGAATTTGTATTGGAACAATTATCAGAATTGCCCGATATAACATATCGCGCGATGATGGGCGAATTTATAATTTACTATCATAATACCGTGGTCGGTGGCATTTACGACAACAGGTTTTTGGTAAAGCCCACCGAATCTGTACGCAAGATTTTACCAAACGCAAGCATGGAAATACCGTATAATGGCGGAAAACCGATGATGATGTTGGATGATATTGAAAACCCAGAATTATTAAAATGTGCGTTGAACGCGGTATATGACGATTTATCAAAATCAAAAAAATAATGTAAAGTTTTTTATTCTATTATGAAACTTCGCGGATAAAAATCGCTGTAAAACCGGCCGTCGGTTGCGGTGAATCTAAGGACGCAATAGTTCGGGTCGGTAACACCACCAGGATAGTATTCGGTATCACCGTCGCGCCAAATCATTTCTTTGGTTGCGGTATCGGTCAAAACTTCCATAGTTCCACGCAACATCATGCCTTGGAAATTTTTATCATCACAGAAGTAAATGCTGGCCTTGGGGTTTGCTTTATATTGTGCAACGCGTAAAGAAAAGGTGTTTGTGGTGAAATAAAATACTTTGATACCTTCACGAACGCGGGGCGACAACATTGCCTTGGTCCACGGGAAACCGTTTTCATCAACCGATGATATAAAGGTTATTGGTAATGTGTCTGCCATTTTGGCAATAAGTTCTTTGATGCCACGCAACGCGGGGTTTTCTGGGGTTTTATCTGTGATGGTCAATTCTGTGTGCCAACGTTTTAATTTTGGAAAATACATTTTCATTTGCCCAATGTATTCTTCGCGTGTGATAGGATTTGGTAAATTCTTGTTAAAATTATCAATAAATTGCGCACAATGTTCAATCATTTCATCCATTGTAAAATTCTGTAAAAATTCGCCGTTTTTATAGCAATATATACAATAGTCAGAATTTTTTGCGCCACCCGAATCCGTGCCAAATAAGTTTTCATCGTTTATTGGCATTCCGCAACTTTGACAGATTTTCATGATGATTCCTTTTGGTTATTGTTATGATGTTAACAGTTCCTATATAAAAAGCAAAGACTGTTTTTTGTTAAGAACCGCTTGCACTATCTCGGCAGAAAATAAACAAGAGTTTCCAGATTTAATGAAACAAGTGAAAGTGTTTAACGAAAAATGGTTATAATAACACTACATGCATATAATTTTGTGTCGTATTATTTTTGTTTATAACCACACTTTATAAAACTTAGTACTTTTTGCATTATTGGTTGCGATTGTTTATAAAATTTTGAAATACACAGCATATTTAATTCGTGCAAGGCTTTGAACACTTCTGTATTTTTTTGGTTGTCTAAATAAAATGTAAAAACAGGTTTATTTCCTAATTGCATTTTATATTCATATGCGTTCAATAAATCATCATAATGTTCATAAATTGAAAATATATGCACCCCTGAACTAAATACATGATACCAATTACTTTGTTCTGGAAGATTAAAGATTTTAACCTTTTTGTTTTGCATAATATCACAATATATTTGTGCAAGATTATTCAAAGATTCTAAAAATATATTTTTATCCATTTTATGTGTCAAGCCTCAGATAATAAGCATTATAAAATAATTATACAAATAATCAATATATTCGAAAAATGGTTAATTTCACCCGATGGTGAATTTTGATTAAACATCAAAGATATGATATAATAATACCTGTTATTATAGAGGTATATAAATGCGTTTGAATTGGGAACAAAAAGATTTTGATAAAGATATAGATTTTATATTATTTCATCAAAAAGATAAAACACCTGTTTGGTGGCACAAACAGTTATTCAATACATATCCTGATTTAGATTACGATTATTGTTGGAATTCTGGTATCAGCGAAGAGCAACGATTTGAATATATAATCAAGCAAATGAAAATTCAGGCACAAAAACGACAGCCTGTTATAGAAAAATCAATAAATATATTCCAAAAAGCATGGACAGATATTGCTGATAATCTAAATGATGCATACAGTTCCGCTTTTGATAACGATTGTTTAAATATATTAAACTCAATGACAGCAGAAGTTGGTTTAAATCCAATATGCCCGCGCGATAACGAAAATCATAAATTTGATATATATCATTATTTTGATGTTCAATATGCGATATTAACAGCATTACATGAAATTACACATTTTGTATGGTTTTATTTTTGGCAGCAACACTTCAAAGACAACATAAATGAATATGATTATCCAAACTTAAAATGGTTGTTATCAGAAATAGTTGTTGAAACAATTATTCGTAATTCAAAGATAAACGATTTGATTGAACAACCCAAATATATCGCTTATTCGTATTTCTATGATATGAAAATTGGTGATGAACTGATTTTTGAAACTATGCGAAAAATGTATCTAAATCGGAAAGACATTTTTGATTTTATGAAAAAATCTTTTGATTGGATAAAAAATAATGAAACTGAATTAAGAAACAAGATAGCAGAAGCTGAAAAATAATAGTAAAAACTGCCTCGGTGGATTAGAACGGAGCAACCCCTTGGAAATCTTGGTTGTTCGAAGATTGGTAAAATTTAGTGTTTTTTATATATGCTTTCTTCGAACCGCCCGAACAATATAAAATACAAAGAAAACCGCACTTTAAAGGTGCGGTGTATCTTTTGGTGGGAGTATGCTTGCACTAATCGAGCAGAAAATAAACAACGGTTTGATGATTTAATGCAACAGGTAAAAGAGTTTAAAGAAAAAAATGGCTAATTTCACCAATAGGTGAAAATTGATAAAATCTTGTATATGTGATATAATCACAAGGAATAAGAGAAATATAATGAAAAGCATCACTTTTAATCAGATTGTTTCTGCTGTTGGTTTTTCAGATTTAACAACAATAAGAACCGATGATGTAAAAACAAATATATCTGCTTTTGCAAGATGGGTTTTTAAGGGGCACCCTGCATGGCCTTTTTGGGATAAACAAATTAAGGATTCTTTTAAAAAACATATAGTTGAATTGTATAAATATGCAAATAATATTTCTTCTTCAACACAACTACTTGAAAGGTTGTATGAAATATCTTTAAAAACTATACCGGATCGGCATTTTTCTGTTTCTTTTAGCAATCATAAACGGGCTCTTGATAAGGAACAAAGAAAATCTATTAAGCATAAAATATTATCAGATTTAGAGGCTAATGAATCTGTTGGACACAACCTTGCTAAATTGAATTTATCAGAATTAAAAAAACTGGGGATAAATATTTATATGCGTGAGGATTTATCAAATGTCGGCAAAGCTTGGTTGTTTGTTGGTGAAATTAACCAAAAAATAGGTGTCATAGCTTGCACTAATTTGACGACTATAAATCCCACAACAAAATTATTTTCTAAAGATCAGTTTAACAAAATATCAAAAATGGTAAAAACTGTAAAAAAATACAGTAAAAATTGGCTTGGTGTTATTATTGATTTGCGTGATAATACGGGTGGCGATTCCCAATTTTTTGAACAAATTGCTGGTATTATAAATGGGGGGGCTGCAGCGCCAATCAGTAAAAGATTGTGGGTAAGAAATACATCAGAAAATATTTGGTTATTAGAAGAGTTGCAGAAACGTTATAATGTACTTGATATAAAAAAACTTGAAAAATTGCGGGCACAAAAAAAATTAAAAATTTTATGGTATGAAGGCAAGAAAATAACAATAAAAAAACCATATAAACAGATAAGAATACTAACAAATAGGTTAGTCCAATCTTCTAGCGAAGCTGTAATTTTTCAACTTGGAAAATGTCCGGCATATAAAACTGTTGGTGAAAATACTGGTGGTTGCACAATAGGCTTTTGTCCGATTGGGGTTATGTTGCCAAATGGCGGAATTATAAATATGGCAACCAGTTATTCTGTTAGTCCTATGATCTGTAAAGAAGGTATTGGAATTTCGCCAGATATCCCTATTACAAAAAAAGATACTTTTACTGTTGCGTTGAATGATATTGAACAAAAATTAAAAAAAGCATATTAGTATATTCGATTAAAGCAAAATGTTGAAAATCTCGGCTGTTCGAAGATTGGTAATTTTTAGTGTTTTTTATATATACTTTCTTCGAACCTGTGCAGATATTAAAAATCCAAAGACAACAAGTAGATTTTGCAAGCGAAGCGTGGCGAAATCGTTACGGTTGGCCCGCAGGGCTTTGCCCAAGGGAAACCCGCACTTTGATGGTGCGGTGTATCTTTTGGTGGGAATCAGTTTGCACTAATCGAGCAGAAAAAGAATTTTCTGATTTAATGCAACTAGTCTCCATATTTAAAAATAAATGGTTGGTTTAATTTATTTCTTATAACACCCATATGTGTGTTCATCAGAATTTATACCAAGCATGTAATCTATTTGTTTCCCTTTTTTCGAAAAAACTATCATCAATTTAATTTGTTCGCCAACAGTATTCGTTCCATAGTAAGATATAGAATTGCTACCACTTTCTTGTTCTTGAGATTTCAATACGATGTTTTCACCATTAACAACAACATTTGCAACATGTTTATCAGCATTAACATCTAATGTGATTTCTGCTTGTCCAGAATTATGAGTTGCATCTTCGCATAACAAACCTGTTTCTTGATATTTATTGCTACACGCGGCTAATAAAAGTCCAAAACTTAAAAACATAATTTTTTTCATAAATTCTCCTTTGATTGTGTGAATAGATTATATACATGAACACGTAAAAACACAATACAAAAATGCCTTGATGGATTCCCTCGACACTGCGTGTCTGTGGGGAAACCGTAACGATTGTGGTGTGCTACGCTTCCACAATCTACTTGTTTTCGAACGGGGCAAACCCTTGGAAATCTTGGTTGTTCGAAGATTGGTAAAATTTAGTGTTTTGTGGGTATGCTATTTTCGCTCGCTCGGCACTATGTGCCGGCTGCGCGCAACCCGTGACGATTGCAGTTCGTTTCACTTCCGCAATCTACTTGGTTTCGAACCTGTACAACTATTGGAAATCCAAAGACAACAAGTAGATTTTGCAAGCGAAGCGTGGCGAAATCGTTACGGTTGGCCCGCAGGGCTTTGCCCGAGGGAAACCCGCACTTTTTAGGTGCGGTGTATCTTTTGGTGGGAGTGGGTGTGCCTTGATAAACAATAATCAACCGTATATGCAAAAACTCTATTAATCATATCCGTTTTTGCACGGTTGCTAATTGTTCATCTGCGTATTCATCATGCGTGTCATGGTCTTCGCCCACGAAAATTTCATTTTCGTACGGCACTTGTCGTGCCGTTGCCACTCTGGCGCATCCACCCACTCTCTTTTAGCAAAATAAAAAATGACCCATCCAGGTCATTTTCTATTTTGGTGGGAGTGGGTGGATTCGAACCACCTCAGGCTTAAGCCAACAGATTTACAGTCTGCCCCGGCTCTCCAACTCCGGCGCACGCCCAGAACTCAGTGGTGCGGGCAGCGGGACTCGAACCCGCACATCAAGCTTGGAAGGCTTGCGTACTAGCCCTTGTACTATGCCCGCTGTGCACGTTAAGGCGAAGTCATTATATAACACATTTATCAAAAATCAAGAAAATAAATGGGTTGTGCCCCATAAAAATACTTGAAAAGCTTAATATTCTTGTGTAAGGTGTCTAACACCGCCGGTGTAGCTCAGTTGGTAGAGCATCTCATTCGTAATGAGGGGGTCGTAAGTCCGAGTCTTATCACCGGCACCAGAAATCAAAAACCGCCAAACGGCGGTTTTGTTTATTCTTATCGTGAACGCGCAAGTTGTTGCATTTTGAACTTTTCATCCACAATATTTGCCAGATAATTTGACAACTGTGGCGATATAGCCGCAATCTGTTTATATCCATCGCGCGAATCAAACTTGAATACGTACCCGTTACCTTGGATTCCGTCGCACCATTCTGTTCCTGCCGATGCAAAGTTTATCATGTATTCGCCAAAACGGCAACGCATTGGTACACAAGATTGATGTTCGGTTTCTTCGAAATAGCGAACATTTATAACCTCTTGGTTTGACAGGCTGTATAACACATTAACCAATCCTTTGGAAGTGATTTCAAATACAGGATTATATTTTTCTGCCGCAAACCGTGCAACACGAGCATCTGCGCGTTCCAAAGACCAAGTATATAATCTTAACGAATTTGATTCTGTTATATGCTTGCGAAAATGACGTTTATATGTAGAGAAAAAATGTAATCTCTTGTCAATATTATTGATGTCCATTATATCACTGCGAACTCCGCGTGCCGCCGCAAAAGGCGCAGAAATATACGCAATAATCGTATCGGCAAATGCCGCCATATCGGTTAATGTTTTATTTCTTTTTTCTATTTTTTCTAATGTTTTCATATATTTTCCTTTGATTGTACTGATAAATATAGCACAAAAAATCCAATTGTCAAGACATGCTTTTCTTGAATAAAATACTGGAATTTTCTGATTTAATATATTACACTGTCCCACGATGAAAACAAAGACAATAATTATTATAAAATAATCGACTGGCGCGCTTTGGCGTTGACCGGGGCGCGTGCGGCGCCGTTTTTTTGTAATAAAACCAATGGAGTAATATACTATGGCATACCCAAAGACAGAACCCAAGGCGGATTTTCCAAGCTTGGAACATAATGTAATAGAGTTTTGGCGCAATGATGATACTTTCCATAAAAGTTTAAACAAAACAAAAATGGGCGAACCATTTATGTTCTATGACGGTCCGCCTTTTGCAAATGGTTTGCCGCATTGGGGGCATTTGGGGGTTTCTGCGGTTAAAGATATGATATCGCGGTATCAAACTATGTGCGGTCGTTATGTAGAGCGTGCGCTGGGGTGGGATTGCCATGGTTTGCCCGCCGAAGCATCTGTTGAAAAAAAACAGGGACGTACCGCTAAAGATATTGTTGCAAACGATGGTATTGCTGCTTTCTGTGATATGTGCCGCGACGACGTTATGACATATACCAATGAATGGTTACGCTTTATCGAACGGGTCGGTCGTTGGGTTGATGGTGGCGATGATTATGGTTATCGCACAATGGACAAGAATTTTATGGAATCTGTGATTTGGGCAATAAAAGAACTTTATAACAAAGGGTTGCTTTATAAAGATTTCAAGGTCAATCCATATGATTGGAAATTGGGAACCGTTCTGTCTAATTCCGAAGCGTCAAGCGAATATCAAGATGTTGTTGATGACACTGTGACCGTATGGTTTGAATTGGAAAATGGTGACCGTGCTATCGCGTGGACAACGACACCTTGGACACTGCCCGCGAATTCTGCATTGGCGGTGAATCCAGATATGGAATATGTTCGTATGCGGCACGATGACGGGCATGTTTATGTTTTGGCAGCATCGCGCGTTTCGGCATATGACAAGATTTTTGCGACATCTGAAAATTTGGGGACGGTGCGTGGTTCTGAATTGGTCGGTATGCGCTATATACCGCTTTTCCCGTATTACAGTGATTTGTCCAAGAATGGTCATGGGCTGTATACAGTGATTTCTGGGGATTATGTATCTGACAGTGATGGTACCGGTATCGTTCATATTGCGCCCGCGTATGGTGAAGACGACTATATCGTGGCTAAGGCAATTGACCCGATGTTCCCGGTGATATTGAATGTTGATGATTATGGAAATTTTGATAACACTGTTACTGATTGGGCGGGTGAAAATATCTTTGATGCAAATTCAAAGATAATTGATTGGCTGCGCGCAAATGGGCGACTGGTGCGCAAAGAACAACATAAACACAGTTATCCGTTCGGTCCACGCAGCAAAGAAAAACTAATCTATCGTGCGACGGATGCATGGTATGTTGATGTGCCAAAGATTCGTGACCGGTTGGTTGAAATAACCAAGAATGAAACAACGTGGACATCGGCGGGAAATCGTTTCTTGTCTTGGATTGAAAACGCGCGGCCTTGGGGAATTTCGCGCAATCGTTTCTGGGGTGTACCATTACCAATTTGGGAACGAAATGGCGAATACAAAATCTTTGGTTCGGTTGCCGAAATTGAAGAATTTTTTGGGGTAAAAATTGATGACCTGCATCGACCAACATTGGATGCGTTAACCAAAGATGGTTGGAAACGTATTCCGGATGTTTTGGATTGCTGGTTTGAAAGTGGGTCTATGCCGTTTGCGTCGTTGCATTACCCATTTGAAAACCGTGATTTGTTTGAAAAAACTTTTCCGGCGGATTATATTATCGAAGGTCAAGACCAGACACGTGGATGGTTCTATCATTTAATGATTATGGCGGTTGCGCTGTTTGATCGACCGGCATTCCGCGTAGTTTCTGCGAATGGTATGGTGGTTGATGAAAATAAACGCAAGTTTTCTAAATCTTTACATAACTTTGTTGACCCAACCCAGCAACTTGAAGCGTACGGTGCAGATGCGGTTCGACTGTTTATATTGGGCAGCAATTTTATGAAAGCCGAACCGGTGCCTGTTGACAAAGAAGGCAAAGTGTTTAATGAGTCAATCAAGACAATTTTGACACCATTGTGGAACGCATATCATTTCTTTACATTGTATGCGAACGCGGGAAATATCACCGCATGCGATGTATGGGGTAAACCAACACGGAACGCGTTGGACGAGTACATATTGAATGAAACGAATGTTTTGATAATGGTTGTGGCAAATGCGTTAGACGAATACAAGCCAGATATTGCAGTTAAAGAATTTGTACGATTCTTGGATGTCTTGAATAATTGGTATATTCGTCGGTCGCGTGCGCGCTTTTGGGACGAAGACACGGACGCGTTTAATACGCTGTATACAGTGCTGACCACTGTATGCCGCGTTTTGGCACCATTTGCACCATTTGTTTCTGAATATATTTACAAAAACTTGACTGGGGCGGAATCTGTGCATTTAACGGGCTTTCCAACAACATGTGCGGCAAATGATAAAATCGTTGACGATATGCGGCGGGTCCAAGAAATTGTGTCTGTTGGAAAACAATTGCGCGAACAGTATAAATTGCGGAATCGTTTGCCACTTTCCAAGTTGATCGTTGCGGGTGGGCGCGCGATGCCAGAATACACTAACATCATTCGCGATGAATTAAATGTCAAAGAAGTTGAATGGGTTGACAATACCAATAAAGTCGCAGACAGCTTTATATACCTTGTTACACCAAAGATTGGTTCGCGGCTTGGCAGTGCGTTGCGCGACATTGTACCGGCGGTTAAACGCGGCGAATATGAATTGCGTGGTGACAAGTTGATTGTTGGCGAATATGAATTAAACGCGGACGAATTTGAAAACCGCCTTAATATGCGTGAAGGTGTAACCGGCATGGCATTACCAGATAACACTGCGGTTGTGGTTTTGGATACCGAATTAAATTCTGAACTTATTGCCGAAGGTTTGGCGAATGACGCGTTGCGATTTATTCAAGACACACGTAAAACAATCGGTTTGGATGTTTCTGATCGTATAAAATTGACCTATACAGCGGATTTAGCGCTGTCGGGGGCGATTGAGCAACACCGCAAACGAATAATGGCGGATGCATTGATTCGTGAAATGTCACCGGGTGCGGCAGAGCACTTTACGGAAATTGAAGGCTATAACTTTGGTATTTCCATAGAACACGCATAAATGATAACGCCACGGCAATTTTTTGAAATCGTTCCGCCGAACCTTAACATGAATATTCGGTCAGAGTTGTATTATACAAACGAATTCAATTTTGCCGTGGCGGTAATTCTGTCCGCCCAGGCGACCGACAAAAAGGTCAACGAAGTAACACCGGCTTTGTTCGCTGTTGCGGACACTCCGCGTAAAATGCTGGCGTTGGGCATTGATGAATTAAAGAAACATATCCGTGTGATTTCGTTCTTTAATAACAAGGCTAAAAGTATCATGGGGCTGGCGGCGGCTTTGGCTGAATTTGATAATGGTGATACGAACTTTATTTTTCCAAAAAAATTTCATAATCGTGATGAACTTATGAAATTACCCGGGGTTGGTCAAAAGACCGCAAATGTTATCATGAATGTTCTTTGGAATGCACCAAATATTGGGGTTGATACACATGTGTTTCGGCTTAGCCATCGGTATGGTTGGGTTGATGATACGGCAAACACGCCCGAAAAAGTAGAACAAGAATTATTGCGCATAATTCCAAAAAAGTATCATGCAATTACGAATCATGTAATGGTCTTGTTTGGGCGGTATACATGTACGGCGCTGCGCCCAAAATGTGACAAGTGTCCGTTGCGAATATATTGTCATGGGTGCAAATAAAGGTTTGATTTTTTCTTGTATTGTGCTATGGTTTCGACATAGAAGCGAAACCAAAGGAGAAAATACATGAAAAAATTGATGTTTTGTGGTGCGGCGGCGGCAATAATTGCGGGCTGTTCTTCACATGAAAAGCCGGTTGCTGTTTTTGATGCACAATGCGAACAAATTACAAAACTTAATGCGGGTACTTTTGTTGTGAAATGTCCGGTTACGCGCATATTGACCGTTATTCAACAGCAAAAACCAAACGGCAAATTCACCAATACCGAAGGTTTGCCTTTGGCGGACTATGTTGCGGATGCCGAACACGTATATGTCGAAGTGACACCAAATGTGACATTTGGTGGTCAAGCAAATCGGACACAATATCGTGTAATGGTTCCAAATGCCGATATCACCTCAGACCATTGGTCGGTTGCTTTGATAGATTAAAAGCTTCTATTATTTTAAATAAACATACCGACGTTTGTCGGTATGTTTTATTTTAATAATCAATAATTTTATACAAAATAAAATGAATAAAAAACCACCGACATATGTCGATGGTTTTTTTCTCACTTTCCGTTCAAAGGGTTTAGAACAATTTGAACTTATAGTTTGTTCCGGCGCGAACCGAGAAGTTGTCGCTGCCCTTCAGGCCAAGACCAGCACCAGCATTAACCGACCAACGATCGCTTAAGCCCATTGCCGCGCCCAAAGCCACTGCAGATTGGTCATTGTAATAACCATATCCACCACCGACAGACACTTCACCGCGTTTCACATTCGAAACCGCAACCGAAGACAAGGCAACCGCGCTTGCCACGCCCGCCGACACATTTTCTTCTAATTTGTCGGTATAGCCCATTGCTTGTTTCAATGTCAATTCATCGCCCGCTACACGGTTTGCAACTTCTGTATCAAGTGACGCATTCAAAGTTGTCAAATGATCCGCAACACTTGGTGTTGTGGTGCTTGTTGCCGCCGCCAGGTTGTTACCAGTCAAGCCCGCAACATTACCAATTGCAACATCCAACGAATCCAAATGACCCGCGACACTTGCCGTAGAAACCGCCAAGTTGCCATTAGCATTTGTCATGCTGTGCACCGCACCAATATCATTTGTATTGGTTGTAACTTGGGTATCCAACGCCTTGATATTTGTCGCGATGTCACCAGTGGTTGTATAAGTCCCCGCCATATTACCACGGTTACCAATGGCGCTGTTCAAGGAATTCAAGTGCGCCGCAACGGTGGCTGTGGTTGCCGGTGACACAGGCGTCGCTAAATTAGTCCCGGTCACTGTGGACATATCGCCAATCGCATCAGCATTCGCCTGGATACCATTGTTCAAGCTTTGCAAGTTTTGTACAACATCATTTGTACCGTCGACATAATTACCTGTCAATGCGCTGCGATTACCAATTGCAGTATTCAACTTTTGTAAGTTTGCAACAACTGTGCCATCTGTAACAAGGTTTTCACCACTCAAGCTACTGCGATTACCAATTGCGTTATCAACCGCATTGATTGCACCACTGAAAGTTGTTTCTTCGCCGGCATTTGGTCCTGTTAAAGCAGTTTTAACCGCATCAGCATTTGCAGAAACGATACCCAAGGTATTATCAACCCAAGTCTGTTTTGCATTAAATGTCGCAACAGCTTCTTGGCGCAATGCATCAACCTTTTGATCAACTGAACCATTAACTGTTTTGTCGCCGTTCAATTTATCAACCGCAGTATCCAGGCTTGTCAACACACCTGAAACGGTTGCGCCTGTTCCGCCAATCGCTTCCACTTCATCAGGGTCGCCAATAACGTCTCTGACCGCGACCAATGCATCGGACACCGTGGCACCCATGTCACTGAAGTCAGCACTGCCCAGTTTACCATCGATTTCTGTCTTGGTGTAAACAGATGACGCATCAGCTTTGGCATCCAACGCCGTATCCAATGCACCACCATCAGCCATAGAACGTGCTAATGCAGCATCAACTTCACCATCCACAGCTTTCTTCGTAGAAGCATTATAGGTATTATATGCACCAAGGGTTGTAGCATATTCGCCAGAATCCGCTGTAAAGGCCGCATAAGCATTTTGATAATCAGCATTGGCCGTGGCATAATCACTGGCTGCCGTAGTATAATCTGCATCATAAGTATTATATGCGTCAACCAACGAATTAAATGCACCACGTTCCGTGTTATATTGTGCAACAGCAGCTTGATAATTAGTATTATCGCCACCCCATACTGCCATTTCTGCATCATAATTTGTTTTATCGGTATTATAATGAGAAACCGCGGTCGCCGCATTATCAAATTCAGATACAGGCAAATTCAGCACTCCTTCCGAAACATAATTTCCTAAATTGTCAGCTTCGCCATTGGTGTTGGTAAATGTATAAACAGTCCAATCTAAACCGTCACCATTTAACGCATGCGAAACACTGTTCCAATCTGTCCATGAATAACCGGTATAAGCCAGGTTCGCATTCGCGTCTAACAAACCGTTAGTCAATTCAGTATTTGTGACATCTTTCAACGAAACATCACCGCCCGCCTTAGTAGAAGCGAATGTATAATTGTCGCCAGCCAAAGCAGCCGCCACAGTTGGGTCATCACCAGCCGTTGCACCCATTTGGAATTTATAACCACCTGTTGCTTGCGTGTACAATTGTGCATTGTTACGTGCAACATGTGCGGTACTGTAATCGTTAGCACCAGTCAAAGTGCCATCCGTCGCGGTTTTCAAATCACCGTAACTTGAAATAGCAACCAAAGACTTGTTCATGTTTGTCCCATCGCCATTTCCATTGATGGTTGTTTGTGTGCCACCAAAATCAAACGCATACTCTGCCTGAGTCGGTGCACCAGCGGTCACACTTAATTCTGATTGTTCATCAATACGATATGCAGCAGTAGCATCATATTTTCCGTCAGAATAGTTTGTGTCGGTGATGCTGGCATTGACCGCAGCAACCGCAGCATTCATAACCGTACTGGAACCAGCAGCCGCTATTACTGCGGAATTTTGTACCTGTGGTTCGATATTTGTTAATACGTCATTAACGTCAACATTAATCGCAGCGTTCGCAGGCATCGCAGCCACAACACCCATTACTGCAACACTTGTCAAGAATGCGTGACGCAAAACACCACGGTATTGCGCCGTCAACTCTTTCAAAGTTGTTTTAGTTTGTCTTAACATTTTTCTTTCCTTTCGTTTTTGATTAATCAAACCCACGACCCAACCACGGACCGTGTATTTTTTATTTAGCACATTATATATTTCAAATCAAGATTTTTTTGTTTACAATTTCAAACCACACGCAAAGTCACGGTTCATGCGGCTTTGCGTATCGTACAAAATTTTTATATTTATTTATATAACAAAGATATATAACTTGGAACAATAATAAGCAAAGTTATATTTAAACAAATTATATAAATAAAAAAAACCGCCAATTGGCGGTTTTTTATCAAAGCCTTTTTAAAAACCTTTGGGTTTATCCATCTTTACATTGGATACTTTTTTATTTAACGCATTAACAACGTCATTAGTTATATCCAAATTTCCAATGTTCGCACCCGTGCGAGCAAAACGACCATCAATCACCAAAGACAAATTCTTTTTAGTGATTATTGCATCAATAATTGGATCAAGATGCTTTTCTTGAATTTCTGCAAGTGCTTTTTGGAAAGCGACTTCTACGGCTTGGGCGCGTTCGGTTAAATCGCGTTGTAATTTTGCGATTTTTCCTTGGTATTCAACAACGCGACGTTGTAATGCTTCACGCGATAAAACATCTTGAGATTTTTCGATGTCGGCTTTTTCTTTTTCCAAATCTTTTTGTTCTTTTTCCATTTCTTTGCGCAGTTGATTTTCATATTTTTCTTTTTGGTTGCGCAAATCTTGCAATGCTTTGGATTCCGATTGGATTGCGTCCATACGAACAATCGCAAATCGCAATTCGCCACCCGTTGGTGCATCTGCAGAAACTTCGGCAATGGCTTCGTCGGCGCTTACGTTTTTGGAACCACCAACCAGTGATACCCCAATCAGCGCAATTGCGACAACCACCGCGGCAACGATACCAAATTTAATATATTTTTTTTGTGGGTTATTATTTTTTGTGTCTTGCATATCTAATCCTTTTTGTTGACACGGTGACTATAGCAATAAAAAATTACAAAACACAAGTGAAAAATTTGGAACCGTTTATATTGGGAAAAATATCATCATTTATAAACGATACAAAAACCAGACTATGTTGTCTTGAAATGCGCAAATCGAAGCATTTAAGTAAAACATTTGTGAATATTTTTATTGTCCCTTGCGACGACGGAATTCGTCAAGTGACACGACACGCCCTTTATCAGGAATAGTATCACCCGTGCCGTCCAATGGTAATTCTATATCATTATCGGGCGATGCGACGGACGGTCTGTTGTGGAAAGACAACATAAAGTCCACCGATGGGTCTTTGAATTCAACCAATGCCGAAAACGGAACACGAATAAAGAATGGTCGCCCATCAAAAGTCAATTGCACACCAAATTCTTTATCCGACACATTTAAATTATTATAAGAATACTGTAACACTATTGTCATCACATCAGGATATCGTATACGCAAAAAATCCGGCAATACCACCCCCGCATCATGGGTGCGAAATGTTATAAAGAAATGCATTCCGTCACCAAGGCCATTTATTTGCGCGTGTATCAAAGCTTCGCGTACCACAGATTTCAGTGCGTTATCTAATAAAGTTTGATAATCTATTTTTGCCATTTTTATGATTCCTGTTTTCTTATTATATTATGTATTCCCCCATCAACGCAAGCAACAAATATTGCATTTTGTACATTATTAAATATTTCGGAATCTATTCCGGTTGCCCAAACTTGGGCATGTGCCGCCCCAAGTTCGGAAAATAACCGCGCCCGTGCATTTGTATCCAGATGTGCTGCGGCTTCGTCCAGTAATATTATTGGTTCTGCGCCCGTCTTTGTATGAATCAATTTTGCGTGCGCCAAAATTATGTTCAATAAAGTCGTTTTTTGCTGGCCGGTACTGGTCAAATTTGCCGGCAAGTTCAATACCCGATTAAAGACACCGAAATCAGATTTATTAACACCATCCAAGACCATCTTGTCATTTACCAATTCTTTGGTTTGGCGCAAATATGATAAATAATTTCTTTCGGCATCTGCGGCATTTGTTTGCATTATCATGGATTCAACTATTCCGTCCACGGATATAGCGCAATCGGTCAAAAAATAGTTTATTTCACCTGCATATTGAATACGCGCGGCGGCAATTGCGATGGCAATCGCAGCAATTTGAGTATCAATAGCATCAATCCAGTTGGCATCCGCCCCACCCTTTAATGCGGCGGCACGTTCAGTCATCAATTTATTGTGTCTTGCGATGCGTCCTGCGTGCGCTGAATCAAATCCGGCAACCATTCTGTCAAAAAAAGCACGTCTGTCCGCAGATGCATCAACAAATATTCTGTCTTCGCGCGGTGTTATCCACACAATACGCAATGATTTTGCCAATTCGGCAAGTGGTGCATTATCGCCATTTAATTTTGCGTGTCTGTTTGCATCCCCAGAATTGAAATATACACAAACTTCATCATCATGTGCGGTTGTCGCATACACTGAAAATCCGCCCGTGCCGTCAAATCGTGCAACATCGGTCATTGGTGCACCACGCATACCGCGGTCCCCAGACAGCATCGATACGGCTTCGATAATTGCGGTTTTGCCCGCGCCATTGGGACCGGTTATAATAATATTACGCGCACCGTGAATATTAAGGCGCGTAGATTTATGGTTTCTAAAATCTGTCAAAGTCAGCCGACTAATCATAACATGAATACTAGAAATTTTCCCGCGTATTTGCAAGAAATAAAGAATATCCACCCTGCTCTATTTGCTTTTGCAAAGAAAAACATCGGCAATCGCCGGTGTTTTTTATAAATTTGGAGGCTTGGGTCGGAATCGAACCGGCATCAAAGGATTTGCAGTCCTCTGCATAACCACTCTGCCACCAAGCCATGATTAGTGATTCAATCCTAACAAAAAAAATTTATTTTTCAACACAAAAAATATATAATAAAAAAGTTAAATGGTCAATGGGGAATGAATTCGGTAAAAATTTCTTTACTGTTTATTTTTATCTGCGAATTCGCGTTTGGCGCGAACAATGATTGTGTATCTCGTAAAACCGTGCCGACCGAAGTTATGGATTTAAGTGCGGTGATTGAATTGGGGTTATGCCGAAATCCAGATACCATGTCTGCGTATTATAATTATCAATCTGCACGATACAATAAAAACGCCGGATATGCAAATTACCTGCCCGCAGTAAATGGTTCGGCATCAATGTCGAACAATTATCAAAATCATGATTGGACAGATTGGCAATATGGTGCGTCAATTTCTGCATCTTATTTGATTTTTGACTTTGGCAAGCGTCTTGCCGATTTGAACCAGTTGTCGTCTGTGTGGCGCGCGACCGGATTTGACTATGATGATCGGGTTCAAAATTATGTATACAGCATAATTGGTTCGTATTATGGTTTGCTGAATGCAGACGCCGATTTAGAAAGCGCAAAATTTCTGCGCAGTGTTGCGCAAACGGCACTTGATATGGCAAAGACAAAATTTCGTGCTGGTGTCGTTGCACGCGCAGATGTCTTGCGTGCAGAAACCACATTGGCGACGCGTGATTTAGAATTGGAACGCGCAAAAAACAATCGTGAAATTTCCAAAGGAACATTACTGACCAAACTTTCTTTTCCGGCGAACCAGGAAATAATTATTGCAGATATGACCGGTGATTTTGGTACACCCCATGAAAACCGCAGTATAGATGAATTGGTCGATGTTGCACGTCAAAAACGTCCCGACCTTTTGCGGGCAAGCGCAAACAAAGATGCGGCATGGCATCGGCGCAACAGTGCATTCCTTAAAAATTTGCCGTCTTTCAGTGCGACGGGAAATTTGAATTGGAACGATGACAATGCGCAATTCTTTGGCACGGGTGGTGATCACATTAGTGCGGGAATTGGAATTCGTGCGTCTATGCCGATATTTGCAGGGTTCGCGAATATGTACGGTCTGCGCAGCGCAACCGCCGCATACGAAAGTGCGGACGAAACATTGCGTTCTGTTCGCGACAACGCCATGCTTGACGTGTTCAGTGCATATCAAAATTACAAGACCGCACAAACAGTTTTAACACAAACAGATACATTATTAAAATCTGCAACTGAATCAGAACGCGTGACGGCGGGAATGTACCGTGTTGGGCGTGCAACTATGCTTGATTGGCAAACCGCACAATCAGAATTAGTTTCAGCTCAACGTCAACATAATGCTGCTAAATATGACCTTTATATCAAACGCGCGGCGGTTGCATTATCAATCGGCGATATCAAATCAGAAATAGAAAAGGATAATTTATGACGGATACCATGGAACCCAAAAAATCTTTTATTCGCCGTATGTTCGGATTTATATGGCGACACAAATGGTGGTCTTTGGTTGTGTTGTTGTGTTTAATCGGTGGTGGCGTATGGTGGATTATCGCGGCAAGTTCAGAACGCGTGGAATATGTCACGGTTAATGTGTCGCGTGGTGATATTCGGCACTTGGTAACCGCCACAGGTGAAATAAATCCTGTGAACACGGTCAGCGTCGGTTCCCAAGTTTCCGGCACAATAGAAGAAATCTATGTTGATTATAATTCTCATGTGAACAAAGGCGATTTATTATTGACCATCGAACCGTCGGTATTACAGGCGTCGGTTGATGAAGCGCGCGCATCATTGGATTCGGCTAAATCGCAATTAAACCTTGCCAAAAACGATTATGAACGCAATAAAACATTATATGACCAAGGTTACATTGCACGCGCAGAAATGGAACAATCCCAGGCAAACTATGAACAAGCTGTGCAATCCGTGAAACGCGCAGAATCTCAATATGAACGCGCAGAAACGAACCTTGGGTATGCGACCATTACTTCGCCTGTGGACGGCACGGTTATATCGCGCAAGGTTGACCGTGGACAAACAGTTGCGGCATCTTTCCAAACGCCCGATTTATTTGAAATTGCCGAAGATTTATCAAAAATGCAGATTGAAACCGCTGTGTCCGAAGCCGATATCGGTGTAATCCAAGAAGGTCAAAATGTCACATTTACTGTTGATGCATATCCACAAAAGAAATTTAATGGCATTGTTCGTCAAATAAGATTATCGCCAACAATGACATCAAATGTTGTTGTATACACTGTGGTTATTGATGTTGATAATTCCGACCTTAGTTTGATGCCGGGTATGACCGCTTTTGTCACAATACTTATCGACGAAGCAAAAAACGTGTGGAAAACCCAAAATGCGGCATTTTTGGTGCGAAATTTTAAGAATATAATTCCAAATGCCCCCGAAGATATTAAACCCGATGCATATGTTGCAATTCTGCGCGGCAAAGATGTTGTCTATGTGCCCTATTCCAAAGGTTTAACCACCGCCACCGAAAGTCAAATTGTGTCCGATAAAATTGTCGAAGGCGATAAAATCATTGTCGGTCGTATCGGTCAATCAACTGCATCGGCCGCAACCCAGGCGCGTCGTCGTGGTCCAATGTAAAATGAAGAAAACCGAAACAATTATTTCTTTGAATAAAATTTGCAAAAGTTTCCCATTGGAAATTGGTGGGCGACAACAGGTTTTATTTGATATAACTTTTGATATTGGTGCCGGCGAATTTGTCGCAATTATGGGACCATCGGGTTCGGGCAAATCCACATGTATGAATATCATTGGTGCGCTGGACACGCCAAGTTCCGGTGTATACGCGTTGTACGGTCGCGATATTACAAATATGACCGCGGATGAACTTGCGATGGTTCGTAACGAATATATTGGGTTTGTTTTTCAAAACTTTAACCTTTTGCCCAAACGAAATGTGTTGGACAATGTTATGTTGCCATTGATGTATCGCGGAATGTCGCCTGATGACAGAATCCGCCGTTCACGTGAAATGCTGCATCGGGTCGGTCTTAGAGATTTTGAAACTTATTTGCCGACACAATTATCGGGCGGAATGAAACAACGTGTCGCAATTGCGCGCGCATTGGCGGGTGAACCCAAATTGATACTGGCAGACGAACCAACTGGCGCATTGGATTCCAAAATGGGAAACGAAATTTTGGGATTCTTTCGCAAATTAAATAACGAAGAAGGAATTACAATCGTTATGATAACACACGAATTTGACACGGCACAATATGCAAAACGGCTGATACACATTTACGATGGTCGAATAAATTATGACGGGGTCGTCCCAGAAACCGAAGCAACACTTATCAAAAAGACGCAAAAGAAATGACATTAAACGACATATTAAAAGAATCTTGGTTATCCATAAGTGGCAACAAAATCCGTTCGTTTTTGACGGTCTTGGGAATTATTATCGGTGTTTTGGCGGTGGTTTTGATGGTCGCCGTTGGCGAAACAGTGCAAACAGAAATTACCGACCAATTTTCATCACTTGGGACAAATACTATCGTGATTCGTGCAGGTGCGGCACAAATAGGTGGTGTGCGCAGTGGGAATCGTCAAACATTGACGACTGATGATGCCGAAGTCATCGCTAAATTACCCGATGTCGCCGCCATAACCCCAGTGCAAATATCGGGTGCACAAATTGTTTACGGCAATAAAAATTGGTCTACATCAATGATTGGTGTTTATCCCGATTATACCACTGTTCAAAGTGTGGATATCGAATATGGTGCATTTTTTGACCAAAGCGCGGTTCGAAACGCTTCCACTTACGCCGTAATCGGTCCCAAAACGGCAAGAGAGTTGGGGATGGATGCAAACCCTGTCGGTGAAGTAATTCGCATCCAGAACGTCCCTTTTGTGATTGTGGGGGTGTCCAAAGAACGTGGCGATACCGCCATGGGTTCCCAAGACGATATGGTTATGATTCCGGTAACCACAATGAAAAAAAGATTGCAAGGCAGCAAGTTTCCAAATGCCGTCAGTATGATTGCGTTAAAACTTTATACTGATGCTGATAATTCCGTGGTAATCGACCAGATTTCCGCCCTGCTCCGCGATAGACACCGTTTGCGCGATGGTGACGAAGACGATTTCCAAGTTATGGATATGCGCCAGATTATGGAAACTATGACAACCGTAACCGGATATTTAAAACTGTTATTGATTGCAATTGCGGCGGTATCTTTGTTGGTGGGTGCAATTGGTATCATGAACATGATGTTGGTGTCTGTGGCGGAACGCACGCGTGAAATAGGTATACGTAAAGCAATCGGCGCACGCGAACGTCATATTATTACACAGTTTTTGGCCGAATCTATTATGATTTCTTTTATTGGGTCAATGATTGGGTTGATTTTGGGTGTTGGATTATCCCAAGGAATCGGACGGTTTATATTGGGTTATAATGTTCCGTTCAGCGCGTGGCCAGTTGTGCTTTCTATTTCTGTGGCGGTAATCGTGGGGTTGGCATCGGGGGTTATGCCCGCAATCAAGGCGGCAAAATTGAACCCAATAGACAGCCTTAGATATGAATAGTTTATTTGATTTTCTTTAATTTTTTTTGAATGTTTGGGACAATAACAAATCCATCGTCTGATAATTCTATGGCACGCATATAGGCTGTGCGCGCCAAGTCATTTTTGCCGGCGATTATATACGCGTCACCCAAATGTTCAAACAGCGATGAACAAGTGCTTGCACTTGCACCAACGCGTTCCAAAATGTCCAATGCCGCATCGTTTCCTTCGCGTACAGAAACAACCACCGCTAAAGTATCCCAGGCTAAAACATCCATTGGATCATTTTTAATCATATTCATTGCATAATCATATGCATTTTCAATTTCGCGCCATTGTGCCGCCCAAATGCGCGCTTGGATCATTAAAACTTCGGCATTTATTCCCGACAATTTAACCGCGTCACGAATATCGGCCTGGGCATCATTTAAATTGCCAAACAGCATATTGACCAATGCCCGCCTTTTTATCAAGTACGCACGTCCCGTATCGGTCAGTTTCTTGTTTTTTAAAGCACGTCGCAAAACTGTCAATGCGGCGGTTTTGTTACCGTTTGCAATATGCAACGCGACCAATTTATTTAATGCAGGAACAAACAGCGGTTGCTTTTTTAATATTTTTTCCAATGCATCAATCGATCCGCTGTCCCCTGCCCTTCGCATTTCTGCAAAAAGATACAGCGGGCTTTCGGGGCTGATTAAATCAAATTGTTTTTGATAATTTCCGCGTGTATTCGCAAAAAATTGCCCGATATAGTAATTACATGTGTCTTGAAATAATTGTGTGTCTGGACCGATTATTTGCGCAAAACGCAACATCAAAACAGACAAATCCGAATAAAGAATAATTTGTGTATGCGATACATTTTGTATTAAACTGAATGCCAATGCATTCTTTATTCCCTTGTATATGGCAAAATCTGGGAAGTTTGCAAAGTCTGACATAAACATTCCGCCAATCGATGATGTAAATTTTTTTTGTAATTCATTTGCTTGGTCTGTCAAGGAATTCGCTGTATAGAACGAATAAAGATACATATAATCGTTGATATTCATAAAATCGATTGGAACCGCAGCAAATTCTTTGGTGGCTGATTTTATATCGCCCTGCTCTGCATAAATTTGACCGCGAACAAATGCCTTCCAAGCGGCACCCGCCTCCATGGAATCGATGTATTTCAAAGTTTCCTTGTAATGCCGTGTCGCGATTCCTGACCATATGCGAAAAGGCGCGTCCAATGCCGATTTGTTGGTGCTGTGCCGTTTATACAATGTATCCCAATCGTTGTTTTGCGCCAAATAAGCATCATAAATAAATTTCAGCGCGGTATTTTTTTCTTTGACCAACTTTTGGGCATCTTGGGGTATGTTGCCACCCAAAAATTCTGCCAACATACGTGTGACTTTAACGCCATCATATTCAATATCGGCAAATTCTTGTGTAAATGTTTTTGCCGTCTTGAAATCATTTGTATATATTGCATGCTGGGCCGCCAAATATGCACCGTATTTAGTTGTCAGTCCGGACACTTCATAATCCGCCCCACCTTTTGGCAAATGTTTTACAACGGCGATACCGCCGCCCAATATAAAGGCACAAAAAGCGATAAAAAATAAAGTTTTTCTTTTCATCATTGGAATTTATGCTACAATAATATCATGAATAGTAAAGAAAAATTTGAAAAATATGCAAAAATGCTGTGCGAATGGTCGGAACGCATGAATCTTGTTGCGCCAAGTACGCTGTCTGATATAGAAATACGACATTTTGCAGATTCGGCCCAATTGGCGGATGTTTTACCAAATGATGTTGAGGTAATTGATTTGGGGTCGGGTGCGGGTTTTCCTGGGGTTGTTTTGGCAATTTTGGGGTGGCGTGTCACATGTATTGAATCAATCGGTAAAAAAGTATCTTTTTTGAATGCGGTGCGTGATGAACTTCAACTTGAAAATTTAACAATTTATCATGGGCGTGTTGAAAACTTTTTCCCGGCTTTTTTGAACAAAAATGCAAAAAAAGCCGGTAATTTTGTCGTAACCGCACGTGCTTTTGCACCATTAGTTAAAATTTTAGATTATGTTCGTAATGTAAATTGTCGGCTTTTTTTACTAAAAGGTCGGGAAATTGAAAACGAAATTGCGGTTGCAAAGCAAAAATACCGATTCGATTACGAACTTATCCCATCAAAAACCGGCGATGGTTTTATTATAATTATCGATTTTGACCGGTAATTTCATATGAAATAAAGAATAACATATTGAAATTACGTATTTTTGGTTTTTTGTTGTATTATTTCATGTGAAATAGATTATAATATGTTGTTTTTACTGTTTTTTTGTGTTTTATAAAATTTATGCCTTGACCCGATTTGTTTTTTGATATATGTTATTTGTGACAAAAGGAAAGGACAAAATGACAGAAATAATAGCGTTTGCGAATCAGAAAGGTGGTGTTGGCAAAACGACCACCGCAATAAACCTTGGTGCATCGTTGGCGGCAATCAAAAAGCGGGTGTTGTTGGTTGATTTGGATTCCCAAGGTAATGCCGGCACGGGGCTTGGGTTCGTGCGGTCTTCGCATTCACAAAGTGTGTACGGGGTTTTAATGGGTACGGACAGTGCGGCAAACAATATTTTATCAACCGCGGTTCCGGGATTGCATATTTTGCCGTCGACCCAGGCGTTGTCGGGTGCAGAAGTTGAATTATTGGATGTGGAAAACCGCGAATATCGCTTGCGCGAAGGCTTAAAGCCGATTATGGAACACTATGATTTTATATTGTTGGATTGTCCGCCGGCTTTGGGATATGTGACACTTAATGCGCTGACAACCGCGAATCATGTTATAATTCCGTTGCAATGCGAGTTTTTCCCACTGGAGGGTGTTTTGCACCTTGTTAATAATATACGCGGTGTGCGACAAAAATGGAATCCAAATTTGGATGTTTTGGGGGTATTGTTGACCATGTACGACCGCCGGTATGGCATGACGCGTGATGTAGAAGAAAATGTGCGCGCGACGTTTGGCGACAAGGTGTTTAAAACCGTTGTTCCGCGCAATGTTCGCGTGGCCGAGGCGCCAAGTCACGGTAAACCGGCGTTATTTTACGACTTTAATTCCACCGGTGCCCAGGCATATTTGCGTGTGGCAACCGAAGTTATTCAAAAAATAGAGCAGGGGGCATAAATAAAATGGCTAAATTTGGACTTGGGCGCAATTTAAACGATTTGCAGAACGAAATAGGCGTCGCACCGGATATATCGATTTTATCGGGGGCTGAACGTGTTGTGGTGCGTCAGATACCGTTGGCACAAATCGGTGTGAATCCAGATCAACCGCGTAAGACCTTTACGCCCGCGGATTTGGAAGATTTGGCGGCATCTGTTCGAGAAAAAGGCGTTTTACAGCCGATTTTGCTGCGCAGTGTAAAAAACCGACCCTATTTATATGAAATTGTTGCGGGTGAACGTCGTTTCCGCGCAAGCAAGATGGCTGGATTGTCCGAAATTCCGGCGTTTATCAAGAATTTGGCGGATGAAAACGCGATGGAAATCGCGCTGATTGAGAACGTGCAACGCGAAAACCTGAATCCCATAGAAGAGGCAGCGGCATATGTGAACCTTATGTCCAAATGCAAATATACTATGGACGATGTGTCGCGCCTGATTGGAAAATCAGAAAGTTATATTCGAAATTTGGTGCGTTTGAATGCGTTACCAGAATCTGTTAAAAAGTTAGTAGAGCAGGGCGCAATTTCCGCGTCCCATGCGCGTACTATTGCGGTGGCGGAAAATCCCGAAGCATTGGCGCGTGAGATTATTGCCGGCAAAATGTCGGTGGCGGAAACCGAACGCCGTGTAAAACATGCACCGCGTGCCGCCCGCGCCCGTGCGCACAGCGATAAAACGATGGATGAAAACGATGTTGCCGATATGACCAAGAGGCTGGGGCGCGCCTTGATGTCGCGCGTCAAAATTACAGAACGTCGTGGCGGTTCGGGTCAAATAACAATTTACTTTAACACGCGTGCACACTTGACAGAAATTGTTAACAAAGTTTCCGGCAAAAATGAATAAAAATATCAAAAAAGCCGGAAAAATCTTGACAAAAGTTAAAGCGATTTGTTAAATAATAGTGTTAGTGGATAGTGTAAGTGGTTAGTGCGGGCGCATTCGCGCCCGTGTTTTTTGATTCCTGTATATGATAATATTCCAAAGAATTGCCATGGTGGACGGGCGTTTGGTGCGTTTTTTTCACATATAAAGTGGTCGAAATTAAACCAAGGTTTTTTTTCTACCTTGTTTTTGAAATCCACCATTTACGGTTTGTGTATTGTTTTTATTGATAAAATTTGTTTTTTAAATATTAAAAAAAGTGGTTGACTTTTAACCTTGGTTTTTTATACACTTTTCCATAGGGAACTTCTTGAATAAATTGGTATCTGGTGTGACGCAAAATGAGAGGAAATATTAGAGATAAAGAGATTATTCCAGAAACTGTCATTCCGGACTTGGTCCGGAACAGGGCTAAGAGTTCTGGACGGATTGTTCAGAATAATTCTGAAAACACCGGCTCGCATTTCCTGGCCCTATTGCGGACCGGGTCCGCAATGACAGTATCAGGAGTAACAAAAATATAACCAATAAAAACAAAAGGGAGTAGAAAGGATGAACCTTAACAAAATAATTTTAACATCACTGTGTGCCATCATCACCACGGCGACCGCCGCATTCGCCGCCGGCGAAAATGTGGTGGCATCAAAAAAATACACCGACGACACGTTTCAGACGAAAATATCAACCGGAAATGTTTTGTTTTGGGATGATGACGAAGATGGTGTTTATGACGCGGAAGATGATGTGCAGGTTCCGGGCCTGGTTGCATATGACCCAACCACTGGTGCCCTGAACGGCAGAAAAATTGGTATTTTGGATTATGAAACGATTGCGAGTGATGGTGAGGGTTCTTTGAATTTGTATTCTTATGATGGTGGATATGGCGCTGAAATGGATAATTTTGTTCCAACTGTTCATGCCGTTGCGAATGATTTGCAACGCATATGGAATAGTATAGAAGTATTACCTTGGACCTACACCCAAACCGCGGCCGTGAATAATTACAGCACCGCATTTAACAACACAACAAATAATTGGTCAGATGTTGATTCAGGTTACATGGTTAACGGACTTAGTTTGGCAAACGGCCTGGCATTGAAACAAAACAAGATCCCGGCGCATGCGGCAAATGCGGTTGATTCAGTTTTAACCGATTCAACCACCGATGGTAATGTGCAAAAGCGTGCAATATTTGATGGCAGTGCCACATATGCCGCCGGCACTCACGCAAACCAAATCCCAACCATGGGTGCGGTTATGTCGGCAATTACAAATGGTACACCAAAGATAACTTGGTCGGCAACACAAACCGCCGCGGTGAATAATTACAGCACTACATTTAACGGCACAACAAATAATTGGGTCGCAGCCGACAGTGGTAAATTGGTTGATGGTAATGTTTTGGCTAATGCGGTCGCACTAAAACAAAATAAAGTTCCGGCGGGGATAGCGGGTAATGTTGTTACATATACCGGTACCGCGGGCATGGTTGGGTCGGTTGCAACATACGACGGTTCAACAACTTATGCTGCGGCAACTGACGCAAATAAAATTGCAACCGCGGCATTTGTGGAAACAAAACAAAAAAAGAAAGTATGTGCGGGTTGGCCGGACGATGTTGCGGTTGCCGATCGCACAGATGCGAATTGCTGGCTTTGGACTTTCCCAGATTAGTGGTAAGTGTCAGTTGTTAGTACGGGTGGCAAATGCCACCCGTTTTTTTGCACCAGAAATCCGTTACTAACCACTAACACTTATCACTATCACTAAAAAAACACCGCCCGGATGGGCGGTGTTTTCAATTTGTTTTAACTTATTTAACCGTTGTGGTTGCGTTACGGTTATATTTCCAAACCGCTTCGCCGGTACCTTTGACCAACGGGCGTTCTTTACCATATGAAATGGTAGAGATACGACGTGGATCGATACCTTCTTCAACGATGACTTGTTTCGCCGCGTTTGCACGACGTGCGCCCAATGCCAAGTTGTATTCGGTTGAACCGCGTTCGTCGCAGTTACCCGCGATTTGCACCCGAACATCATCGTGCGATTTCATATACAGCGCCTGACCCATAAGGTTGTCGCGCGCCGCGTCAGAAATTTCCGACGAATTGAACGCAAAGAATACGCGTTGATTGTTAAGGTCTTCTGGTTCAACAATACTTGAACCACCGCACGCCGCCAGAACCCCAGCCGCGCCAGCCAATAAAGCAAAGTTTTTTATTTTCATGAAAATACTCCCTTGAGTTTTTGTTGCTCATGTTATAGTCTATATTAAAACTTTTGAAAAATCAAGACGAAAAGAAACGAAAAATGAATGAATTTTTACGCGATTTATTTATGGCGGGTGTTCGGTGGGAATTGTCTGAAAATTCCGTTGGTTTTATGGAAATGATGTCACGTGCATCGGCAACCACGGCGGCAAGTGCACGCACGCGAACATCGCATACGGTTGTTCCGCCAATTTCGCCGGTATTGCCTGTATCTGTTGAAACAGCAAACGCTATGGCGGCGCGACCGACAACCGTCGAGGCATTAAATCGTATGATTGGGGAATTTAATCACCCGTTGCGCGGCGGTGTTTCAAATGTGGTTTTGCCACACAGTGCACCGAATCCAAGTGGGGTTATGATTATTACTGATATTCCGTCCAGTGATGATGATAAATCCGGACAAATTTTGACTGGTGCGGCGGGCGATTTATTAGACAAGATGCTTGGGGCGATTGAATTATCGCGCGATTCGGTATCTGTGTGTCCGCTTTTATTCTGGCGCACACCGGGCGGTCGCACACCGTCGCGCATAGAATTGGATTTGTCGCGACCTTTTGTTAATCGATTTATCGAACTGAACGAACCCAAAGTAATTATCACACTGGGGACGTTATCGGCATCAGAAATCGCAGGCACAGATTTAATGCGCGAACATGGTGCGATGGTTGATTTGCCAAATGGTCTGCATGTGTTCCCGATATATCATCCAAACTTTCTTATATTAAAACCCACATTAAAACGTGATGTTTGGGTGGTATTGCAAAATGTGCAAAACTTGTTGAAAAATGTGTAAAATTGTTTATACTGGACACATAGCTTAACAAAGGAGCATACAATTAAAAACGCAAATAATCGTGACAATCGTCGGGACATTGGACCGCGTATAAATAACAAAATCCTTGCAAAAACTGTTCAAGTTATTGGTGAAGACGGCAAAAATTTGGGTGTTATGCCAACTGGGGCTGCGGTTCAAATGGCGGCTGATTTGGGGCTTGATTTGGTGGAAATGAATGCAAATATGACACCGCCGATTGCGAAAATTATGGACTTTGGTAAATATAAATACGAGCAAAAAAAGCACGCAGCCGAGGCCAAGAAAAAACAAAAAACGACCGAAATAAAAGAGGTTTGGATAAAGCCTTTTATCGAAGAAAATGATTTGCAAATTAAATTGAAAAAAGTTTTCGAATTCTTGGACGAAGGAAACAAGGTTAAAATTGCGGTCATGACGCGTGGGTCAAAGCGTGTTCTGGCCATGGGTAAAGACGCTGTGCCGGGGCTTTTTGCGCATGTGGTTGAATTGATTGGCGAACGCGGGACATTGGAAAGTCGTTCAAAGCCCGACGAACGTACAAAGTCTATTATTATTGCACCAACAAAACCCGCAAAGTAAATAAAAAACACCCGAACGGGTGTTTTTTTATGGAATATTTGATTTTTATTTTGTATGCTTTGCCCGTGAATTAAAAAGGTGAAAATATGGACACGGAAAAATTATCTTTCGAAGAAGCATACAAGCAACTTAGTGAATTAGTTAAAAAAATGGAATCGGGCGAATTGCCTTTGGCAGACGCGGTCGCCGCGTACGAGCAAGGAATTAAACTGAAGGCGTATTGCGAACAATTGCTTAAAGAAGCCGAATTAAAAATCGAAACATTGAAAATAACTACACCTGACGCACAGTAAATTTAATATGGCTGAAAAATCCAAACTTACACCAGTAATGCAACAGTATGTGGATTTCAAACAAGAAAATCCCGATGCTTTGCTGATGTTTCGTTTGGGCGATTTTTATGAATCTTTCTTTGACGATGCAAAAATTATCAGTGAAAAATTGGGCTTGGTTTTGACTTCGCGCGGAACAGATGGCGATGGCGAAAATATCCCTATGTGCGGGATTCCGTGGCATGCATCGGAAAACTATTTTGGGCGACTTGTAAGGGCAGGGTACAAATTGGCGTTGGTTGAACAAATGGAAACCCCCGCCCAAGCCAAAGAACGTGGTCACAAATTTATCGAACGAAAAATTATTCGTGTATTGACGCCCGGAACATTAACCGATGAAAATTTATTGTCGCCGAAAAATTCAAATTTCTTGGTGGCAATTTTGCCAACGGGTGGCGCAGGTTTTGATATTGCGGGTTGCGATATTTCCACCGGCGAATTTTTTGTTGGAAAGACACAAGACATCATTGATGATTTAGTGCGGCTTGGGCCCGCCGAAGTAATATATCCATCAATGGATGCAGAAAATGAAAAGATATTAGATATTCGCGATATGTTCAAGGCAACGCCTGTGTTCGAAAAGATTTATCATCGGGCCGATATTGACACTATTATTAACGCGGTCTTTGCGGCGGGGGTGCGTGACGGAAATAACGCGGCGGTCGGACTGCTTGCGGGATATTTGTTTAATACGCAACGCGGTGCAAGTCTTACATTTCGTGCGCCTTATGAATTTAAATCTGGGGCGCAGGTTCTGATTGATTCGGCGACATGGAAAAGTTTGGAAATAGATGCACCAATAAATGATGGCGGTCGATGTCTGCTTGATGTGTTGGATAAAACAAAAACCGCGGCGGGTGCGCGAAAACTGCGTGCATATATGCGGAATTTGACCGCAGATGTGGCGGAAATAAGATTGCGCCAAGAACATATTTCGCACCTTGTTTTGAATTCTGATGTGCGTGGTATGGCGGTTGATATGCTGACGCATGTGCCGGATGTTGGGCGTGCGCTGGCACGGCTTTTGTCGGGGCGGGGGACGCCGCGTGATATGCGAAATATTACGGATTTTATGATAGAGTTGCCAAATATTAAAATGCTGGCACCGCGTATGTCTGCGGGTTTGGGGCAACGTTTGGAATCAATCAATACTCACAATGAATTGGCGCACCAGTTGAATTCTGCATTGGTTGAAGAATTACCGACATTCTTTCGTGACGGTGGCGTTATTCGTGATGGATTTGATGCGGGGCTGGACAGTGTGCGCGCACTTTCGCATGGCGCAAAAGATACTATTGCAGAATTACAGGCGGAATATGCAAACACAACCGATATTCATACATTGAAAATCAAGTTCAATAATGTTATGGGGTATTTTATTGAAGTCCCATCTTCGCGCGCATTTGAAATGATGAAACCTGAATCTGGGTTTATACATCGTCAAACTATGACGGGCAATGTACGTTTTACTACTGCGCGTTTGGTAGAGTTGGATAATGATATTCGGTCGGCATCTGATCGTGCGGCGGCGATAGAGGCAAATATCATAGAAACGTTTATTTCGGCAATTCGTGCGGTTGCAGATGATTTGTTGGCATCGGCGGACATATTGGCAGACATTGATACATGGTGTTCTTTGGCGACGGTCGCATCGGAATGGGATTGGGTTTGTCCGACGATTACCGAAGGACGTGACTTTAATATTATTGGTGGTCGCCATCCGGTCATAGAATCTGCGTTGCGCATGCACGGGGACAGTTTTGTGAAAAATGATTGTAATCTTGATGTAAATCCAATTGCGCTTATTACGGGACCAAATATGGCGGGAAAGTCAACTTATTTGCGCCAAAATGCGATTTTGGTTGTGTTGGCGCATATGGGGTCTTTTGTTCCGGCAACGACGGCGACTATTGGCATATGTGACCAATTGTTCAGTCGCGTTGGCGCATCAGATAATTTGGCGGCGGGTCAATCAACATTTATGGTAGAAATGGGCGAAACGGCAAATATATTGCGGCGCGCAACACCACGGTCTTTTATCATATTTGATGAAATTGGGCGCGGAACAGCAACATATGATGGTATGGCAATTGCCCAAGCAGTATTGGAATATATTAATGATTTATCACCACGCACGCTGTTTGCGACGCACTATCATGAATTGACGGGGCTGGCGGCGGGGCAGGGTGGAAATTTAAATAAAGTATCGTGTCTTACCATTGATGTGCGCGAGCATAATAATGAAATCGTATTTATGCACCGCATAGTGCCGGGGGTTGCAAATCGGTCTTATGGTATACATGTTGCGCAAATGGCGGGCATGCCGGAATCAGTGGTCGCACGTGCAGAATCTGTCCTGGCGGGACTTGAAGGTTCAAAATCTTTGCCCCAAAATTGCCAGGCATCGCGTGTTGCGCCCTGTGTAAAATCGCCGGCGGCTGATTCGCCCCAGTTGTCTTTGTTTGGAGCATTGGGGGGATAATTTATGGACGGTTGGATTATTCTTGATAAACCCAGTGGCGTTTTTTCTAAAACGGCGGCAATGCGTGCAGCCAGGATTTTTGACACCAAAAAGAATGGGCATATCGGCACATTGGATCCTATGGCAACGGGCGTTTTACCAATTGCGATTGGGAACGCGACAAAAATGGTTCCTTTTGTCGAAGAATTTTGCGACCAAAAAAAAGAATATTTGTTTTCTGTGCGGTTTGGGTTTGAAACAGATACTTTGGATAAAACCGGAACCGAAACCAAAAGGAACGATATTATACCAACCGAAATTGATGTGCGCGCAGTTTTGCCAAAATTTATCGGTAAAATTATGCAAACTCCGCCGTTGTTCAGTGCGGTGCACATTGCGGGGCGTCGTGCGTATGAATTGGCGCGTTCGGGCGAAAGCATTGAAATTCCACCCCGTCGGGTAGAAATATACGAATTGGAATTGGTTGGTGTTGCGGATGGAATATGGAATTTCCGTATGGTCTGTGCGCCGGGAACATATGTGCGAAGTGTCGCACGCGATATTGCGTATGAATTGGACACTTTGGCGACGGTTGAATCTATACACCGCACGCGCACCAGTGGCTTTGAAATAAAAGATGCGGTAAAACTTGATTTTTTGGAAAATCTGTTCAATAATGGGGCTGATGTCGGGCAATACCTGGCACCGGTGGATTTTGGACTGGGGGACATTCCGGTCCTAAGTCTGGACGGCGGATTTGTCAAATTGTATAAAAATGGCGGGTTCGTTCGTGTCAACGGCGCAGATGGCATACGGCGCGTGTATTCAAACGGTGTATTCATCGGAATTGGTACGGTTGCGGATGGCGTTTTGCGTCCAACAAGAACACTTTAACAAAAAAGGAAAACATAATGTCCATAACAAAAGAAAAAAAGACTGAAATCATCAATGCGTTCAAAATGGGCGAACACGATAACGGTGGTTCTGTGGAATCCCAGGTTGCGGTTTTGACCGAACGTATTCGTAACTTGACCGAACACATGAAGAAAAATCATAAAGATTTGCATTCACGTCGCGGTCTGTTGATGATGGTCAATCGCCGTAAAAAGTTACTTGCGTATATCAAGAAACGTAATGAAGGCGAATACGAAGAACTGATTAAAAAATTGGGTCTGCGTAAATAATTTGTGTAAAATTTTATACATTTATGTCGACGAAATTTCGTCGACATTTTTTTGTATGCGAACAAAAAAGTTTCAATAATATCTTCAAAGATAAAAATGCAGGGAAATAATAAGTTTTTAATAATGGTTTTGTGTTACTTTTTCTCTTTTATTTTTTTATGATCTGTGATATAATAAATTGATACCAAAAGGGGTCAGAGAATGAATATATTTACGAAAACTGTTGGAATTTTGTCTGTTTTTTGCGCGGTTGGGCCATGTATGGCGGCACTTCGTGCGGGTGGTACAAATACCCAAAACGCGACCGGCCGTGTTTCTGTTGCAACCACAACGGGCACATCGGCGGCGCGTCGTTTGCCGACATTGTTAAAGGGGACAACCACTACAACTGATACATCGTCTGATTCTTCTTTGTTGGGACGTGACGATTGTATTGAACAGTATGACGAATGTATCAAAGACGCAAATGTTTGCGGGGCAAATTTCGAAGAATGTACAACGGCGGAATTGTTCTATGCCAAAAAACCCCAATGCAATAATGTGTTGTTACAGTGCGGAACCGCGGGTATCAACGCCTTGTTCGGGACGTCAAATATCACAGATTTATCGGCGGATAATATTGGTGTTTACCCCACAAGCGGAAGCTTGGTCGGGCAATATATCGAAGCCGGTCATTTGGCCAACTTGTATGATACGGGAACATGTGTTCGGCGTGTGACGTCATGTTTGCAAAAAGACAATGTATGCGGTTCTGAATTTGAACTTTGCACAAGTAACAATGAATTCAAAAAGCAACGCGTATTCTGTGAATCGAACATCGCGCGGTGTCAAGAAGATGGTATCCGTGAATTGTTCGGTTCGACCGACGCGTCATCTACCCCTGTTGAGGGCAGTCGCCTGCGTATATTGATTGACGAAGGTGCAGATTTGGCGGCGGCAAACGCGGTTGACACATGTCATCGTATTGCTGACCAGTGCATATTGAATGCATGCAAGGCGAATCCGTACAAGTGCCTTGATGGCAGTAATGTATTAACCATAAACATTGTTGACGCAATAAACAGTGGGGCGTCTGTATCGGAAGAGCAAGCCAAAGGTGCGGCGGCTGTAACATCCAAAGGAGAAGTAAATCGTTATATATACAGTCAATGCAGTGATACAATCGGGGGCAGCAAGTATTGCTATATGAATGCAAATGGTGGCAAAATTCCGACGGCGTCACAATTGAAAGATGAATATATTCGTGACGAAGTTTTTGCAGATACTTATGAATGGGTAAAAAAGGCGGGTTTAGATGCAAAACTTAAAGAATTAAAAGAAAATTTTGATACCGAAGCCAAGGATAAATGTGCGGAAACACTTATGTCGTGCGCAATGAGTTCTTGTGGCGGTGGATTTGAAGCTGCATGCTATGGAAAAGTGTACGGCAAAGACCCAAGTGGAACAGAATCAATAAATAAAACTGGTACGTATACAGAAATTCAACGCGGATGCGAAGCAATCGTGAATACTGATGCAAATTGTCAGTATGCGGCGGCGGTGACAGATACGTATCAATATAATAACAAAGAAGTATTTACGACATTGTTCCCAAAATATACACAAGGTTACGAAGATCCAATTGGGGTTATTGCCAAGTTAAATGGTTCTTTGGCACAAACATATAATTCCGCGGCGATCGAGAGAATAGCGGACAGTTGCCGTGATAATGTGGAAGAGTGCATCATAAGTGAATGCGGTTCTGATTATAGTATGTGTTATCGTAATCGTTCGGATATTATGAGTGACACTTACGCGACAAGTGGAACCGATGTAACAAGCCTTAATACATTTGATGCAAGTATGAACAAGGTTGGTGGTGTTTTGGACTTTACAATTGTTCGTGGTTTGTGCATGGGTGATGTTGAAAAGTCGTCTGCATGTAATGAACACCTTAGAATCCAAGCGGCAAGAAATGATACCGGCAATGGTTGGGCCGGTGTGAAAAAAACCACGGTGGGCTCAACGTGGGCAGATACCGCCAAAGGGTATAGTTTGAAAGAAGTCGAATACAATGATGCTGATGACAAACTTTGTGTTGCGACCCCTGACGATTCTAAATGTTCGGTTGATGAAGCATCGGATCCGCACGAATGTGGCACGGTTGCAGATGGTTGCAAATATGATCAACCTATAACTTACAAAGATTATTTGTTGACGCTTAGTCGTGATACGTTATTCCGCGAGGTTGTAGATAGAGTAGAAAAGAATGCCCAGTCGATGTATAACGCGCAACTGACCAAGGAACAAAATATGTGCCGTGCCGCGAACAATGGTGGTGTTATGGGACGTAACGATATGGCCAGCACATATATGTGGGTGAAATTGAATTCACGCAAAGTTCCAAAGAATTACAGCGTCACTGGATTAAAGGCAAATGAATTCAAACCAAGTAACGATTTGTATGGTTCGTTCTGTCGTGCACGTGTCACGGTTCAGTCCGATGACCCAGATATACAAAACGCATTACAGAAAGGCGCGAATTGGTCCACGGCATACTTTGCGGTTGGTGATATGTTCACCTGCGGTTCCTGGATTCCACAAGATAAATTGGAAGAAATTGCGATAAATGTCGCATGCAAGAAAGCAAAAGCAGAAGGTAAAATAAAAGCCGATGCATCTTGTACTGGCGCCGATAGTGTGGGTATGACAACCGGTCAGAAATGGGCGACGGCGGCATCAGCAATCGGCTCGGCTGCGTTGGGTGGTGTCGGTATGGATTTGCTGCAAACCAAGACCGGATTGGGTGGGTTGGTGACAACTAAGAATTATACGTCCAGCGAAGAAAATGCGATAAGTGCATCTATTGGTGCGGCAGAGGCCATTTACAATACAAATTGCACAGGAAATTCACCGAAATGTTCTGATGGCAGGAAGTGTTTTAGTGTTAGGACCGGCTTTAGTGGATCTAATATAACAAACACTTATACTTTCAATAAGGATAATGATAATTATCAGTATACGTGTGCAGATATTAACAGTTATATAGATAAACAGTACAGTTTGTTAGGAATAAATAGAACGACAGGTGAGAGGTCTGGTAATTGGTGGCAGAAAAATGGCAAGCGTGCAACTGTTGATGCGGTGGGCGCTATTGGACTTGGTATAACTGGTGGATTGGCGGTTGGTAAAAACATCAAGGCGGCAAATCGTCAAGAATTTACCAAAGATCAGCAAGAATTTATGAACCAAGTTGGCGACCATATCTATTGCTTTGTTGGTGCGGACGAAGCCGGAAAATACGGTGACCTGAACGAAATAAGTTTGGATTAATCCCCTTGGTGGCTTGGTATTGCTGGCACACATCAGTGTGCCAGTATTATTTTTCAGAAATTTAATATAAAACAAAATATAAATAGCGCTGTGTACGAATATCTGTTGTTTTTTTGTCCGTAATTTTCACTGTTGTTTGGATTTTTCTTAGGAAAACAAACATAATAAAAATCCTTGTCCTAGGAAGTTATTTCAACTATAATAAGAATACATACTTTAGTTCTAGTATAATACAAAAGGAGAAAGAAAAAATGACTCATGAAGAATTATGGCGGGCGATTGTCGAATTGGCGGCTTCAAAAAATATGTCTTGTTCGGGGCTTGCGAAGTTTGCAGGGCTTGACGCGACAACGTTTAATAAAAGCAAACGGTTCAGTAAATATGGTCAACCCCGTTGGCCGTCGACATACAGTTTGGCAAAGGTTCTTAATGCAACGGGTATTACAATGTCTGAATTTGTCCGCTTTATGCCCGAACATAATAAAGAAATGGGAAATTAAAAACCGCCAATCGGCGGTTTTCACTAACCACTTACGCTGACCACCAGCACTAATACATCGTTTGCAAGATGTGTTTGTTTTTATCCAAACTGGACAGCATTTTACCACTGCCCCTTGCGACACATGCCAACGGATTATCAACCAAGAACGCAGGCAACCCGGTCGCCGCACGAATTGCCGCATCCAGCCCGCGCAATAACGAACCGCCGCCGGTCATCGCAATACCCAAATCAGCAATATCAGCAGACAAATCAGGCGGAGTCAATTCCAACGCATGTCGCACGGTATCAACGATTTTTGTAACCGTTTGTGCCAGTGCGGACGCAATTTGAGATTCTGTTATAACCGTCTCGCGCGGTGTCCCCGACAGCAAGTCGCGACCCTTGACTTTCATGGTCAATTCTGTTGTTTTGTCTTTTGGTGAAATTGCCGTTCCGATTTTCTTTTTAATTTCTTCGGCGGTATTTTCGCCAATCAAAAGGTTTTTATTTTTGCGAACAAATTCGATAATATCCAAATCCATCTGGTCGCCTGCGGTGCGTACAGCATTAGAATAAACGATTCCGCCCAAAGACATAACCGCAACTTCGGTTGTGCCGCCACCAATATCCAATACCATCGACCCCAACGGTTTTTCCACGGGCAGTCCCGCACCAATCGCCGCCGCAGTGGATTCTTCAACAATATACACTTTACGTGCGCCTGCGGCATCGGCGGCTTCTTGAATAGCGCGTCGTTCCACCTGGGTCGCACAGGACGGCACACATATAATAATCAATGGTGCGGTCAGCGGGCTGCGATGGTGGACTTTGCGAATAAAGTATTTTATCATTTCTTCGGCAACTTCAAAGTCCGCGATAACACCATCGCGTAATGGTCGCACCGCAGTAATAGTTCCGGGTGTGCGTCCCAACATTTGCTTTGCCTCTGTTCCGACCGCCAAAATCTCTTTACGGCCCAAAAGGCGATTTTCTGCAACCGCCACAACCGACGGTTCGTTCAAGACAATGCCGCGACCTTTGACATAAATCAGCGTATTCGCCGTCCCAAGGTCGATTGCCATATCTGCGGAAAAGAATTTCATCAGCCAATTATACATGTATGCCCCCTTTGGGAATAATCTTGTTAGCCCAACTATAAACATACATTTATTAAAAATCAAGCCCTGTGCAAATAAAAACCTTTGACTTTGTAAATATTTTGATATTATAGGCATCATGCGAGACACGATAAAAAAACATCAAGACTTTTTGATGCGTGACGATGACCCATCGGCGCGTTCGCCATATTTCTTTGTGCGCGCGAAAAAAGCGCGCTTTGCGGACGACCCGCGTGTTGGCTTTACGGCAACCAAGCGGACATTTCGTCTTGCGGTGGAACGCAATCGGGCAAAACGTCTGCTTCGCGATTGGGTGCGGCACAATAAAGGTTTAATGGCGGATATGTTTGACTATGTCTTTATCGCGCGCCCGCAAATTTTGAATGCCACGCGCACCGACGGTCGTGACGCCATTGAAAAGGCTTTGCGATACATCATACACACGTATGTTCCAAAAGAAAACGCGCCTAAAAAGTTCTTTAAAAAGAAAAAAAATGTCAAAAATTCTTAAATTTCCACGGTATATTGGGCTTGGACTAATTTGGGTTTACCAAAGATTTATTTCGCCCGCATTCGGTGGTCGTGCCGCGTGCCGATTTATACCGACATGCAGCGAATATACCAAAACCGCGATTTTGCGATATGGTTTGTTTCGCGGAAGCATTATGGGTATGCGGCGGATTATGCGTTGCAGACCGGGCGGTGGGTTTGGATTTGACCCTGTGCCTTGACAATTAGTCTTTTTTCTCTTAGAATTTATATAATATCGTAAAATTTTACAAAAGGATTAGATATGTCATTTCGTTCAACCGTAGAATCTATGTCGAAAATCATGGATGATATGGGGATTACAGAACTTGATTTGGAACGCCAATTTTTGTTTGGCGTGTATCGCAAACATATTCATTTATCAAAACAAACAGCAACGGCGGTTGCTATGCCGGCATTGCCGACTTCGGACACCGCAAAGCACACAACCAGTGAACCTTCGGATGCGACGACATCGGGTTACGCGTTGAAATCGCCGATGGTTGGGGTTGCGTATTTGTCGCCTGAACCGGGTGCCAAGCCTTTTACCAAGGTTGGTGCGCAAATCAAGGCGGGTGATACCGTAATTTTGGTCGAAGCAATGAAGACCTTTAACCCGATTAAATCTGACAAAGACGGCGTCGTCAAAGAAATCTTGGTTTCCGACGGTGCGGCGGTCGAATTTGACCAACCATTGATTATTATCGAGTAATATTATGCCAAAAATTAAAAAAGTTTTAATTGCCAATCGTGGCGAAATTGCGTTGCGCATAATTCGTGCGTGCCGCGATATGGGCATTCGCACGGTTGCGGTGTATTCTACCGCCGATCGTGATGCGATGCATGTGCAGTTGGCGGATGAATCTGTATGCATTGGTCCGGCACAGTCGCGCGAATCTTATTTGAATGAATCGGCAATATTGACGGCGGCGTTATTGACCAATGCGGACGCGATTCACCCGGGATATGGCTTTTTGTCTGAACGCGCGGACTTTGTGCAAAAGGTAGAACAGCACGGTCTGATATGGATTGGACCGGATGCCGCGATGATAAATAAAATGGGCGACAAAGTGAACGCCAAACGGACGGCGATTGAATGCGGACTGCCCGTGGTTCCGGGTTCGGACGGTTCGGTTGACACATTGGAAGACGCGTTAAAATGGGGTGAAAAAATCGGATATCCCGTTATGTTAAAGGCATCCGCCGGTGGTGGTGGTCGTGGTATGCGTCCCGTGATGTCCGCGGACCAAATGGCAGAAGCATTTGAAATCACCAAGAACGAAGCACGCAGTGGCTTTGGTGATGACACATTGTATATGGAAAAATTATTGTTGCACCCGCGGCATATCGAATTCCAAGTCTTGGGTGACAAGCACGGAAATGTTGTTATATTTGGCGAACGCGATTGTTCGCTGCAACGCAAGAATCAAAAGGTAATGGAAGAATGCCCCGCCGCGGCACTGACCCAGAAACAGCGCGACGACATGATTGAAATTTGCAAAACGGCGGCGAAAAAGATGGGCTATACGAATGCCGGCACTTTTGAATTTATGTACGAAGACGGAAAATTCTATTTCTTGGAAATGAACACTCGGTTGCAAGTTGAACATCCGGTAACCGAAATGGTGTATGGTGTTGACCTTGTGCGCGAACAGATTCGTATTGCCGCCGGTGAAAAGTTGGGATATACCCAATCGAATGTAATTCCGCACGGGCATGCAATAGAATTTCGTATCAATGCCGAAGACCCCGAAACTTTTGTTCCAAATCCCGGCAAGATAACGCTTTATGCGCCGTCGGGCGGGTTGGGCGTTCGCGTGGACAGTGCGGTTTATACCGGTTACACAATTCCGCCAACATATGATTCAATGATTGCGAAACTGATTGTGCATGGGCAATCGCGGTCGGCGTGTATTATGCGTGCGGAACGTGCGTTGGACGAATTTGTTATCGAAGGTGTCAAGACGACAATACCATTGCAAAAAAAATTATTGGGCAATCGCGATGTGCGAACATTGAACTTTGATAACCATTGGTTAGAAGGGTATTTAAATAAAGAAAATAAAAAAGAATCTAAAAAATGATAAAACCGCCGAAATCGGCGGTATTTTTTTATTGCGTAAAATTCAAGAAATGTGTAATATAGTGATGACGCGTGATGAACGTGTTTGGGCGTAGAAACCCATAATTTCACGATGTCCGACAAGGACGAAAACTCCAACCAAAATGGTTGGAGGGGGACGAATAAATTGAATAATCCCGGCTATTTTTCGTGAATTATAGTTTCTAACCTCCAACCGCTTCGTTTCGCTGCGGTTTTTCAATATAAAAAAGCAAGGAAAAATGTTCGAAATAAAAAGAGATATTCCAGAAACTGTCATTGCGGACACCGTTCCGCAACGCCATGACAGTATCAAAAGTAACAAAGATATAACATAATAAAAAACAAACCAAAAGGAGGGCAAAAATGAACCTTAACAAACTTATTTTAACATCACTGTGCGCCATCATCACGGCGACCGCCGCATTCGCCGCCGGCGAAAACGTTGTCGCGTCAAAAAAATACACCGACGACACGTTTCAGACGAAAATTCCGGCGGAGGTTTCAACGTTGTCGGACATAACCGGTAATGCCGGTGCATTGATTGGTGCAACCGATGCAAACGGTGTTGTATCACAACGTTTAATAATCCCCGGATATAAAAGTGCCAGCGGAAACGGTGAATTGGGGGCCGCGATGTATGAACAAAGTGGTGACGGTACTGAGCTGTGGGGTGCTTGGGACGACTTTACTGTCGATTCATTTGCCGGAACGTTGGATGACATTTATCGTCAGTTGAATGATGCTAACGGTATGGGATATGAGCCGCAATATTCCGTCCCCAGTATGGAATTGGCTTTGAATTGGGTGGGTGATATTGGTGATAAATTGAGTGATATTAACGGTCAATTGGTGGATATTGACGAATCAAAACAACCAATGATTCCGGCGGGCACGGCGGGTAATGTGGTCACTTACACTGGCACCGCGGGTGTGGTTGGGTCAAATACTGTGGCATCCGCCGCAACATATAATCAACAAACCGGTGCTTTGACCAACGGTTCGTCTATTGCCAATGTGACTTTGGTCGAAACCAAACAGAAAAAGAAAGTATGCGCCGGTTGGCCGGACTATGTTGCCGTTGCCGACCGCACAGATGCAAATTGCTGGCTTTGGAGCCTTCCAGACTAATTGTTTTGGTAATTTGAAAAAAAGTTATCGCGCACAACAAAGTGCGCGATAATTATAAATACCATAATTGCTTTTAATGATAAATAATATTTTTGTAAAATTATCTTGGCAACGGTATTCCGGCGGTTGCGTCCGCCATTACATCATCAATAAGCTTGTCTGCCTTTTGTTTGGCGTCACGCATCGCCGCCAAGACCGCGGATTCTATTGCCGCGGCACCTTGCGCCAAAATATCCGGATTTATTATCACCGATATCGGGTCATATTTGCCGGTGATATCGATAATGCATGCACCCCCCGCCGCCAAGCCTTTGACATGCATGTCCGCCAATTTTTCTTGTGCGTTCGCAACTTTGGATTGCAATTCACTGGCTTGTGCCATCAAAGCTTCCATATCCATTTTTTTATCCTTTTGGTTAAAAATGTCCGGTGCATGACCGGACATTTATTTTCTTATTCCGTCACCGTGGATTCGGTTTTTCCGGTTCCTTCTTCGGACGATTTTTCCTTTTTGGTTTCTTCGCCCGTCTTTTGGTCGATGTTTGCCATGCTCATACGTGTTTTACCACGTTTATCTGCACCTAAGTACTTTACAAACACGGAATCACCTTCGGATAATCCGGCATCTTCAATCTTGGCCAAATGTTTGCCCGTGATATCAGAAATATGAACCATCGCTTCAAATCCGTTCAAAATACGCACGAACAAGCCAAAATCTTTGATACCTGTGATGACACCCGGATATATTGCACCGACTTCGGGTTCGGCGACGATTTCTTTGATGCGTTTGATTGCAGCATTCGCAGAATCTTTATTAAACGCCAAAATCTTGACCGTTCCGTCATCTTCCAAATCAATGGTTGTGTCTGTTTCACGTGTCAAAGCCTGGATAACGACACCACCTTTACCAATCACATCGCGAATCTTGTCCGGATTAATTTTGATTGTATAAACCTGGGGTGCGTATTCAGAAACATGATCGCGCGGTTTGTCAATCGCAGATGTAATCTTGCCCAAGATATGCATACGCCCGTCTTTGGCCTGGGCCAGGGCGCGTTCCATAATTTCAAAAGTAATAGATGTGATTTTAATGTCCATCTGTAACGCGGTGATACCACGGTCGGTCCCGGTTACTTTGAAATCCATATCGCCCAAATGATCTTCATCGCCCAAGATATCGGTCAAAATTGCGTAATCATCGCCTTCTTTGATAAGACCCATCGCAATACCCGCAACCGGACGCTTCATCGGGACACCACCGTCCATCAATGCCAAAGTTGCACCGCAAGTTGTCGCCATTGACGAAGAACCGTTCGATTCCAAAATGTCCGAACAAATGCGAATCACATAGTCAAATTCTTTACGTGATGGCAACATCGGATGAACCGCACGCCACGCCAAATTACCATGACCAAGTTCACGACGGCCCGGCGCACGCAAGCCTTTGGCTTCGCCAACCGAAAAGCCCGGGAAATTATAGTTTAACATGAATTCGCGTTCTTCGGAACCGTCCAAAGTTTCCAACGGTAACGCATCTGTGCCGCCACCCAATGTCAAAGACACCAATGCTTGGGTTTCGCCACGTGTGAACAATGCAGAACCATGTGCGCGCGGTAACAATCCCAATTCTATCTCAATCGGACGCACCGTTTTCGTGTCACGACCATCAATACGCGGACGTCCCGCCAAGATGTTGGAACGCATGATACGCGCAGTGATATTTTCAATGATTTCGTCTGCCGCAGATTCCAATGTTGATGTTGCAACAACTGTATCAGGGAACATTTCCGGAATCAGTGTTTTTGCCGCCGCATGAATTTCGCCTAACTTTTCCAAGCGCACCAATTTTTCCTTGATACCCAAAGCCGATTCAATATCGCCCGCGAATTGTTCGAAACGTTTTTCCATTTCGATATATTCTGGACTTTTTTCTGGGGTTGCCCAACGTTCTTTGCCCGCAAGTTTAACCAAATCGTTGATTGCATTGATGACAACTTGTTGTGCTTCAAACCCGAATTTGACCGCGCCCAGTGTTGTTGCTTCGTCCAGTTCGCCGATTTCAGATTCAACCATCAAAACGCCGTCTTTGGTTGCGGCAACGACCAAGTCCATTTCAGAAGTTTCCACCGCTTTCTTGGACGGATTCAAAATGTATTGTCCATCGCGATATCCCACACGCGCCGCACCAATCGGTCCATTAAATGGAACACCCGATAATGCCAACGCCGCCGAAGACGCAATCATTGCCAAGATATCAGGCTGGTTCTTGCGGTCATACGAAAAAACTTGTGCGATAACTTGGACTTTGTTTTTGAAAGTTTCAGGAAACAACGGTCTTATTGGACGATCAATAAGGCGCGCAATCAATGTTTCGCCTAAACTTGCACGACCTTCGCGACGGTCACGTGACCCCGGAATACGCCCCGCAGACGCAAATTTTTCTTGGTAATCAACGGTCAACGGAAAGAAATCTTGACCTTCGACCGCGTTCTTTTCGGCGCACACGGTTGCCAACACCATTGTTTCGCCCATTGTCGCTAATACGGCACCGTTCGCCTGTTTTGCCATACGTCCTGTTTCAAGACGCAATTTTGTCCGACCATAATCAACTTCGACCACAACCGGATTATTCAGGTGCTTTACACCATTTTCATTTGACATAATTTTTCTCCATTTTATTGGTTAAATTTTCATTTCACCCCAGAGAAAAATCATTCGTTATTGCATTCTGGGAAATCACAAAAAATGCAAAAATGAATAATTCTTTCCCCAAGGGCAACGGTATTATACGAAATATTTATCCATTTGCAAATATTTTATACGAAACAAACTTTTTTATTGTGTGTTCGTATTTTGCCAATGTTGCAATAGATGTTATAATTTTTGCAAAAAAATCAAAGCATGGTTTTTAATTCAGATTCGTTAAAAACATTGGAAAGCTTGGTTCTTCTTCGTCCGAATTGTCCGAAGTATCAGTATTTTCCACCGTGGTTTCTGGTGCATGCGATTTATCATGCGGATCGCGGCTTGAATCAATCTTGCTTTGTTCTTCATTTACGATACGACCGTAATGTTCGGCGGCTTGCAAAAGGCGTTCGCGTGCTATTTCATCGGTGGCTTGGCGTGCCTGGTCTAAATATTGTTTGCGTTTCATGCGCCATTTATGACACCGCTGGATCATCATGCCAACGGCAGATTGGTTTTTTCCAGATGACTGATTTTTCTTACTTGGCATATCTCTATCTTTTATTTTGGGGATAATCCGTGGGCAAATAATTTTGCTTTGCCCGTCTTAACTACAGGTTAAATGATAAAACATCTTAAAACCAATTGCAATATTTTTTTTATATTGCTATGCTTTCATTGTATATGGGGGGGATGTGAAAGCAGAACGTGGTAATTTTTTATTGCAAGCACTTTTGTCTTTGACATTGGTATTCGCGTTTATACCTTTTTTTGCGCGGCGTCTGGCAACACGTGATATGGGGTCCCAGATGTATACCACAACCCGTCAAGTCGAAACGGTAAAGGCGGCGGCAAAATCGTTTATTATTGAAAATGCTTATACATTTCCATATGGTCGTATTCGTATCACGGGTGACAAGTTCATAGACAGCCTTAGTCCATACGGATTGCCGATTGGCTTTTTGACACGGACCGCGATGGGACAAGATATAAGTTTAATTATCAATAATGATGATGGGGTTGTTTCTGCATTTGTGCGATTGAGCGGCGGAAATCTTGGGGTGATCCAGCGCGCAGAGTTGGCGCGACGCATTGGATTCTTTGCGATGTATAATCCTGATGACCCTGATGGTCATATTGATGTCGGTATCCAATTGGCAGATATGTATTCTGATGTTGTGCGAAGAAATGAAAAGGATTATGAATATTCGGGATTCTTGTCTGATTTGGATATGGGTGGCTTTCGATTTGATAATGCGGCAACAATATTGGCAGAAAATGCATCTTTTGATACCGCGGAAGTCACCACGCTTGGTATAAATGGAACAGAATCAGGCCGCAAAGAACGAAGCGGAATTTTAAGTATTACTACAAATAAGACCGTGTTTCAAACAAGTGCAGGTGAATCCGCATTGTCTATAAGTCGCGGCGAATTAAAAGCCGATTCACTGGTCGTAAGAACGGTGTCTAAATATGGCAGCACCGGCAACATAACCGTTGGTGATGCCGCGGTTGACAGTTTTGATATGTCCACGGGGCACACCGGATTCGAAGGCCCAGAAAAATGGAATGTTGGCGGCAATATTGTCACAAGCCGAATCACTTTTAACGTTGAAAGATTAGATATAAGTTCTGTTATCAATACTACGCGCGGTCAAGATGTATATATCGATTCAGACACATTATCGTACAGCAGTGTCAGTGGTATAGATGCCGGCACAATTTATGCGTCCAATATTACATTGCGTGACCAAACTTCGGGTGGCTTAGTCCGTGGTGGCGATGGCGCGGCAGTATTGGATATAAGGCCTGCTGGGGCTTCGTTATTACCGGACGCATTGGTTGATAATATAAATAATGGCGGTTTTACGATACTTGCACAACCCGAAAAAGACGACAGTTCAACCGTAACTTGCGAATCTGTGATTGGCGCGATTGGCGGTAAATATAATTCAAAATCTTTGTCACAATATATAATATGCCAATATGTTTTTTGGCAAAGATTGGAACACAGAATAAATATCAAACAATGCCTTGTGGAGGGTGGCAGTGATTGCAGGTAAAATGAAATTTTTATCACGCGCACATAAATCCGAAATCATCGCACAACGTGGTGGTGGATTGGTTGAAATATTGCTTGCGATGGTAATTATTTCTGTTGCTGCGCCATTTACTTATTCAATGATAGCCGAATCCACGCATGCGATACACAACATGGCAATTGCGAATGATATTATCAGTTTAAAATCAGGTATATTGAATTTTGTGCGATTAAATCAAGACCTTTGGCCGACCGAGGTTCAGATAAAAATGTCTGATGATGAATTAGCAGAGTTTTCAGATTCCATATCATCAGGTTTTATTGATAAATACACGGTTCATGGCGGGACAATTATCGATGTATATTTGGCTTTTGATTTGGATGCGACACCAAAGCGTATCGCTCAAATTGCACAAAACATTGGTGATGATGCCGCGGTTGTTGCCGACGATGGAATCGCATACAGTGATTCTTGGGCGGTAACCGCCCCAGATTTTAAGCCCGGAAATTTGATTTATAAAATAAGTCGTGATCTTTCGGATCGTGATACTTCGCGATTCTTGCATCGTGGTGCCTCTGGGACAGACAATTTGAATACAATGGAACGTGATTTGAATATGGGCGGATACGATGTTTATAATGTTGGAAATTTGGAAGGAAAATCTGTTCGTGTTCGCACAATTGATACCACGTTTGTGAATTCAGAAACCATAGATGCACAAAATGTTTACTTTTCGTCTGGGGCGAATATGAATGCCGATAAAGTTAAAATCGGAACAGTTCGTGTTTCGGGTGATACAAACGGATTCAGAAATATCGAAGCAAAAAAATTAAACGGTTCCGCATACAGCATAAATGGACGTATAATCACAGATCGCGCTACGATAAACAATTCGATAAATATTGGACGCGATTTAACATTAAAATCTTCGTCTGTGCGCACCGTCAGTGGTTTTGTGGGTTTGGCGGTCGGTTCTGTGTATACGCCATATCTTTCCGCGGGTGAAATAATGTTCTATGATAATTTTGGTTTAACTGTGTCGGGCGAATTGATGATATCTTCAAATCCACCAATAAAGTTGGGTTCGTGGAGTTTTCCATCAACAACACCGCCGTCTTTTTCGTCATTGAATCTTACGCGTGCGATGATGCCATCAATGCCAAATCCAAAAGAATTTGATAAAATTATGGGGTCTGATTGGAAAACAAAATGAAAACATACAAAAAAATCTTTGCGCATAATTTTGCAGAACGTGGAACGGTGCTGATTGAATTTTTATTGACTATCGCATTGGCGGGGACATTGGTACCATTTATATACAGTTATCATACTCGTGCCGTCACACGTGCAGAAAATGTTAAAATTACGCGTCAAATGGAACGTATTCAATCAGTATTGGAAAGATACATTGTGGAAAACAAAGAACGTATGATGACAACCGTCGGTCGCAGCATAATCAAAATAGGCTTGTCTGATTTAGTTGAATATGGTTTAGATTCTGATTTTGCAAACAATGCCTCCGATAAATACCAAGTCAGAATATTAAAATCTGTGGATGCGGGCAATCAATCTTCTTTGCAAGGCGTGATTGTTTTAAATGATTCTGAGATAACCGCGTTACGCACGCGACAAATTGTGTCTATGGGTGATGACAAGTTGGGTTTTGTCGATGGCAATCGTGCTTATGGTGGATTCGGTACGTGGCGTGCAAGTATCGCAGATTTAGGAATTGATAGTACATCGGGTATTGTTCGTACCACAGGCATAAATCGCGACAGCGCATTGTATTTATGGCGTGTGCCTTCGTCAAATGTTGCCGATGCAACAATGATGTCTGCATTAAACCTTGGGGGGCGCGACATTAAAAACGCATCTTTTGTAAATACGGGCGGATTAAAAATAGATGAAATTTTTAATGCAAAAAAGATTGTCACAAATGATTTAGTCTTTCAAAACAGAACCACTATTGATTCCGATTATAAAACACAAACTGCGATAGTTTCCGGGACTTTATCGGGCGATTCGAAAAATGTCAATGTGAATGGAACTTTCTTTTTGAATGATTTGGGAAAATTTTCTGCATTCACAGCAGACAATTTATGGGTAAATACTTTAAATCTAAGTGGTTTATCTGTTAAATCTGGTGGTGCGGCGGTATTACGTACGGGTGGCTTGTTGGACATGACCGAAGGTCGCATAACGGCAATGTTTGTGACGGTCGGTTTTACTGGGTCAATAACATCGCGTTTAAATGTCAAAAATAAAATAATCGATTCAATAAATTCTGATTACTATTGGGACGTCCAATCTCGTGTTGCAAATTTATCAGATATATCATCACCAACTTTATCAGATATGGCGACACGGGCATTACGCCGTGAATCTGTGTCTGGAAGCGTTGCAACACAATTATTCAATGCGGTTGCCACAAACAAGAATGCAACTGTGGCGGATTTTATGAATACGATAAATGAAATACAAACCAAGGTTAAGGCAAAATATCATATGTTGAATTTGCAATAATTTGTGCTATAAGAAAAATATATCAAAGGAAACAGATATGAAAATTAAATGCGATGTTTGCAAAACAGAATATTCTATGGACAATGCGCCAAACGGTCGTGTGCGTTGCACGGTATGCGGAAATGTATGGGCCGTGCCGCGTGCGAATCGTCGAAGCGGACTTATGGTTTTTATCGCATCAATTTGCGCATTGTTGGCGGCAACAATATTTGCGGTTGTGGTTATTGTTACTTCGCGTCACGATGACCCAAATAAAAGACCGCTTATTGCAACAATAACAAGTATTGAAAATATAAATCAAGACGGTAAAGATGCTTTGGTGGTCAACGGCACAATAACAAATCGTTCTGACGATATATACGGGTTGCCAGATTTGGTGATAATTTTGCATGACGCAAACGGTGCACCAATCGCCCATCAAAAATTTATGCCAACGGCAACATTGTTAGATGCAGGACAATCTGTGGGATTCAGTCATACATTAACAACTAATGTATCGGGTGTAAAAAAAGTTTCGGTTGAATTATTGGAATCTGAAAAACAAGGGACAAAATGATGAAAAAACTTCTTGTGTTATTCGGTTTGGTTGCTCCGTTATATGCGATTGCCACAGATACACCACAAACACCGCCGGCACCGGTGCCCGTTTCACGCGTCAGTATCTTTTCAACAACGACTGATTGGGCGGCATTGACCGGATTGCCATTGCGTCAGTTTATTGGTGATTTTTCATGGACGAATTCTGATGTTACGCGTGGTCTTGTTTTATACTATCTTGACGCATTTCCATGCTATGGCGAAGCCGACAGTGTTCGCATATGGCTTGGTCCAAATAAACAATCAACCGGAACATTACGGTTGGTGTGCGTGCATGCACCGACAGAGATAAGTTTTACTTGGCGTAACGCCACCCGTGATGCAGATCAAGCACAAAGTACGGGTATATTGAAATGTCCTGTGACCGGTGATTATGAATTAAAAATCGATATATCAAAATGCAAACGCGGTCCCGATTGGAAGGAATATAAATAACAATGTCTGATACGCGTGAACTTATTGTTAAACCCGAAAGTGCCGGTGTGCGCATTGATAAATTCTTGGTTGGTGAATTACCAGAATTTTCACGCAGCGAAATTCAAAAATTCATTGTCACACGCAATAATGCTTCGGTAAAATTTTCTGATAAAGTAAAATGTGGCGATAATATATCTGTGGAAATACCCGCACAAGAAACAGATGTTGCAACCGATAATATTTCAAACGAACTGGATTTAGAAGTGTTATACCAAGACGATGATATAATCGTTATAAATAAACCGCGTGGCGTTGTTATGTATCCGTCTGCGGGAAACAAGACGGGAACTTTGGTTCAAAATGTTTTATCAATAACACATCTGTCTGGGTTGGGTGGCGCAACGCGCCCCGGGGTTGTGCATCGTTTAGATAAAGACACAAGTGGCATCGTTGTTTTTGCGAAATCTGATGCCGCGTATCGCGGATTGGTGCATACTTTTTCTACACACAATTTAACACGGAAATATATCGCCTTTGTTTGGGGTGTGCCAAATTGGACCGGGGCAGATATAACCGGTAATATCGCGCGTTCGTCCCGCAATCGTCAAAAAATGACCATGGTTAAAACCGGGGGACGCCCCGCACACACGGTTGTTGATGTTATTGACGCATGGACTCGCGTTGGGGTTTCGGAATTTCGTTGCACTTTGATGACCGGTCGAACACATCAAATTCGTGTGCATTTATCGGCACATGGTTTTCCTGTTTTGTGTGATCCGGTATATGGTCATGGTGCGTCGCGATACGGTTCGGTCAAAGATCCCGAGTTATTAGAATTTATCAAGACGCATAATGGGCAAATGCTTCATGCGGCAGTATTGGAATTTGCTCATCCGGTGACGGGCAAACAAATGAAATTCAAAACGGAATTGCCCGACGATATGCAAGAATTACAATGTATACTAAATGAAGCCTAGCCGCGCAAGCGACGCAATACAACCATGATTCCTGCCGGTGTTATGCCGGGTATTCTTTGTAAATCCGCAACCGTAGCGGGACGAGTTCGATTTAATTTCTCACGCAATTCTAATGTCAAGCCCGGCATATTATCATAGTTAAAATCGGAGGGAATCTTTATCATCTTGTCACGATTATATGATTCAATTTCACGGTGGTTACGTGCAATATATCCGGCATAGAATTTGTCGTTTTCAGAGATTTCTATGGATTTTTTATCCATTTTGTTCAAAAAAGCCGGCGATTCGATTAAACCCAAATCAACACCAATTTGCCCAAGTCGTGCAATTGCATTATCCGCACGCAGGCTCAAACGATATTCCGCGCGCGATGTGAACATACGATAAGGCTCGTCCACACCCAATGTTGTTATATCATCAATCATAACACCAATCATTGAATTCGTTCGGTTCAGTTCAAGATATTTCGCATCCAACGCAAATGCCGCGGCATTTGCCCCCGCAACCAAACCTTGGGATGCGGCTTCTTCATATCCCGATGTGCCGTTGATTTGTCCTGCAAAGAACAATCCCGGTGCATTTCGTGACATAAGGTGTGAATCCAATGCCCGTGCATCAATCGCATCATATTCGATTGCATATCCGTATCGTGCGATTCGCGCATTTTGCAGACCCGGAATCGTTCGAATCCATTGGTCTTGGACGGTGCGACCAAAACTTGTTGAAATACCGTTTGGATAAATTAAATCGCTGTGTAATCCTTCGGGTTCCAAGAATACATGGTGCGAAGTGTGTTCTGGAAAACGCATAACTTTATCTTCCAAAGACGGACAATACCTCGGTCCTGTACCAACTATGTCACCGTTATACATTGGCGCATCACCGATATTTTTACGAATTATTTCGTGTGTTCGTTCGGTGGTGTGTGTGATATAACAAACTGCAACATTATTATCCACCGCGCAACCGTCGGAAAACCAATCGTGCGGATTATCAGGATGTTGTTCTTCACACACCGAAAAATCAATGCTGTCACGATATATGCGTGCCGGTGTTCCAGTTTTAAGTCGCATTATATCAAAACCAAAATCGTGCAACCTTTGGGAAATTGCTGTGTCTGGCGATTGGTATTCGCCACTGTCCATAATTCGGCCGGACGGAATTTTTTCCGCGCCCATGGTCACAAGACCTTGCAAGAAGGTACCTGTGGTAAAAACCAATGCTTTTCCGATGTATGCACCATTTATGACTTTTTTATCTAAATCAATTGAGTGAACCGTTTCGAATGTGATGGTTAAATTATCATATTCACGCAAAATTTGCGATACTGCATTATGATACAATTCACGATCAATTTGTGCGCGCAGCGCGCGTGTCGCCGGCCCATGCGATGCATTCAGTGTGCGAAAGTGAATACCCGCCATATCCGCCGCGCGTGGCATAACACCCGCAAATGCGTCCATTTCTGCGACCATTTGCGATTTGCCGGGACCACCGATTGACGGATTGCAAGACATCGCACCCAAATCAGATTCACGCATTGTTATCAACAATGTCCGCGCACCACGGCGCGCAGATGCCGCCGCGGCTTCGACCCCGGCATGCCCCCCACCAATAACAATGACATCAAAACTGTGCATTAAAACCGACCCAACCCGCCGTTGATATGTAATGTTTGACCGTTGATATAAGATGCTTCATCGGATGCCAAAAACACACATGCGTTTGCGATATCAACCGGTTCACCAAAACGGGCCGCCGGAATTTGCGCCAGATATGCTTTTTTCAATTCTTCGGGCAAAACATCGGTCATTGGTGTTTTGATAAATCCTGGGGCAATCGCATTTGCGGTGATACCACGCGACGCGACTTCGGCGGCGATAGACTTTGTCATTGCGATCATACCACCCTTGGATGCTGCATAGTTCGCCTGACCCGCGCCCCCAATGGTTCCGATAATCGACGCCATATTTATAATGCGACCAAAACGTTGCTTCATCATCGGCATAATCGCCGCACGGCACATCTTGAAACAAGAACGTAAGTTCGTGTTTATCACATTATCAAATTGTTCATCGGTCATACGCATCAATAATGTATCCGCCGTAATTCCTGCGTTATTCACCAAGACATCAATGCGGCCGCATTTTTCAAGTGTTGCCGCGACCAAATCATTTGCACCATTTTCCGCCGCCAAATCTGCCGGAATTTTGGTATACGCATCGTCGAAATCTGCGTTTAATTTTTCCATGCTGCGTCCCGATACAACGACGGTTGCACCCGCATCGCGCATTTTCCGTGCAATTGCACCACCAATGCCGCCCGTCGCGCCAGTAATTAAAACAACTTTATTTGTTAAATTGAACATTGTTTTCTCCTTTTAAGATTTTACACATGCACCACGTGTGTATGTGCGACTTTTTACCATTATTTCAAATTGTCGTCTATATTCATCTGTTATGTTCTGAATTGTTGCATTGTCCGAACTTGTGGGGTATGGAATATCGATTTCCACATTGTTGAACACCATTTTTACGGGCATTTTGTATTGGTTTGATATATCTATGGATGCATGAACGGCACCATTTACAGAAGTGCCTTCTATGGGTGTGAACCGAATGTCATATTTGTTTTGCACATACGAACCAATGCATACATTGTCATCGTTATAGTATGCATGTGGTTTAATTCGTGCAAGAAAACTGCGAAATATCATTTTAGACCTCCAGTTTTTTGCCGTCCATTTCCGGACAAATCCGCTTGGTCAGCCCCGTCAAAACCGCGCCCGGACCGACTTCGATTGTTTCGTTTATGCCCATGTCGTGCATAGCCAAGACGCTTTCGCGCCAACGAACACCGTGGGTAATTTGATACACCAAAGCGTCGCGAATTTTGTCTGGGTTGGTCAGTGGAGTGCAAGTCTTATTTGAAATCAAAGCCGCCGCCGGTGTTTTTATTTCTGTGTTCGCCAACGCGGCGCGCATTTCATTTGCCGCCGGTTCTTGGATTCGACAATGCACCGGCACAGACAACGCAAGTGGCATTGCACGCTTTGCCCCAGCGTTTCTGGCATCTTCCAATGTTTTTTCGACGATTTCGCGTGCCCCAGAAATCACAACTTGGCCTGGGGAATTATCGTTTGCGACATCGCAATCATTCTTTGCACATATGTCACGCACAACATCAATATCCAAACCCAATATCACGGCGGTCAGACCATGACCAACCGGAACCGCGCGTTGCATCGCGTCCCCACGCAGGCGCAAAAGACGTGCTGTATCCGCCAACGATAACGCGCCCGCGGCACACAGTGCGGTATATTCGCCCAACGAATGCCCCGCCACATATTCGGTCAACGGCACACCCGACGCACGCAACATCGCGATAGATGTCGCCATAATCGCAGGTTGGACATTGGTGGTCAATGTTAAATCTTCCATCGGACCATTAAAAATTATATCCGATAATTTCTGACCCAGCGCATCGTCAACCTCGTCAAAGACGGCGCGCGCCGCGGCATTGTTTTCGTAAAGTTCGCGTCCCATACCAACGGTTTGTGAACCTTGACCCGGAAAAACCAATACAGACGACATAATCACCCCTTTTTCTTTGATTATAGCAAGTAATATTCACTATGCAAATATAAATAAATATGGTAAAATTACAACCAAGGAGAATAAATATGAAAGATGAAATTTTGGAATTGATTAATAAATATGGTGCCGAAATAATGGAACACACCCCAAGCCGCCGGCGGTATCGCGTTGGCAAATATATGATTATAAAAAATCTTAAACCCACCGAAACATTTTCCATAACCGATGAAAACGGCGAAGTTGATATGCCGGTTGAGGAAAAACAAGAAATATTTGATTATGCTCGCAAACATCCGTGTGCCAAGGTTGGTAATACTTTGGACGCGGCAATGGCATATTTGCGGAATAACCCTTATCTAAGGAAATAAAAAAAACCGCCGATTGGCGGTTTTTTTAATTATATTGTTTTTTTTATTATAACTGTGCTTTGATTTCTTGAACTTCATAACATTCGACGCGGTCACCTTCTTTAAGGTCGTTGTATTTATCAAAGCTCATACCAAATTCAACACCGCCAGAAACTTCACGCACTTCGTTCTTTTCACGACGCAGTTCACCAACCTTGCCATCGTAAATAACGACATTATCGCGCAGCAAGCGAACGAAAGCATCTTTTTTAATTACACCTTCACTCATACGGCAACCCGCAACCCGCGTGCCTTTGCCCACCGTGAACAGTGCAATAACATCGGCGTAACCAATAAAGTTTTCCTTGCGTTCAGGTGCCAATTTACCCGACAGAATTTCTTTGATTTCATCGGTAATGCGATATACGACACTGTGATAACGAATATCGACATGCGCACTGCGTGCCATATCGCGAACCGCAGAATCTGCACGGACGTTAAATGCAATAACTACCGCACCTGACGCCGTGGCTAAACGAATATCACCTTCGGTAATCTGACCAACACCCGCCGACAGTATTTCCACTGATGCTTTATCGGTTTTGATATTGTTCAACATATCGGTAATTGCTTCGACACTGCCTTGAACATCGGCGCGTAAAATAATCGGCAAAGTCAATTTGCTGTCGGATGTTGTTTGTTTTGCAAACAGTTCTTCCAATGACGAACGTTTAACCGCATTTGCCTTGTCGCGGGCGCGTTGTGTCCGCCACGCGGCGACTTCGCGGGTTTGTGCGTCGGTTTCCATAACATTTAATTGGTCACCCGCCAAAGGCACAGAATCTAACCCCAACACCATAACTGGTTGTGCAGGTTTCACTGACTTTACGCGTTCGCCGTTTGACATGACCAGCCCACGAACACGACCAAAAGTTTCGCCAACAACGAACACGTCGCCAACTTTCAAAGTTCCTTGGCGAATGATGACGGTTGCAACCGCACCAAGACCGCGTTCCATTTTTGCTTCGACCACGGTGGCGACCGCCGGCATATCGGGGTCTGCACGCAAGTCCATCATTTCAGCTTGCAATAAAATTGCATCTTCTAATTTATCAAGCCCAATTTTCTGTTTTGCAGAAATTTCCACACATTGAACATCACCACCCATTTCTTCCACTTGGACTTCTTGCTGTAAAAGGTCTGTTTTGACTTTATATGGGTTTGCTTCGGGCAAATCGATTTTGTTTATTGCAACAATAAAAGGAACCTTGGCAGCGCGAATATGATTTATCGCTTCGATTGTTTGGGGCATAATGGAATCATTTGCCGCGACAACCAAGACAACAATATCCGCCATTTGCGCGCCACGCGCACGCATAGCTGTAAATGTTTCGTGTCCCGGTGTATCCAGGAAAGTTATTACTGCGCCTGATTTTGTTTTGACTTCATATGAAGAAATGTGTTGGGTAATACCGCCGGCTTCGCCCGCGACAACGTTTGCATTACGGAAAGCGTCCAGCAGAGATGTTTTACCATGGTCAACATGTCCAACAACAGTAACGACCGGCGCACGTGGTTTCAAGTTTTCGGGGTTTGGTGCACGTTCTAAAATATCGGCATATGGTTTAACCTCGACACGTTTTACCGTTGCACCGAACTCACCCGCGATGATTTCTGCGGTATCGGCATCAATAGATTGATTTTGGGAAACCATCATTCCCATTTCCATCAATTTTTTGATAACGTTACCGACTTTTTCCGCCATTGCCGCCGCCAAATCTTTAACGACAATGGTGTCGCCAATTGTGACCTCATGTGCAACCTTTTGCGGCGCATTAAACATAGCACGCGCCTTTTCGCGGAAACGTTTTAACGAAGCTTCGGACCGGCGACGATTTGCACCACGCAGCCCGATTGAATCTTCGTCGTCATCGTCGCCCATAACAATATCGTGTAAAGAAATTTTACCTGTTTTTGTGAATTCTTTGCGACCGCCACCGAATTTATTATTGCGGCGATTATTACGCACTTCGTCGACGTCATCGCTATTATTATCGCGCCGCGCATTTGTCCATTTTGTCGAATTCACTTGACGTGGTACAGCCACAGGTTCGTTATCTTCTTCGGGTTCCGGCGTTGTTGTATTTTCGCGCGCCGCAAGTTGCTCTTTGACTTGCTCGTATTCTTTGTTTTCTCGTGCGATTTCTGCCTCACGTGCGGCGCGTGCGGCGGCTTCTTCGGCCTCTCTGCGTTTGCGTTCTTCTTCCCTTGCATGTGCCGCCGCCAACACAGCGCGCAATTTTTCGTCTGCCGGATTTTGTGGCGCACTTGGCGCGACCGGTTCGTCACGCAGTTCTTTGCTGCCGGGTGCTATGACGCGACGGCGACGTTCTACGAAAACAGAATCGCCTTTCTTGCTTTGGACTGCGCCCAGTGTTACCGATTTGCCAAGTGTCAATGTTGCCATTTTTTACCCTTTGTTATTCTGCATCAACCGTTTCAATTACATTTTCGGTTTCTGCGTTATTTTCTTCGTCTGGGTTTGAACGAGTTATACCATACGCAACCTCACGCGATTTCATAATGATGCGATCGGCAAGGCGTGGGCTGACCATTTCTTCGCCAACGATTTCAATCAATTCATCAGACGCCAAATCTGCCAAATCTGCGACGGTTTTGATTCCAGCCGCCCCAAGTTTTAACAGTATCGGGCGTTTTACAAAATCAAAGTTCAACAATTCGTCTGACATACCCAATTCATGACCTTTATCAAAATATTCTTGTTCAATGCGATCAAGGTATGTTTTGGCACGATTTTGCAATTCAGTTGCCAATTCATTATTAAATCCTTCAATAGATTCAAGTTCGGCAATATCGACGAATGCGATTTCTTCAATGCTGCGGAATCCTTCGGACACCAACAGATGCGCAATCATTTCATCAACATCCAACCCCGCAATAAACAATTCGGTCTTTTCTTTGACTTCTTTGGCACGACGTTCTTGTTCTTCGGCTTCGTTTACAACATCAATGTTCCAACCCGTCAATTGAGACGCAAGGCGGACATTTTGACCGCGACGACCAATTGCCAAAGATTGTTGTTCTTCGTTTACGACCACGGTTGCACTGTGAGTGTCTTCATCAACGATGATTTTTGCGACCTTGGCGGGTTGCATGGAATTTACAATAAACACCGCCGGATCTTCAGAATACAATATAACATCAATCTTTTCGCCGTGGCATTCGTTGATAACCGGTTGTATGCGTGTACCTTTGATACCGACAGTCATACCAACCGCATCAATAGACGGGTCCGCGGTTTCAACGGCGATTTTCGCATGTGACCCCGGGGCGCGTGCCACAGACTTAATTTTAATAATACCTTCGTAAATTTCTGGCACTTCTTGGACGAAAAGTTTTTCCATGAACATCGGATGAGTCCGTGTCAAGAATATCTGGGGGCCGTTATTAGAACGCAACACGTCCATAATCAGTGCGCGCACACGGTCACCGACCGCCAAACGTTCGCCCGGAATAAGTTCGGTACTTTTGATATAGCCTTCGGCCTTACCGTTTATATCAACAAACACATTTCCAAATTCGATACGTTTCACAACACCATTTATAATGTCGCCAATGTTGTCTTTGAATTCTTCATATTGATGTCCGCGTTCCGCGTCACGTACACGGGCGGTCATAATCTGGCGCGCGGTTTGAAACGCCATACGACCGAATTCTGGTTCCGGCAGGTCATCTTCGACAACATCACCGACGGACGGATTTTTGCTGTATTTTTTTGCTTCACTTACGGTCAGCATAGTGAACGGATTGTATTCCACGTCTTCGGGTAATGATGTTGGCGATTCGATAACATCGAACAAACGCTTTACATGAATAGAGCCGTTTTTGCGGTCAATAGCGGCGGTAATATTAAATTCTTCGCCGTATTTATGTTTTGCAATTTTCGCAATTGCAGCCTCCAGTGATGCAAAGACCATTTCACGATCGATTTGTTTTTCACTGGCCAACGAATCGATGGCCAACAACAAGTCCTGACGCGGCATAGAAACAACAGACATTCGTTTATCTCCTTTGTAATCTGTCTTTTTACTAAGGGCGGGGTTTTCGCCCCGCCCTTAAAATTTAATAATTCTAAGAACATTGGCATTATAGCAACGAATTTTTTAATTGCAAATATTTTTTGCAAAAAACAACACCACTAAAAAGGTGGTGGTGTTTTGTCTATTTGCTGTATTGTTGTTTAAAATATTCGTTGCGTTTTGCTCTGTCTTCTTGCAGACACTTGATTAACCGAGTCGAATTCTGTATCGAATAAACGCCTTGTGATTCATAATTATTAAGGTACAAAACATCAAAAGCCATTTCTGTGCTGTTGATTCTGTACCATGAAAAACTTGCTTTACCTGTCTTGAACAAAAATCCAGAATCAAAATTTGGCCTTTTACTTGGTGCAAAAAATCTTTTCCCTGTATAATGGGTTGTCAATTCATCAAAACCCATTTTGGATATTATATTGTAAAATGCGGTTTCAAGAAGTGTTTGTTCGGGTGCTTTGTATTGCGGTTCGTCAACGCGCCTTGGTGTTGCATACAATGTAAATTTGGGTTCGAAAATGATTGGTTCTTGTTTGATACTATCCCTGTCAAACCAATCAATCTTTCCTGATTTATTATCGAATACATTTTGGTCGTAAATTGTGACCTTGCTTTCGCCCGGTTTATATACAGTAAAGAAGTCATCAACAGACCGAATCTTTACGCCCTTTAATGCATCGTAATCAACATATGGTCCAAAACAAATATCTTGGAACCGGCGGTATGTTCCACACTGAGTCACATATTCATAGGCTTTTTTTATGTCATAAATTGGGAAATTACCAAAATATCCACGTGGGTAATTGCTATCTTTACCTTCGTTATATATGCAAGCCCCTGGAATTTGAACGACCTGTTTTTGCATTTTACAACTTCCTTTGTAATCTATCTCTCGCAACCCCTGGTTCACGCGAACACTATACAAACAATCGCCCGAAAAGCAAGAAAAATATATCGCACATAAATATGGTTGTGAAATATATTTGACGGGGGGGCTTTTGGACTCTATACTTATGGGGTATGAGTGTATTGGATAGATATTTTACACGGCAATTGGTCGCGATTTTTGTGATGCTGTTGCTTATATTGACTGGACTTGCGTGGATGGTCCAGATTATGTCTATGATGAAATTTCTTATGAATTATGGCGTAGAGTTGACCAGTTTTTTGGGTATGACAATGATGATTGTGCCGTTCATAGTATCAATCATTTTGCCTTTTGTTGCTTTTATTGCGATTTTGTTTGTTTATAACAAAATGATTGGCGACAGCGAAGCGGTGGTTATGGCGGGAACCGGTATGTCGCCCGCACGTATGGCACGACCTGCATTGACATTGGCGGGTATTTTAATGATTGGGCATTTGATTTTAAATATTTTTATTGTGCCCGCAACCCAGGCAAAGTTTTACGATACTCAGTGGAATTTGCGGTATGGTCTTGCGCATTTGAAATTGCAAGAATCTGCATTTACTGAAATGTCGCCGGGGTTGGTTGTGTATGTTGATAAGGTTTCTGGGCATGATTTGAATCATATTATGTTGTCTGATACGCGCCATGAAAATCAAGAGATGGTTATCTTTGCGCGCGCGGGCAAGTTGGTTTCGACTATTCGTGGGTTATCTATTGTTATGGACGACGGTTCGTTACAGGCAACGAACGATGGAACGATTATCGGTACATTCGAAAGTTTTGATATGGATTTAAGTGTGACGGAACAATCAAGTAGTTCATCTTTTAAAGCGCGGCGTATGTCCACGCTTGCGTTGTTGCGTGAAGATTATTCGGCTTTGACACCAAAACAAAAAAAGACGGTTATGACCGAATTGTGTAATCGATTCTTGGGCCCGATAATGAACCTTATTTTGGCGGCGTTGTGTTTGGCAATATTGTTGCGGTCGTCATTGTTGCGGCGTCGTGCAAGTTTTGCGCCCGGGGTGGCGGTTATCGCAATGTCGGGGGTTATGGCGGGATTTATGTCCGCATCAAATATGCTTAGCTCGGTGCGTGATTTGTGGATATTGGGTGGTGCGCAAATAATTGTATTGATAATAATTATGGTTGTGTTGTGTCGAAAATGAAGAAACTTGTTTGTGCTTTTTCGTTAATTGTTTTTACGCGTGCCGCATGCGCGGTGGCGGTTGATTTGAACGAACCGACACATATTACGGCAGACAAAGTTGAATATGATTTCAAATCTGAAACAATCAAAACAACCGGAAAAACCGAAATAGTGAATCAGTCGGGTCAAAAGATGACATTGGTTGATTCTTATGTTTCGAAAAACGGTTCAGATTTGTCGGGAAGTGATATACAAATTTGGTTGGGACCGCATGTATATATGTCTTCGGACAAGATTGTTCGTGAAGGTGATGTGACAATTGCAAAAGATGCAAATTTTACCGCTTGTAAAAATTGCGACAGTTATGGTGAAGCATGGGAAATTACCGCAAAAAAAATCCGGCATAACATGGATACGCGTATGTTGGCTTTTTACAACATGGTTTTTTGGGCTTATGATTTTCCTGTGCTTTGGTTGCCGTATTTTGATATGCCGGATCCCGGTGTAAAACATAAAACAGGTTTCTTGACGCCGAACATGGAATCAAGTAACAAGATGGGAACCCAAATAAATGTTCCGTTTTATATTTATATATCTGATACTCATGATTTGACCACAACGTTTTCTTATTTGACGAAAGAAAATCCGCTGTTTCAATTGGAACATCGGTTAAATACAGAACATGCTGAATTTCGCACTCGTGGTGCATTCACACATAATCGAGAAGGCGAAAATCGTTGGTATGTTTTTAATGATGATATTATTGAACTTGGCAATAATGCGCGTGCTACTGTATTTCTTAATCGCGCATCGGATCGAACGTTCTTGCAGAAATATGGTTTCTATAATGAACAGCCATATTTAGATTCTGGGGCAAAAATCGAATTGTTTGGGCAATCTTCTTATGTGGTTGCTGATGCACATATTTTCCAAGAATTACGTGATGCCACGGGGCGTTTTTCCACCCCCGACGGAAATATTTTGCCGAATATTCGTGGAATATACCAAACGCGTCCATTGTTTGCAGAAACATATTTGTCTTTTATGGGTGATGTTTTAGGAATAGCCGGCGATGGTGTATCATCTCAACGTGCAATTGGTGAAGCGCGCATAACGTCGCCTTGGACAATATGGGGCGGTAACCGCATAACGGCAAGTTTGGCGACACGATATGATATTTACAACTTTCATAATACAACAATGGTTGATGGGGATATTTATTCTGGGGTCAAGACAAGATTTTTGCCAAGTGGTTATTTGGAATGGGGACTGCCGTTATTTCGCCCAGGCGAAGATTGGATTCAAACAATCGAACCATTGGCGCGAATAACCGTGATGCGTCACATAGACGAAAGTCAATTTGCCGCAAACAATGATTCTGCGGGTGCATTGTTGTCAGATGCAACATTGTTTTCAAACAATCGTTTTTCGGGGCTTGATTTATGGGAAAATGGGACATTTGCAGATTACGGTGTGCGATGGGCGGCAACAAACCCAGATGGAAAAAATATCGAGGTATTTGCGGGACAAACTTATGATTTTACCCGGCGCGAAGCAACAAACCACAACAGTGGTTTTCGCAACGGACAATCGGACTATGTTGGGCGCATTGGATATAATAATATGGAATGGTTGAACCTTTATACGCGCTTTCGTTTGGGACAAGATAATTTGGGATTGCGTCATATTGAAACCAGTGCGACGATTGGTGATTCTCGCAATTATGTTAATGTTGGGCATATATGGTCAAAGCAATTTGTTGATTTGCAACCAAATACAGAATCAATTCACGAAGTTGCAGGCGGTGTTGGGCTTGCGATAACAAACCGATGGTCGCTTGGGTGGAACGCGATATATAATATCACTGATGATCGCTTTCAACAACACAGTGGCGCATTGTATTACGAACATCCATGTTATTATCTTAGCTTTGGGTATCGTCGTGATGGCGCAATCAAAGAAGACTATGTTGGCACAACCACTTTCCAATTTCGATTTGGTTTAAGTGTCGATGGAAAACACTATTAAAAGAAAGGAGTAAAATAATGAAGAAACTTATAATTGCAATTGTGTGTGCGTTGGGTGCTTTTTCATCAAATGCGGCAACGGTGGTTGCCACGGTTGATGGCAAGCCGGTCACCGATACTGATATTACTGCGCGGACAAAACTTATGGCACGCCAAGGTAATACCGCAACAGACAATCGTCGCCAAGCGTTACAGAATATAATTGACGACAGTGTGAAATTAAAATATGCGGCTAATTTTGGTGTGAACCCGACCGATAAAGATGCGGATGCAGAATTAAAACGAATGGAACTTGGTGATGATTTAACCGCGTCTGAATATCAAATGGCGCGTAATGCGATGCGTGCAAATATTGCGTGGCAAGTTATTATTGCACGGACAATTATGCCGACGGTTGATGTGTCCGCCGAAGATATAAAAAACGAAAAAATTGCATTGGAACGCGAACGTGGTTTGCCATTAGAGATGACTTTGGTGCGGTTGACAAATGTGCCACGCGATGTTGCAAAAAAACTGACCGCGCCAAAAAGTTGCAACAATGCGGTTGATATGGCACGCAAGTTGGGCGGTGAACCGCAAAAGTTTACAGCCGTTGAATATGAATTGGCATCGTCTGTGCGAGAACAAATAGCGGGTCTTGATAAATTAAAATGGTCAGAGTTAAATGATGGAGAAATGTTTTTAATATGCGATATTAAAAAGACATCTGAATACGGAAAATTAGATGATATCATTGAACAAAATGCGATGTATCGGCAATCTATGTTCATCGCGGAACAACAATTAAAGCAACTGCGTCGCCGTGCAGTTGTGATTATAAATGACGAACGGTACAAGTTATGAATAAAACAATTCTGTTTGATTTAACCGATGCGGAACGCGAACAATTTGTCATCGATTTAGGTGAACCAAAATTTCGTGCAAAACAAATAAAAGAATGGCTTAATCGTGGGGCGCCCGATTTTTCGGTTATGAAGAATTTACCAACATCGTTGCGCGATAAACTTGCCGAATGTGCAGAAACATTGCCGTTGCGCGTGATAAAGAAATTAGAATCATCGGACGGACAAACAACGAAATTTCTTTTGGAATTGAATGACGGCGAAAAAATAGAATGCGTGTTAATGCGAACCAGTTATGGGAACAGCGTCTGTGTCAGTTCCCAAGCCGGATGCGCAATGGGTTGCAAATTTTGTGCAAGCACTCTTTTGGGGCTTAAACGAAATTTAACCGCGAATGAAATCTTTTCACAAATACTTGTTGCACAATGGGAATTACGCGATGACCGATTTTCTGACAAACCTATTCGCCCAAATGGTGACGCAAACAATGGCGATGTGTCGCATATTGTTGTTATGGGTACGGGCGAACCGTTACAGAATACTGAAAATGTTATAAACTTTATTGAACGCGCGAATCATGATATGGGAATCAGTTGGCGGCGTATAACGGTTTCGACTTGTGGCATTGTGCCGGGCATAGAACAATTGATTGAATGGGGACGGCCAATAAATTTGGCAATATCTTTGCATGCCCCAAATGACGAATTGCGGAAAAAAATTATGCCAATCGCGAATAAATATTCAATAAATGAAATTATGGACGCGGCGTGGCGATTTACCGACGCACACAATCGACAATTGATGATAGAATATATTCTGCTTGGTGATGCAAACGGTGAATTATTAAACGCAAATGAAAGTCACGCGAAAGAATTGGTGAAATTGGTGCGCGACAAAAATTGCATGGTGAATCTTATTCCGTGGAATGCGGTATCAGAGCGGGATTTTACATCGCCATCGGGTAACGCGGTTCATCGGTTCCAAGATGTTTTGATTAAAAACGGAATTCATACGCGTATACGGCGCGAACGCGGGACAGATATTGGTTCGGCATGCGGCCAATTAAGAATCAGTGGAACGCAAGCAGAAAGAACAACAAAAAAGGAAACAAAATGATATTGGAAAAAATAACTTGTTCGGATATGCGCGAATATAATGAAATAGATGATATTGTTGATTTGGGAAAGCGATATCCCATGGCGGAATTCGCGATTCAGGCGCATCCGTCAAAGTTTTCGGGCAATATGCCGCGATATATTTGGTTCAATACGCTGATGGATGCGGTGCGTGACAATGATGTGAATTTGGCGATGCATGTGAATTCTGAATGGCGCACAGAAATATGTCATGGTCATGTTCCATATGATATTTTGCGTCTTTGGAATATGCAACGCAATAATGGCAAGCCGATTATTGGTCGGGTCCAAATAAATATAAATGGTGGCACAACAAATTATCATTTCTTTGCCAACAAAGTTGCAAAAATAATTCGTGCTTTCCCCGATATTGAATTTATATTTCAATACGCGCCCGCACAAAAAAATCGAATAAAAAAATTAAATAAAACCAAGGCAGATTTTTCGTTGCTGTACGACGAGTCGGGTGGACGCGGAATTTCTCCGGAATCGTGGGGTGGGGAAATTTTGCCAAATCATAAAACAGGATACAGTGGTGGTATATCCCCAGAAAATGTGTATCAAAATTTGTGCAAAATAAATTCTGTGTTACCGAAAAAATATATAACATGGATTGACGCCGAAGGGAAATTGAAAGATCCGGAAACCAAGCAATTTGATATTGTGCGTGCCGAACAATACATCACGAACGCGCTTTATTGGCAATCGCATAATTCAAAGTGACGATTTCTTTTTGGAAACTTTGTGTTTGTAATCATCGATTTTTTTGCGCATTCTGTTGACCTGTAACAATAGTTTTGTGTTTCTGTGGTATAAACTTTCGTTCTCTTGTTTATAATTATAAAGATCCCGCTTTAATTCGGCAATTATATCAGCAAATGGATATACTACACGCGGATAAAGTTCTGCCGCATATTTTATACAGGTGATTATATCTTCACGTGCGGGAATATATTTTGGATTTTTTTCGATAAAACCATAAATAAGTCTTGCTAATACTGGTTCTGGTGGTACATATTCCATATTAAACTCCTATTGTTTTATTATAAAGAAAAACCACCTGAAAAAATTCCAAGCGGTTGGAGCTCAATAGCAATAGTCAGGTATTGCGTGCTTATTCAATATATTCGGCACACTCCAACCTTGGTTGGAATTTTATTTGTCCTGATGGACAACCTGACTATGAGCTATTGATACCCATTCGCAGAACACCCGCGAACATTAATATCTTAGCAAGAATTTATGAAAAATCAACATATATAACTTTTTGATTTTTTCTTGCTTTGTGTGGCGGTTTTTTAGTATTTTTATAATGTAATGAAAAAAGAACTGTTCGATTTTTTAAATTCTGACCTGCAATTCGTGCGCGGTGTTGGTCCAGTGATGGCGGCGCGATTCGCGGATTTGCTGGGCGGGCGGCGAATCTTGGATTTTATGCTGCATATTCCTGTCTATGTCAAAGACCGCGGAATTATCGATACTGTGTCATTGGGTGTGCCGGGTGAAGTTGTGACATTGATGGTTAATGTAAAATCGCACAAGGCGGGTCGCGCCTTTGGTCGTCGACGCAGCCCGACGCGCATAACATGTGTTGATCGTGCGGGCAAAACAGTGGTTGTTCAGTTTTTCAATGTGAACTATTTGGATTATTGGACGCAAAAGTTGCCAATTGGTTCGTGGCGCATAATCAGTGGTAAATTGGAATCCGGCGCAACACCAACAATAAATCATCCGGACTTTATCGAAGAACCCGAAAACGCAAATAAAATTCCAAAGATTCAGGCAATCTATCGTTCGGGCGAAGGAATAACACAAAAAACTTTTACAAATGTTCGCGATCAAGTGTTCGCCGCGTTACCCGAAAAATTGGCGGGGTCGGATGAACATATTGTCGAATTTTTTGATGCGTTGCGTCGCGTACATTTTGCCGAAACTAATTCTGATTTAATGGCGACGGCGGACAATATTATAAAACTTTCTTACTTTGAATTATTGGCGCACCAAACCGCGATTGCCGAATCGCGTCGCGAACGTCGTGATGAAAAACATCATCGCGCCGTGCGTCAAAAGAAATATGATTTAATGGAAAAATTTTATGATGTTTTGCCGTTTGAACTGACCGGCGCACAAAAACGCGTGATTGATGAAATCGCGGCGGATTTTGCGCGCCCAGTGCCGATGATGCGCCTTGTCCAAGGTGATGTTGGTTGTGGCAAGACTATGGTTGCGATGGCGGCAACAATTATGATGGCAGAATTTGGCGCACAAACAGCATTGCTGGCACCGACCGACACATTGGCGGCGCAACATTTTGCAAAACTGAAACCAATGTGCGACAAATTGGGGTTGGTGTGCGATATTTTAACGGGGCGCGATAAAGGCGTGGCGCGGCGTGAAAAATTGACATCATTACGTTCGGGGCGGACGCGTTTGATTGTTGGAACGCACGCGCTTTTTTCCGAAGATGTTATATATAAAGATTTGGGTTTGGTCATCGTTGATGAACAACATCGTTTTGGTGTGGCGCAACGCGAATCTTTGCGCGCCAAGGGTAACAATCCTGATGTTTTGGCTTTGTCGGCAACTCCGATTCCGCGAACACTGTCCATGACAATATATGGCGATATGGATATTTCAATTATAAACGAAAAACCTGCGGGTCGTATTCCAATCAAGACGACTAAATTGCCAATTGCGCGAATTGATGCATTGATTGAACGGCTGCGTCCGCAAATTGTGAATGGTGCCAAGGTTTTTTGGGTGTGCCCTTTGGTTTCTGAATCATCGGAATCTGATGCGACCGCCGCAGAACAAAGGTTCAACGCATTACAAGAACACTTTACTTGTGTGGGGTTGGTGCACGGTCAAATGCCACGCGAAGCGCGCGATAAAGTTATGGCGAAATTTGCCGACCCAAATTCAGATATGAAAATACTGGTTGCAACCACGGTTATCGAAGTTGGAATTGATGTCCCCGATGCGACAATTATGGTGATTGAAAATGCGGACAGATTTGGGCTTGCGGCACTGCATCAGTTGCGTGGGCGGGTTGGTCGCGGAAGTGCTGCATCTTTCTGTATATTGCTTTATGGATACGGTGTGTCCGAAGACGGCCTTAAAAGATTAGACATTTTAACCGAAACCGATGACGGATTCGCGATTGCCGAACAAGACCTTATGATGCGCGGGGTTGGCGAATTGTTGGGAACACGCCAAAGTGGTTGGATAAACTATCACTTTGTTGATTATCGCGCGCACAGGGATTTATTCAAATTGGCGACGCGTGCCGCAACCGATATGGTTAATGTGGAACAATGGGTGCGTGATTTGATGTATATCTTTGACCGCACGCCGCAACTGGGGGCATAGATTTATGCGAAAATTTATTTTCGTTTTGATTATGCTGTTTATGATTATGCCAGCACGCGCCGCGTCGATTATCAATGATACCGAGGTTGAATCAGTTATAACCGAATTGATATCACCGATTGCAACTGCGGCGAATATTTCGCCATCGCGATTACATGTCTTTATTGTGAACGATGATGATTTTAATGCCTTTGTAATGGGCGGTGAAGATATTTATATAAATACCGGATTGTTAAAACAGATTCGCACACCAAATGCGTTGCGTGCGGTTGTTGCGCACGAGTTGGGACATACAATTGGTGGGCATATGGCACAAATGTCTGCGGCGATGGAATCAGAAATGAAACGCACGATGCTGATTCAGGCACTGGGTATAGGATTGATGGTGGCGGGTGGGAATCCATCATTGGGCGCGGGTGTTATGGCGGGCGCATCGGGAATTGCAAAGCAATCTATGTTGGCTTTTTCGCGGGACGAAGAACGAATCGCCGACGATATGGGAATTGATTTAATGGCGCGTGCGGGATACAACCCAAACGGATTTATTGATGTATTTGAACAAATGAATGAAATGACATCGCACATAGAATCAAAAATAAATCCAAATGCAATAAATCATCCACTGACATCTGAACGATTAAATAATGTGCGCGAAAAATTGGAGTTGGAAAAAATTAAATCCAAAAAATTTGCAAACGATTCGTCAAATACAATTGCGAAATACGACCGTGTGCGTGCAAAGTTGATTGGATATTTGGACGATTTATCGCGAGTAAAAACACTTTATCCATATACCGATAAATCAGATGCGGCAATTTATGCACGTGCGATTGGAAATATGCGTGGGGGAAATTTGGACGGGGCATTGGTTGGCACGCGAACATTGATTTCACGAAATTCGGACAATCCATATTTCTATGAATTGCTTGGTGATTTAGAATATGCATATGGACACTATGATGACGCAACTGCGGCGTATGAACGCGCATTGGAAATAGAACCGGCTGCACCACAAATAGAAACCGCATTGGCGATTGTGTTGACGGAACGTAACCGTGGTGATGACCGCGCACGCGCAATTGAGTTATGCAAGCATTCAATTTTGATTGACCCGTCACCACTTGCATATTGGACTTTGGCGCGCGCGTATGGTGCGGATGATGGGCGGTCTGATTGGGCGATGGCAGAATATTATCGCATGCAGAAAAATCCTAAACGTGCGCGCGAATTTGCAAACCGTGCAAAAACACGATTGCAAAAAAATTCGCCCGAATACATTAAGTCGGACGATATATTAAAAATCAAAGATTAAACGATTATTCTAAAACTTGCTTTTGCAACGCGATAAGTTTTTGCGTTGCCGTCGATGCCATATTCATCAATTCATCAAGTTCATCTTTTTTAAACGGATGTTGTTCGCCGGTTGATTGCACTTCTATGAATCGACCTGACTCTGCAACCACAAAGTTTGCATCCATTTCGGCGGCGGAATCTTCTTCGTAATCTAAATCCAAAACAGTTTCGCTGTTCCATATGCCTGCACTTATGGCCGCGATATTTTCGCGAATCGGATTTTCGGTCAAGTGATCATTTTGAATCAGCCAACGCACCGCCAACGCCATTGCGACAAATCCACCGGTAATTGCGGCACATCTTGTGCCGCCGTCTGCTTGGATTACATCGCAATCGATTGTAATTGTGTGTTTGCCCAAAGTTTCCAAATCAATGACACTGCGTAATGCGCGTCCAACAAGCCTTGATATTTCAATACAGCGATGATCACGCACCATGGCATCGTGTGACTTTCGCGCTTCAATTGCGCGCGGCAACATAGAATATTCTGCGGTTACCCAACCGCCAGTTTTATTCTGCAGCCGTTTCCATATTGGTTGAGCAAATTCGACACTGGCGGTGCAAATAACTTGTGTCCCGCCGATTTTGATTAAACAAGACCCTTCTGCCCATTTGCTGACCCCGGTTTCCATGGATACCGGACGCATTTGATTTGGCTTTCGCAAAGATGGACGCAACATTTTAAATCCTTTATTTTTTATGATGATTGACATTTTATAACATAGATTTTTCAACGCAATAATATTTTTTGTTTTTTGCACGCGATTTTATGCTTGCGCCATACGATCAGAATTTGATAGACTAAAACCGAGCCAGACGGGAGTTTGGTTTGGGGCTGTGAGAAGCCTTTTAGAACTCGGTGCAATGCATCGTTATCCATTGGGTTTCCGGATGTTTTTGCACCGTCAAGATTTGTGCCCTGACTGTTGTTGGGGTGTCCATGGGGTATATATAAAGCCCATGGAAGTCATTAGTTCTATGATTTCTCAACACCCCGACATGTCTTTTAGACATCGGTTTTTAATAAAGAAAAGCGGGTAAATTATGAAACAAATTATAATTGCAATTATGTTGGTATTTTGTGCCGCGGGTGTGCATGCAGAAAACATGAATATATCAACATCGCAATATTATGTCGATACCAATGCCGCAACAAGGCAAGATGCGGCGCCGGCAAATAATGCAAATTCGGTTATGACTTATGATTCCACGTCCCCCGATGGCATCGGTGCAAAAGCCATTTATGATACGACTGCCACATACGGCGAACAAAAGTCTGCCTTGGTGACGGCGGCAACGGCGAACGCCGCAATTCAAAACGGAATAAACAGCGAATTTGTATGCGCAAACCCACCAAAGTGCAATTTATGGGATTTAAAGGGTTTTTACCCAACAAGCCTGCCCGCGGGTTATACGGAATTGGAATATATTTCCTTTGATGGCACGCCGACCACGGGTGCGTATATAGACACAGGGCTTAATTTTAATACCGATATTCCAAACACAAATGTACGATTTATCGCAGATGCAAAAGTATACAGTGGCAACGATTGGCAGGTAATTGTGGGAAATTATGGATATTACTCTGCGTATGTTGGTCCGAACGGAAATAATATATTATATTATGGATTTGGTGTTACTGACACATCAACATCTGTGATAAATCCGTATCAAAGATGTATTTTTGATCTTGATTTACCAAAAGGAAAATATGTTGTAACAAATATGGAAACCGGTTCGACCATAGTAAATATAGCGAATATTGTGCCGGTTAGGCGATACAATAATGCACCAATTTATCTTGGTGGATTTAATGATGAGCCCGCGGTATCTGTTTCGGTGATGCGCCCGGCGCGTACAAAAATGGATTTATATTCGGTTAAGATATATAACAATAATGCACTGATGTTTAATGGTATACCATGCCGTCGCAACAGTGATAATGTTGTTGGTATTTATGATACCGTAAGCCAGACATTCAAAACAAACGCCGCCGGCACAAACAGTTTAACCGCCGGACCAGTTGCCAGTTATTTACCACAAAATCGATAACAATGTGGCAAGTTATTTAATGATTTGTCCAGTTGTTGCGTCTATTTTTTCGCGACCGACAATAACAGTTTTGTTTTCGTATTGTGGTGTCTTTGTGTCGCGAACCGCGGTGCGCCAATATATTGCGCCGTCACGGTTGCGAATCGCATTCAAGTAATTATCGGTATCCAAAACATACGCCACATCGCCTGCAATAATAAAATCATTTGCGACCCCAATATCCACGCACCACACGCGTTCACCCGTTTTATCATTTATGCGACAAAACGCGTCACCTAATCCACCAACATAGACCGCACTATCGTGGATATGTGCCGGTACAATAATATCAACAACCGATGCGCCACCGGTCATATTGTTTAATTTGTATACATCAGCAATCCAAATAATCGCACGAGTTTTTGGGTTGAATTTTACCAGTTCCCCGGTTGACAATCCCGCATATACTGCGCCATCAGCACATGTTGGGGTGCGTTCGCCCGACACACAATTGTTTGTCGCAAATCCTGAAAAGACTTTTTTACCGCCGTCCCAAATCGTGTTATCGCTTTTTTGAGTATACGGACAATCGTTCGCGGCTGGGGTGGTGATATTTTGTGGCGCCTTTGGAACATTTGTATTTAGCACATTCAAATCAGACGATGCAAAAATATCGCTGCGTACCCCGGGCAAAACAGGGTCGTGGCTGTCGCATGCCGCGACCGTGAATAATATACCAATCAAAGTCCATGTTTTCCGCATTATTAAATCCTATCGCAAAGATTCCGCATCCGACCGAATCACCGCAGGCGCTGACGCATCACCCAAAATTTTATCCAACCATTTGTTTCCATTTTCACGGTCGCCGTCTGCGATATGCTTTTGCGCAATCGTCAACATCGCCGTATAATAGAACGGTGATTTCTTGGTGTTTAACGGCGCCAAGTATTTTTCCAAATCTGCCGCCGACATTTCATCGCCGCGAATACCAACAACATGCATGCGTGCCAAATCACGGAATTCGGTGGTCTTGGCTTTTTCTGCCAATTCATCCAGTTTCGCAACATCGCCATCAATCAGATACGCATTAAACATCGCCAAATCTGCGGTTGCACCACTGGTGTTCCGTGCCAATCCGACCAAAGCATTAACATCAGTGTTTTCAATTGCGGTTTCATAGTTTTCCGCCGTTGCCATACGCGCCGCATAGTGCGCACGAACACCAATCTGAATCGCGGTCACGATAATCATAATTCCCAACGCCGCCGCAATGATATACCGGCCATATTTCTTTAAAAACTGTTGTGTTTTTTCATTGTTTACATCTTCCCATACTTCGCGATACAGCGCGTCTTGGGCGTGTTCTTCCATGGTTTTTTCGGGTGTACGAACTTTTTTATTTCTTTCAAGCATATTTGCCATTATAAAACTCCTTTTGGTGTCTTGATAATTTTGTTTTTCTTGCTATACTATAAACATAATGAAGAAACAAATCAAGAACGCATTAGTGCCAAAATCATCAACCGCAATTTCTTTGCCAACCTATGGCGAAGACGCGGGTTTGGCGGGATATATGCGCACAATTTCCCAATTTCCGATACTTTCCGCGGAACAAGAATACGAATATGCGACAAAATGGGCGCGCGACCACGATAACGATGCCGCAGAAAAATTATTGGTCAGCCATCTGCGTTTGGTGGTTTCTGTGGCATACGATTTTCGAAACTATGGAATCCCCGTCCAAGAATTGGTGGCGAGTGGTAATATGGGCCTTATGCAGGCATTACAGAAATTTGACCCTGAACGCGGATTTCGGTTTTCGACCTATGCGATGTTTTGGATTCGTGCCGAAATTTATGAAACAATATTGAATAATTGGTCCGTGGTCAAGATTGGCACATCGGCAAATCAAAAGCGTGTATTCTTTAATTTGGCGCGGGCAAAGCGGGCTTTGGGAATTATGGACGGAAACCTGAACGATGACCAGGCGGAAAAGATTGCCGAATATATCGGTGTTACCGCGGATGATGTAAAAAAGATGTCCACACGAATCGTTGCGCGCGATTTGTCGCTGAATGCGCCTGCGCGAAATAACGAACAAGACGGCGCGGATATGCTGTCCAATATGGCGGATGCTGGTTCCAGTATTATTGATAATGTCGAACGTCATGAAATGTTGGTGCGTGGTGGTGCGTTGCTTAAAAAGCATCTTGCGGAATTGCCGGAACGCGACCGTGAAATCTTGACGGCGCGACGATTGTCTGAACCGGCGGCGACACTGGAAATGTTGGCGAAAAAGTACAAGATATCGCGTGAACGTGTGCGCCAGATTGAAGAACGGGCATATAATAAACTGCGCGATGCGATATTAAATGAAGCAAATGGAAATTATAATGCATAATAAATTTTTACCTGTGGTATTTGCAACTTTGGTTGCGCCCACGTGCGCGAATGCGTTGAATTATGAAAGCGGGGATTTTAAGTTTGCACTGACCGGATACGGAACGGCAGGAATTTTGGAACCGAATTTCGAAACACCGGATTATATTGGTGACTTTCGTGTGCGGGCGCAAACGACATATAACGGAATTGATGGTCACACAATCGGTGCCGCGTTTATGGTTGACGAAATTGCCGTCGAAGAAGATAAATGGTGGCACGAAGCATTTGCTTTTTGGCACTGGCGCGGTGTTATGCGAACCGAGGTTGGTTTAACCGATTCGGTTGCGCATAAGCTGGGGCTGGGGTTGCCAGATGTGGGCGGATTGCGTGTGAATCATGACTCTTTGATTTATAAAAAAATGGGCGCGGCGGGCACGGTAATTGCAAATCCAGAGATTACTGTTGGTTCCGAAGCACTGCGGATAAATGTTGTTTCGGCAACGGGTTCGAATGTGCAATATGGAATTTCTGCATCGGGTATCACGGGCGATTATGATTACAGTGTTGATGCCGCGATGAAGATAAAGCATTCGGCATCTAAAACAAAGTATGCATTCTCGTTTGGCGGGTCGTTTATTGGTAAACCCGACGGTTATGCTACGGATGCGTTTACCCCCGAAATTTCGGCGGATTGGCGCGCGCAATTTGCGGTTGGAATGAATGTGCAATATAACAGTTTTGTCTTTGCATTGACGGGTCGCGCAATATACGATGAAAATCCGATTGGCGTGGCAACCGACGGCATTGTCGCCGGCACCGGTGTCAGTTATGACATATTGAATTACAGTTTGTCTTTATCATACCTGTTTTCAGATACGGGTATTTGGCATCGTGAATATGCGAACTATGCCGATCACACGGTTGTCGGGTCTTTTCGGTATAAATACAGCCAGTATATAGATGGTTGGACATCGGTTGGTATGTCGCGTAAAGAACCGTTTTTGGCGGCAGGATTGCGAATAAGTTTCTAATAGTTTTAATTTTCTGCTTGCATTAAATAATCATGTTTTGCTAATCCGCAGATGAGCCAAATGGGGAGTTTGTTTGTCGCGAATGGAACCCAAATACCGATGTCCCAGAAACCGATTGTTGGTTGTGGGATATCAAAAACCCGAATACAACACAAAGCAAGAATCTGTTTGATTTTAACAATGCACAATATTTTTATAATCACTCTAAGATTCAAATAACAAAAGTATCAAATGGTTATACATTGACCGGTGTTTCGGGTCAATTATACCTTGAACTTGGACCAATTGATGATTTTATCGATAAAACATTAACCATATCAATGGAATCATCATGTAAGTTCGGTTGGTTTACATATTTTGTACAAATGGCTGATGATGGAAATCGTATGGAAGTTCATAACACCAGTCACAATACACTAAGTTTTTCTGAATCTATGAAAGCAAGCCAGGCAACAAAACTCGGAATTGTGATACATTTGATTGATAACGGTCAAAATAGAACCTGTACATTCACCAATATCCAAGTAGAAGAGAGTAACACTGCCACAGCCTATGAACCGTATGGCGGGTTGTATATTCCGCAAAGCGCGCAATAAACACAAAAGTATTGCCAATTCTTAGATTTTTGGATTATCATCCATGATCGCACTGAATGTTGCGGTTGCGACGCGTTTTCCGTTTACAAATGCCGTGCCATTAAACTTGTGCAATTTCATCTTGGATGCGATTTCTTCAATGTGTAGTTCCAATGTGTCGCCCGGAACAACCATGTGTGTAAATTTTGCATTTTCAATAGACACAAAATATCCCAAAGTTTTTCCACCATTGTTTCCCAAAGAATGCAAAATAGTAAAGCATGCGGTTTGCGCCATTGCCTCAATAATCAAGACCCCAGGCATAATCGGTTTTGCTGGAAAATGTCCTGCACACCAAAATTCGTCATTACGCACATATTTTACACCGACCGCTGTTTTATCGGTAAATTCACGAATTTCATCAATCAATCGCATTTCGCCACGGTGCGGAATTGCTGCTTCGATACCCCATGCATCAATCATAATAATATCTCCCTTAGTCTTGATTCATTTGTTTTTTTACCCACGCATAATGACGCAGGAACTCTGTGCCCGGCATAGCGGGATACCCCATATGTCGCGCACCATCCGGAACATTACGAAAGACACCGCTGTTTGCACCGACTTCGGCATCGTTTCCGATTTTTACACCGTTTGCAATTCCAACATGCCCCGCCAATAACACTCTGTCACCAATCGTTGCGCCGCCGGCGATGCCAACACCACTTGCCAAGAAACATTCGCGCCCAATTACCACACCATGCGCAACCTGGCAAAGGTTATCAATCTTGGTCCCGTCACCAACCATTGTATCAGTAAGTGCCCCACGATCGATACAGGAATTTGCCCCTATGGACACACGGTCACCCAAAATCACGCGACCAACATGTGGAATAAATACATTATGACCGTCTTGACGTGTGTAACCAAATCCGTCCTTGCCAATAGACGCACCATTGTGAATCACACAATCTGAACCAATTGTTGCATTTTCAATGTGTGCGCCGGAATGTACAACTGTGCCGCGCCCAATTGTCACATTTCGTCCGATATATGCATTCGGATATATCTTTACATCAGGTTCGATAACCGCGCCACGTTCAATTGTTGCAAATTGGCCGACATATACACTGCGCCGATTACGAAAAAATACACCGCGTTCAATATATGCGTCATTTGAAATGCCGCGACGTGGTGGTTCACGATATATTTCACCCAAAACCTTTACAATTTCGCCGCGCGGGCTTTTGCACACCAACAAAGTCGCCGTTTTGGGGGCATGCTCCACCATTTCTGGCTGTACCAAAATGACCGATGCGCGAGTGTTTTCCAACATCGATACAGGCAATATTTTGAATGCATTGCTGTTTTGTTCGGTGGAATAAAAAGCAACATCGCCCGGTCTTGCATCCGCAATAGGCGCAATGCCATTGACGACCGTATCTGCGTTGCCACGTAATTCAAGGCCGAATTTTTCAGCCAACTCTCCGGCGGTAATTTTTACAGTCTTGCCCGCCAACCAAGATCTTAATATTTTTAACATACCCGCATTATAATCAAAATTTTAGGGAATAAAAGAAAAAAGTGGCCCACCTTATCACAGCCTTATTGCAGACCAACACGCATAGTGTCGCCATAATCCGCAACATTTTGACCGTTGATGGTGCATTTGATATCTTCGAAACCTTGCTTTAATTGGTTTTTCTTGACGATTTTTGATGTGATAAGTCCGCCCGCAGTACCCAATACTACACCGGCAATACTATCCGATGCCAAACGCGCAGTATTAAAGCCGCCGTCGGCATTTTTCCATACAGAACGTTTGCCTCCAATCAACTTGGCATAAAGTGATTCTATTTTGGTTTTTATCATTGTAATTTTTGTGATACCGTACTGTTGGTTGATTATATTTATTTCTGGGATTATCCGCCCCAAATCCAGCAAGTTTTGATATGTTTTTAACAATTCCTCGACCTGAGACGCATATAATGTTTCTTTTTTACAAATTTCTTTTGCATTGCGTACAGTTTGTTCTGCTTGTTCGATTTTTGTTTTTGCATTTGGGTATTTTTTCTTGGCTTCACCCAGTGCGGTTAAATATTCATCTGAACTTAAAATCAAACTTTCTGGGCACTCTGCAAACCGCCACCGTATATAAACACGCACGGCCCGTTCATCGGCATTTGATGTGTTTTTGTTGTGCCTAAACCCAGATTTAGCATAATCGTTTGCGGAACCCATGGCATAGGTAGAACATTCATAAGATTGTGTTCCATCCCATCTGCAATCCCCACGTGAATTATATGGCAAGATATTATCTATTACCCATTTAGCGCGCGCCTCTGAAAGAGAAATGTTATCTTTTTCTGTTTTGGTAATCAGGTGGGTGTCGGCAGCACCAATAACAATATATCCACCAATATCATCTGAATGTTGTGACAAATATTGTTGTATTGTCGAATAATTACATGCTTTTGGTGGGGTGCTAGGATCTTTTCCACTTTCATCATTACTGAAATATATTCTAAACTCTAGTAATTTTGTGTTATCGCTATCTTGGTATGTAAATTCGCCACAAGTTGAACTTAGTCGGTTATCCTGTTCGTTTATCGCCGCAACAGCGGAATTGATTTGGGACCCAGTCATCAAAACAGCAATTATCGATGCAAAAAATTTCTTCATGTTTCCCTCACCTTTTTATCCCGTAAATTATACCATAAAAAGCGGGGCGGTGCAATAATAATGAAAATCGCGCACTTCGTTGTGCGCGATAACAATTTTTGGTGGATGTTAAGGGACTCGAACCCCTGACCCTCTGCGTGTAAAGCAGATGCTCTAGCCAACTGAGCTAAACATCCAAGCTGACAAATCATAATTTATATTTTTATGATTGTCCAGCGTTTTTTCCACATCCTTAAATGTCCGTAATTGATTTATTTTGTATTTGTGTCAAGGTCAACACTAAAAACTTGCAAATGTGAAATTCTTTGTTATAATGGCGGTTGCCTTGGGTGGTTAGCTCAGTTGGTTAGAGCGTTACGTTGACATCGTAAAGGTCGTTGGTTCGAGTCCAATACCACCCACCATGAATTTTTAGGGTCTAATAGAAAAATGAAACGAATGCAAAAATAATTTTAAACAGAGCATAAACGGGATTCTTTGGGACGCCCCGTTTGCGTCCCATTTTTAAAAAACAAAGGATAAAAATATGGCGCAAAAATATCTTATTACTTCGGCTTTACCTTATGTGAATAACAACTTGCATATTGGGCATTTAATTGGGTGTCTGTTGCCGTCCGATGTGTATGCGCGTTTTTGTCGTGCGATGGGACGCGATGTGTTATATATTGGGGGCTCTGATGAACACGGCACAACATCTGAAATTGGCGCAGAGCGTGAAGGTATGCCCGTCGAAGAATATGTTGAAAAATATCGCGCAAAGCATTTGGATGCGGTTCGTGATTTCAAATTATCGTTTGATCTTTATGGTCGTACACATACTGCGCAACATGAAAAACTGATTCACGAATTATTCAATCGTTTGGATTCGCGTGGAATGATAGACGAAAAATCATCTATGCAGCCATATTCGGTGAACGAAGGCAAATTTTTGGCGGACCGTTATGTTATCGGAACATGCCCGCATTGTGGATATGACCGCGCGTATGGTAACGAGTGCGAAAAGTGTGGCGCGTCATTGGACCCGGACGAATTGATAAACCCGCACAGTGCAATCGACCCGTCGTCACCCGTTGAAATGCGCGAAACAAAACACCTGTATTTCAAACTAAGCGCGATGCAGGATGAACTGCGCGAATGGATTAATTCCCGCGTCGGTTGGCCGAAAACCGCCGTCACAATCGCAAACAAATGGCTGGACGAAGGTTTGCGTGATAATCCGATTACGCGTGACCTTAAATGGGGTATTCCGGTGAACAAACCGGGATACGAAGACAAAGTTTTCTATGTGTGGTTTGATGCACCGTGGGGTTATGTTTCAATATCGCAAATTGCGAATCCAGATTGGGCATCTTGGTGGAAGAATCCTGATTGTCATTATACGCAATTTATGGCCAAAGATAATGTGTCGTTCCATTCGGTGTTCTTTCCCGCCCAAGAATTGGCGATGGACGATAATTGGAAAACGGTCGATGTGTTAAAGGGGCAAAACTTTTTGAACTTTAATGGTGCAAAGATTTCTAAATCAACCGGGAACGGTATATTCTTGGACACGGCATTGACGATTGCGCCATCTGATTGTTGGCGTTATGCGTTGCTGGCATCGGCACCCGAAACAGATGATACAGACTTTACAATGACGCGATTTGCCGAAATTGTGAACAAAGACTTGAACGGTATGTTGGGAAATTTCGTATCACGTGTTTGCAAACTGACCGCGAAAAACTTTGGTGAAACTGTGCCGGCGGCGGGTGCACGCGATACAGATTTGGCAAACAAGCTGAACGAAAAATTAAACGATTTAACCACGGCGTTGGACGCATGCGAATTCCGTAAATCTGTGGTTGCTTTGCGCTCGCTGTGGGCGATTGCGAACGAGTATATGACAATCCAAGAACCGTGGACTTTGGTGAAAAACGGCGAGGTTGCGCGCGCAGGTGCGGTATTAAACGAATGTTTTCAAATGATTGATTTGTTTGCACGCGTCTCGGCACCGTTTATACCCGATGCGGCGACCAAGATGCAGAATGTTTTTGCGACAACGCATGATTTGTCTTGGCCCCGTGAATACGAACACAGAATCGTTGATGGCGAAAAATTCACCGTTCCGGAAAACCTGTTCGTGCGGATTGAATTGGATGATAACAAGGAGTAACAAAATGAAAATTGAACCGCATGTTTATTTTGAAATTGAATATGCTGAAATTGATAACAAACATGGCAAACAAACCGTGCAGAATATTAGTGAATTTAAACACTATATACAATGTTACGGACCTTTACGGGTCGTTTCTTGCGCTTTTTTGATAAAACGCCAAGTGTATTTTGTTGCAAAGAATAGAGGTAGTTTGGGACCGGGTTTAACAACAGATGCGCTTAAAATCATTGTCGCACAAAAACTAACATATCTTTCTGATTTACAGGAATATTTAAAAAGAAACGCTGAGAATAATAATTGCCAAGATGTAATTTTTAAAAATTTTTCAAAATTTACCCAAGAAGAACCGATTTTCTTCACAGGACCATACGAGTTTAATGGCAGTTTTCTGCCTGACGCGCCAATTAAAAGCCGACCATTAACTTGTCGTCCACTAACGGATAACGATATTGTTGTTGATAAAAATTTAAATCAAATTTGGCCGGTGGCAACTGGTAAACCACCGGTTGCGCTGTTTGAATTGTTAAGTAAAACAACCGAATATATTTATTAACCAAAAGGACACACAATGTATTTAACCAGTAAAGTTATTTTTAACCTTAAAACTGATGATTTATTATTCCTTGGGTATGGCACGAACGGTCCGTTTGTTACGCGGCGTTCGGATATTGCGTATGTAAAAAATTGGCAAGAGTTTTGCACTTTTATGGCAAAAGTAAAAAGTACCGCAGAATTCGGAATCAATAAAGGCTTGTATATGATAGATATCGAGCGCAATGTGACGATTGAAGACCAAGACGATCGTGTGCACTTTCCGTCGATGACTTTTCCGGATAAAAAAGCCTCGGTCATTTTGTCCACCACAGGAAACTTGCTGTATGTGTCGGACATTAAAAAATTGTTTGGCAAAAAGTTTCCACATGCTGATTTTACCGGGACAAAGTTTGTTGATACGCGACCGATATACATTGAATCTTTTAATGGGCACGATGTAAAATATCGACCATTGACACAAAATGGTGTGACGAACGATGTTGTTATCGATTTAAATGGAAACCAGTTGTGGCCCAAAAATACTGCAAAAATGTACCAGCCGCTGGTTAAATTGTTAAACAAAACAACCGAAAAAGTGCATTAATGAAACTGGTTTTAATGTCTTGCTGTGCGCCGTGCAGCGCGGGCGCGATAAAACAGTTGGCGAATGGTAAAATCGCGGACGTTGATGATTTTATCGTCCTGTTTTTCAATCCAAATATTTTTCCGGAATCTGAATACACAAAACGCATGCAGGAACAAGTAAGGTATTGTGAATCTTTGGGTGTGAAATATCAAATCTGTGAATACGACCACGATGCATGGCGTGCGGCGGTGCGTGGATTTGAAGGTGAACCAGAACGTGGCGCGCGTTGCAGTTTGTGCTTTGCATATCGTTTTGCATATGCACAAAAATTTGCACGCGAAAATGGATATGATGCGGTCGCGTCTGTGTTTGGTGTTTCGCGTCATAAAGACCAGGCCCAAGTTGACCGTGCCGCAGAATCGGCGTTGGGTGAAATTGAATATATGCCGATAAAATGGGATGAAAATTTGCGTCAACAAATCAACCGCGAAAGTGATTTCTATCGTCAAAATTATTGTGGTTGCGAATTTAGTATGCGCGTGGTCAAAAACTAACTTTACTATCCACTTGAATTTTAATATTGGTTTGCTATTCTTGGGTCAAAAGGAAGTTATTATGGATGGCAATTACACTGTTTTAGCACGAAAATACCGCAGCCAAGATTTTCAATCGCTTATTGGTCAAGATGTTTTAGTCAAAACATTGACGACCGCGATAAAGACCGGGCGCATCGCGCATGCATATATTTTTACAGGAATTCGTGGCACCGGGAAAACAAGTACCGCGCGTATATTGGCCAAGGCTTTGAATTGTTTGTCGTCTGATGGTCCGACGGCAACACCATGCGGCAAGTGTGAAAATTGTCGCGCGATTGCGGCGGGACAACATATTGATGTTATGGAAATTGACGCGGCATCACATACCGGTGTTGATAATATGCGCGAAATTTTGGATGCGGCGCAATATCGCCCAACGAATGGCCGATACAAAGTTTATATCATCGACGAAGTCCATATGCTGTCCACCAGTGCGTTTAATGCACTGTTAAAGACATTGGAAGAACCACCATCGCATGTTATATTTATTTTGGCGACAACCGAAATTCGTAAAGTTCCGGTAACAATTCTTTCACGATGCCAACGTTTTGATTTGGTGCGTGTACCGGTTGAAACATTAAAGAAACACTTTGCATGGATTGCCGAACAAGAAAATGTTGAACTAAGTGATGCCGCGAACGATTTATTGGCGCGTGCCGCAGATGGGTCGGTACGCGATGGTTTGTCGCTTCTTGACCAAGCGATTGCTCAAACCGGCGGTCATGTAGATGAAGATGCGGTCATGAATATGCTTAAACGCGCCGACCGTGGTGTTGTTGTTGATTTTATGCAGACTATATTGTCGGGAAATGTCGCCACTGCACTTGCTAAATCAGACGAGATTTATACAAACGGTGCCGATTTATCTATGCTGTTGACCGATATGATGGAATGGACACATTGGGCAACACGTATGCATCCTGTATTACGCGCGGGTGAAACAAATCATGCGCCATATACCGCGGACCAACGTGCCAAGATAGATGAAATAAACAAGCATGTATCGTTAAACACTCTTTCGCGTATATGGCAAGTAATGGTTGCTTCTGTGCCCGAAATGGCGGCGGCAACTAATCAAAAGCAATGCTTTGATATGTTGATAATTCGATTGATGCATATTGCCGATATGCCGTCAATTTCGGACTTGATAAAGCAAGATAAACCCGAAGTGCCGCATTCGGCGCCAACCGTCGAACCCGCAAAAGAAACAATAATTATCAAATCGGGAAATGATTTGGCAAATGCGTTGCATGAATCGCGTGAAATTATGCTCTATTCTTATTTCACAAAAAATATTGAAATTACCAAAATCACGGAAAATCATATTTCTTATTTTGATCGCGGTGATGATACAGAATTTCAGGCAAAAATTATAAAATGGTTGGATGAAAAAACAGGTGTAAATTGGGTGTTGGATAAAATACCCGAATCCAATCAACAAGAAACTGTTGGTGAACAAATGCAACACGATATTGAATCTGACCCAATGGTGGCGGATGCAATGTCTTTGTTCGAAGGCGCAGAAATTGTTGGAACATCAAAATAAAATACAAAAAGGGGGAAAAATGAAAAACGAATCAGGACGTTCTTTGATTGAAATAGTTGGGATACTGGCGATAACCGGGGTAATGACTGCAAGTGCGATTGGAATATACAACTCAATTCGCCATAACCAACATAATACAATCGCGTCTGCGGAATTACGAGAATTGGCAAAAAACATAAACCTTTTGATGGGAATGCGTGGTGATTATGTGGGCTTGTCAGTGGAATATTTAATCAAGGCGGGCGCGCTGAATTCCCCAAATGCGCCGATCGGCAAAGATTGGACAGTCGGTCCGGGTATTGACACTTCGACATTTGAAATAAAAATCACTGGGTTGACACACGGTGAATGCGATTTCTTTGCGGTAAGTGTTCCAACGTGGGCAACCGATGTAATTATAAATGGTCAAAGACTTGGCGACATGTCAAATTGCTTTTCGGGTATAGACAACGATATAACATTTATTGCTAAATAAACATAATGAGAAAGACAAGTTGTTTCCTTTTGATGTTGTGTGCGTGTGCGGGGTATCAAAGCCCAGACCATTCAACATGGGGTACGTATTTGCATGGGGCAAGTTTTACCGATATGTCCGGGGTTGCCCAAACTGCGAAAAAGCCGATATTTTTGGGTGATGGCGGACGCATGGTTTCGGGGGTGGTTCAAAAAAATACGGCTTCGGAATATGGTGATAAAAATCAAAATGAATCATCTATGTGCATTGGGTATATGACTGATTTAGAAAACGAACTTTATGATGCGTTGCGGCGTCCGGGTGTATCGGTACAAAGGGCGGGGACGGATATAGTAATTATATTGGTGCGTGACGCGATAATGGAACTGAACGCCCCAGAAATATCAAACGACGGGGATAAAAACCTTGGGACCATTGCCAAGATATTAAATAAATATGACGCAACATTTATTGAAATTGCGGGTTATACTGATTCTATGCGTGATGTGAATGCGGCGCGCGCTTTTTCGTTAGATATGGCGGAACGTGTTGGTGTATATATGATAAAGCATGATGTGCGACCCACGCGCATGTTTATTGTTGGACGTGGTGCCGCAAGACCAATTGCCGCCCAAGATGAATGGGGGCGTTTAACAAATCGTCGTGTTGAAATACGAATCGCCCCCGTGCGTTAAGGTGCAAAAAAACCGCATTTTGCGGTTTCTTTGTTTTTTATACATTGTTTTTCTAATTCAACGCTTCTAATAATTTCTGTAACCTGTTTGCGGTGTCTTCATCATTTAATGAAGTCGCAATAGCGTATGCAGATTCCATATCTGTTCGCGCCGCCACAACATTCCCGACGTTCAAATTCAGCGCCGCAGATTTTTCAAGATATGTCATAGCATGCATTGAAAGGTCTTCTTTTTGTTCCATGGTTGTTGTTCCTTGGATTTGTTCAGAAATTACACGTATCGCCGAACTGTAATCATCAATTGCCGCCGCATATTGACCCAAAGCAGTATATGCTTCGGCACGGTCAGCATAAGTTGTTGCGCTAACCGTTCCTTCGGGGCGCGCAAGTGAATTTGTGTAATCCGCAATTGCGCCTTCCCAATTTTTAAGCCAAAGATTCAATTGCCCACGCCGCGCATACAAATCACGCATTTGCAGAATGTCATTCGGGTGCGCCGAATATGCCGCCAACGCGTTATTGATATCATTCATTGCCGCATCAAAATCTTCCAATCGAGTGTTCAACAAGGAACGGTCGTAATATGCAATAGAATTTTCTGTATCTATCGCAATTGCTGCATCAAAATCATTCATTGCCGAACGATAATCCCCAGCTTGCATATATGCTTCACCACGCAAGATATACGCATCAACCATATTTGCGTTTGCATCAATTGCGGCGGTCAAATCAGACAATGCGTTTTCTATATTTCCCGCAAGGATCTCTTCTTTGCCGCGTGAATAATAACCATTTGCATCTAACAGTTGTTCTTCGGTTACGGTTGAATTCATAGTTACATTTATATCCGCCTTGATATGACCGCGTCCTAAAATATAAAATGTTGCCGCAATAAAGAACAAAATTATAAACCAATAAACATAAATAGACAAAGACCAAGATGATGTGGAATTTGGCTTTGCCGATGTCTTGATTTTTACGCCGCGTGCCGCGGTTGCTTTGGTTTGTGTTTTTTTTGTTGTTTTTTTCTTCATGTGAAATCTCCCTTCCTTGATACTGCATTATAGAGAAATTTTTACCAGCTCGTCAATTGTTTTTTCGTCCAGTTCAATAATTTTTCCTGATGGTAAATTTTTTATCTCGATTGGACCATACTTGATACGATGCAAAGTTCGTACCGGCAACCCGCAAGCCTTTAATACAATGCGAATTTCATTTTTTTTACCTTCGGTAATTGTGATACGCAAACGGCGGTCACGCATAATCTCTATTTGCATAGGTTGATATTTTATTCCATCCACCGTCGTGCCACGACGCGCACGATCTAATTTAGACATATTATTTCCAACAACATCAACTAAATACACCCGTGGAATTTTTGATGTGGGTTGAGTCAGTTTTCGTGCAAGTAATCCATCGTTGGTCAACAATAATAATCCAGTAGTTTTAAAATCCAATCGCCCAACATATCGCAGATTTCGATATTCACGTGGCAATATATCATATATAGTATTACGTCCACGCGGGTCACGTGTTGTCGTCATTGTATCAATCGGTTTATGAAATGCAAAGACACGGGTCTTTTCGCGTTTTTCTATTTTTTTACCGTCTATGGTAATAACATCATTTTCATCAACAAAATTCACAGGTGTTTTTACAACCGTCCCATTTACCGCAACCAATCCGCGTTCAATCAATTGTTCTGCGCCGCGGCGCGAAGTTGCACCGGTATCCGCAATAAATTTTGCAATTCTTACTTTCATTTTCTTGTCCTGTATATCGCAATTGCCGCCGCCAATTCGGCACGCAAAATTGTTTTGCCCAAAGACACCGATATTGCGCCCGCCGCATCAAGTGCCGCAAATTCCAATTCGGAAAAACCACCTTCGGGTCCAACCAAAATCGAATTACCACATGCGCGATTCGATTCGGTATCGTTATATGCGAATCTTTCATCGGCAAAACACATGTTGTTTAATTCTAAATTTGAAAAAGCAACAGGTTCATATATTTTTGGTACGCTGTTACGATTCGACTGTTCGGCGGCTTCGATTGCAATTTTTTGCATACGTTCCCAATTTATATGCGATGCAACCGTGCGTTCAGTAATCACGGGGTGTAATGCACGCACACCCATTTGGGTTGCCATATTTATTAAATCATCGGTACGTTTAATCGGCGCAAAGTAAAGTTCCGTGTCGTATGTTGGATCAATATGTTTCGTCTTGTCACCAATGATTATTGTTTTATCGCCATCGCCAAGTGTTGCATTGAATTCTTGGCCACCGCCAAAAGCCAGAAAATCACGCCGGCGCATGACACGCGTCAAATAGCGCGAAACCTCACGCGATGCGGGCAATATGTCGCCCGGTTGCACATTATCGCCAATAAAAATTCTTGGAATATTTTTCATAAAATTTTTTTATCCACTTTATACTTTTGTTTTTTTCTGGTATAATCATAGCACGATGGTTGCAAAGTTCAAGATTTTATCTGCGGGCAAAGACAGCAAGGGTTTGAATATATTCAAATCCAGCGCATATAAAGAACACGAACAAACCCCAATGGCCCAGACTTTTTGGGCGTTGCGTTGGTCGGTGGGGATTTGGCTTATATGCGCGGTTGTGTTTGGGTTGTCATTTGTTGTGGAACATATTTGGCGGTATGGTTGGACACCCGCGACCATTGATTGGACCAAAATTTATCTGACCCAGGCATTATCAACCGGCGGAATGTCGGTTATTGCAGAAATTCCATATTGGTTGATGCGTTGTGTAATGCATCCGGACTTTATGTGTATTGTTCCATTTTTTCCGGTGATTGCATTCTTTGTTTTGAACGATGATACATTAAAGAAAGAATTTAATCCGAACGGTAAAGACGAATTTGATAAGAAATCTGCACGTGAAGCCAACGAAAAAGATGTAAAAGATATGGGGCTTTTCGATGGGTTTATGATGGTGTTGGGATATTTCAAGAAAAAGCCTTTGATGTTGCCAAAAACATTGTCTGTTTTATGTTTGGCGCCTCCGGGAACCGGTAAAACCCAGGCAATTGCATTACCAACAATTTTTGAATGCACGGGTGTTTCGATGATTATAAACGACCCAAAGCCCGAAATTGACGTAATGTCCAGTGGCTTTCGTTCAGAACGCGTTGGTCCGGTGTTCATTATGAACTGGGGCGGACAAGACGAACCCGAAAAAGGTATTTATTATCCATCGTGGAATCCGCTTTCACCGGGGCATATACCATTCAGTGTTGAACAACGCGAATTGTATGTTGATTACCTTTGCGATGTTTTGGTTCCCGATGCCACAGGCAGCAGTGCTGACCCACACTGGACCCAGGCTGGTCGTGCGGGACTTGCGGGTTTTGTGCAATTCATTGTGTCAAAAATAGAACGTGCCAAGGCCGATGATTATTTCTATGGTCGTTTGCAATCGGGAACTTTTGATGCCGAAGACGCAAATGTTTTATCTGATTATTATTTTTCAATGACATCTGATCCTAATGCATTTGCGGCGATGGGATTATTGAAAAAAGGTGAATTGAACGTTGATAACTATGTTCATATTGGAACATGGGCAAATATTCCCGAAATATGGTTGGGCAAAGAGGCGTCTTTTTCTATGATGTTGGATTGGATTACCGAAGCACAAATCGCCGTGGCGGCGAATTTGGCAGAACGGCAAAAGCAAGGCGATCAAACCGTTATGATGGCGGACCCAATGAAAGATTGGCTGGAAGGCGCGGTGAATGAAAGTCGTATGTTTGCGTATTCTAATCGTGCGGTGGCTGAACTTACCAAGTTGGCGAATACCCCGTCAACCGAACGTGGGTCAATTATTTCAACGATTTTGACGGGGCTTGCGATTTTCCGTAATGCCGCGGTTCGTAATCGCACAAGTCATTCTGATTTTCACTTTTCTGATATGCGTGGAATGATTGATCCGCGTGACGGGAAAATGAAGCCTGTTACGGTATATCTGTCTATCAATATGGTCGATGCCAAGGCATTAAATCCAATTACTGCAATGTTCATTGAAACTATGTCGAATTTCTTGTTGGCGAATCCCCCACAACATGTCGGGCGCAGCGGTGAAAAGATGGGGCCATATCCGGTTTTGTTCTTGTTGGATGAAATGCCCAAGATGCAAAAACTCCAGGCCGTTATCCAAGGTCCCGATGTCGGACGCAGTCAACAGATATCGTACCTGTTCATAGGTCAGGATATTCACCAGATTCAAGAAAAATACGGCGCTGATGCCGCGTCAACAATTATGTCGACCACCGCGGCAAAGATTGTGTTCCGTCAAAACGATATTGATACTGCGCGGCGATTTGCCGAAATGATGCCGCACAAAATAACAATGGAAAAGAAAAAGGTCAAAGGTCCAGACGGCAAAGACACCGAAACCAAAGAGAAAAAAGAAGAACCAGTATTCAGTGAATTTGACATTATGCAATTAAAAGTGACGGTTGGCGGCAAACCTGCCGAAGGGATATTGCTGTACGAAGGTTGGTACCAACGCCCGATAAAGGTCGAATTCCGTATGGCATTCAGTGATCCAAAGTTTTCAGAATATATCAAGATGGGGCGGTCTTCGCCATTGCCTGAATTTTTAATACCGTCGCACCATGCGATTTTGGAATATGCGGGCGTGCCGCGATATTACAATCCGCAAACAAACGAGTTGAAAGATTTGACACCGGTAAACGCGGTCATAGAATAGTATTTCTTTCCTGTAAAATCTGGCGGCAAATGCCGCTATATTTTTTATATGGCTTTCAAGAATTATTTTTGGGGTTCGGCGGTTTTGGGTATGCACGATGCGATTGTTTCCACCGTCGGATTGGTTGTAGGGTTGGTCTTTGCAGATGCGACCCAATACGCGATATTATTGACCGGAATTATTGCGGCGGTGGCGGCGGGACTGTCTATGACTGCATCAGAATATTTGGCGGCGCGCGCGGGTGGAAACGCAGATATAGCGATAAAATGTGGAATTGCGACCGGTGCAATGTATTTGTTTACTGCCGCCATGGTTTTAATGCCGTTTTTATTCGTAAAAAATCCTTACCTTGCGATGGGTTTAAGTTATTTTGTCACCGTATCAATAATATTTTTCTTTAACTATGTTCGCGCTCGCATTTGTCGCGAAAGGTTTTTGCCGCGATTTATCGAGATGTTGTCAATATGTGTGGTCGTGACAATTGCTTCGTTTATCATCGGCGAATGTGCAAAGTTATGTTTTGGAATACACATATAGTCGTCGATTCGGTTCTTTTGTTACCGAATCGGTCATCGAATCGCTTTTGTGGCACAAAAAAATCATTTTATCTGCCAAACGAATCGGTTTTCTGGGGTTTAGGGGGCGAAATTTCGTCTGCGCCAATCAAAAATATAAAAAAATCACAATCGAAAAAATGCCGGTTTTCTGGGGGTTTTATGAAATTTGCGCCGTGTCACAGAAAAAATTAAAAATATTTTGAAAAAAATGCTTGACTTTTTTGGCAAATCAGTTCATAGTATGCGGGCTTTCCATGTTGGGGCGGTTCGGAAAAACGCAAATGCAACCTCTGGAATGCGGAAGAAATCCGCAACATTGTGAATAAAAGCAGCTCATCAAATTGATTTTTGAAAATTCAAAAATCTGTTCAAGAAGAGATATGCAGACAGTTGAATTTGGAAATATCCAAACTTTGACTAAGTCAATGTGCATATCCTAGACAGGTAGTAGGTTTACGATTAAACCTCGTTAAAAACTTGTCTTGCGAATATATAATATGTAAAGACGAACTGATTATATGTCAGCTTTGTTTATAATGCACAGGACTTAAACCACAGGTTTTTTAGAACTTGAGAGTTTGATCCTGGCTCAGAACGAACGCTGGCGGCAGGTCTTAGGCATGCAAGTCGAACGGGTGAAGCAGGGGCTTGCCCTTGTGGATCTAGTGGCGCACGAGTGAGTAACGCGTGGGAAACTGCCCATTACTGGGGAATAACGTTTGGAAACGAACGCTAATACCGCATACGCCGGAAACGGGAAAGATTTATCGGTGATGGATGTGCCCGCGTTGGATTAGCTTGTTGGTGGGGTAACGGCCTACCAAGGCGATGATCCATAGCTGGTC
>JAZLAT010000006.1:0-3710 GCA_045613345.1 Candidatus Enterousia sp.
CGACACCGTAGAAAAATATGCTTTTGGACCATATACAAAAGTACGTTCTAAGTTTTGGAAGGCGTTTTATAAACTCATAAACGAACAAAAAACACTTTATATGTACACACCCGAAGGCGAATATTTAGGACTTCCAATAATCTTAACCGCAAAAATGGCGGACGGCACTATATTAAAGGCTCAAAACTTTGAAAACCTGCAAAATGCTATGAGTATGGTAGAATCAGTACAAATAGAGTTTTTCAAACCTATGTTTAAGGAAGTAGTAGAAAATCATTCTAACTGGATACCATTGCCGCGTTATTTGCAGGCAATCATAGACACTGAATTGATTGAAAATCCTTCTATTGCCGAATGGAAAGCACAATCACGTTATCACGATTACGACACCGAAAACTTAACCGCACAACAAATACGTTTGTATTTTCTGTATATGACCGACCACAATAATAATATCGGTGATTTTATGAACGTAAATGCAATAGAGTTTTGGCAATGCGTACACCCTGCAAACGTAAAAAAAGTAAAAGTTTACGCAGGCGACAACGACAAACCGCAAGACAATTTATATTTGACCGACTGGAATAAAGCACGCTATGAATTCAACGCCTTAACACGTTTTCATTCATACCTTGCAAATAAAGGGAAAATAGACGGTATAAACTTTACGACTTGCCAAGCGTGGTATGAACAAAAAGACCGTATTTATCGTGTTGCCGTATATCGACAAAAACCATTAAACAACGCACCTGCATACATAGAATACGACGAACAAAAACAAATTGTTGCACCTGCAAACAATACGCCCGATTTGCAAGCAGATTACAACGAATATATATGGACGCACGACGAATATATAAGTTTTGAACAATATGTACATATGCGAAAAACAACGGACGCGTGGAATGAAGGAATGAACGCAGCGGCAAACAATCCGCCGTTCGGCGGACAAAATAAAGGACCGCAGGACGACGACACAACAACATATGACGGTTTTCCCGATATACCATTTTAATAATTGAAGGCGTACAACAAACAAATGTACGCCTTTTTTATACCAAAGTATACGCAGAAACAAAAATCTATATCCAACTTTTTCCCGATAATTGACCGTTTATAAAAATCTATATCCAACTTTTTCCCGAACTATATCCAACTTTTTCCCGATAATTTGCGGTTTATATCCAACTTTTGCCCGATATTTTGCCACCTTCTAAATATTTTCTAAATATTCTAAAGCGGATTTTCAAACCGCTTTATGCGGTTTTCAATCCTTCATACTGTATTATTTTGTGAACAATAAAAATAAATAAGTACAACTAAAAATTGTTTTTTTGACGGCAAATTATGAAATTATGAACCCCTTGAACCTTCCTGCAATTGATAAAACAATGCAATAACAATGCAGGACGCAGGACCGCACAAAGCAGGCGGCACGCCTTCCCACGTAAAATAAACCAGTTTAGCAAGGCAATAGCAAGAAAAGATAGCGGCGACGACGGCAAAGAAACGATTTAGAAAACGATTATAAAACGTGGAAAAAAACGACGAAAAAACACACCTATTTACTACTGTTTTACTACCTTTTTATCACTTTTTTATTAAAAAACTTCCCACAATCTTTATATGTTTTTTATACATCTTTGATAAAATGCGCACTTATACAAACCAGTGTTTGCCGTGCTATTCAATCCTGCAATGAATGAACCGCCGAACGGCGGACCGCAGGAACACGCGCGGACACATAACCCCGTATGTATTGACGCAAACATCAATACACGGGAATCAATCCGCCACGCGGCGGACGTACTGGAACGCGTAAAAATAGACGGTCCATAGAACCCACAAGATAAAAAAATGTATACAAAGGCGCGTAAATGCAGCAGGCGCAAGACCTTGTTTGAATACACAACGCCACATTGTAAACAATCGTGTAAATATATAATTTGACACATAACATTAACTTATGTATTATATATAAAACGGTTTTGAACTATGGCAAAGGACGAAAAGGACGACGAACAAATGCAGGCATTGCAGGAACTGAAAACAAACGAAATTACGCAATTGTTGAAAATGGCAATAACGCAGGACGCGGAAATAAAAGCGGCAATTTTGAACGATAGCAACGCCGTTGCAAAAATCCTGCAATCAAACATTATCGACGAAATAAAGCAGGATTTGAAAACGCAAAAAATTATAATGCGGATTGATTACGCAGATAAAAAACAATCCTTCTTAAAACGATATAACAGTGAACACACACGCAACGGGTATATGTACGCCTTAAAAGATTTTGAAACATATTGCAGCGCACACGGATTGCAAACGCCGATTGCAGCAAATACAACAATCGTTGATAACTGGATTTTGGACCAAAGGACCGAAGGCAAAGCACCTGCAACAATCCGCAGGAATTGCGGCGCATTATCTGCATTTTTCAAAATGATAGAACGCGACACAAACCGCGAAATATTGAACCCAGTACGCGGCACGGACGTTTTGCCAAAAAGCACACCGACAAAAAAAAATAAGTTTTATTCAATGGGAAACGTGGACGCAACACGCCTGCAATTGATAACAAAGGACGTTGAAACAATCATCAATGCAGAACAAAACGCAGAACTAAAAGCAATTATTTGTTGTATGGCATACCGCGGTTTACGTTGCGGCGGTTTTGAACAAATGACGGTCCACGGCGAACAATTCCGAACTATCACCAAAGGCGAAGAACAAAAAGGCGTATTGCCTGCAATCTGCATTGACGCAATCAACGCCGCAGGATTGAAACATAATGAACCGTTTACGGCGTGGACTTCAAACCGTGTAAAACAATCAATCAAAAACCACATTGCGAAATTGTACGAACGCGGCGACATTACATATAAATACAGTGCGCACGATTTTAGACACTTCTTTGCATTGACTGAATACACGCGCGACCACGATATATATAAACTATCTAAACTTTTGAATCATAGCGGCATTGCCGTTACTGAAAAATATTTGAAGGGATTGAACGTTATTGTTTAATCAAAAGGCGGACACAATGGACCATAAAGAAAACGATTTGTTTAAGGCACTGGCAAACTTCCCAAAAGAAGAACAACGCAAAGAAAACATTATTAAATGTTTGAATGATTTGCTTTTCAATATTGGAAGTTTTCTAAACGACAATAACGCAAAATTGGAACGCGTAACCGTGGACGGCAAAGACTGTATGAAATACACGGACACATACGGCGAACACGTGCAAAGCATTGCAGGCGACGATCCAAAAGCGTTATTTTTCGATACCTTCAAAATGCTATTGAAGTATAACCGCGAAATGCAAGGCGCGTATGAATATTTTATAAAACCATACTTTGAACCGCAGGACGGCGAACAATGAAAACATTTAAGGACTATTGCGCCGAATACGACGCGACAATAAAAGAATCTATGTTAAAGAATCCGCAACACAAATACATTGTAAAACGTTGTGTATGGATTTTAGCAAAATGGGAAACGGAAAATAATTTGAATCCGTGGGAAAAGGATAAATATATAAAGGCATTGCAGGACCTGCAAACAACCGACCCCGAACTACTGGAAGAACTTTCCGAAGGTTACGAATTGCAAATGCAGGCTATAAAGGACGGCAAAAAATGAAAATGAAGGTAACAAAAGACGAACTATTGCAGGCAATCAACGGTAGTTATGGCATTATT
>JAZLAT010000007.1:0-37858 GCA_045613345.1 Candidatus Enterousia sp.
CAATCGCGCTGATTCAATAATGATTTTAAAGTTTCCATTTTTCTTTGATTTTTACATTAAACACTTTCTTTGATATGCGCGAATCCGTTGATCACCATAAGAAGGCAACAAAACGCCGTGACAAGGTGAAACGGATTCCAAAAGGCCGCTACGATGCTTGCAACGGCCAAAACCGCAAATATTACAACAAATACTTTCATCATTCTTCGTTTTTAATGTTGAACAAAAAGTTTGCGTCACAACCGGTCATTTCGCAAATGATTTCAACCATTTCTGTGGTGATCTTTTGCGTTTTCCCGGTGCAAAGATTTGTCATGTTAGCGCGGCGCGTTAACAAAACGGAATCCGGCCAAAGCCTTGCGGCGATGTCCATTTTCTTGATTTTCTTGCCTTGCAAAGTTGCTTTTGCAATGGCTTCATTGATTCTGATGTTTGCCATAATTTTAATTTTTAGTTGTGCAAATATAAATGAATATTTTATTCGGTGTAGTAATATTTGTTTATTTCAAAAAATTCTTCTTCAAAATCTTCATCAGACATCGCCATCATTTCTTCAACATCTTTCCGATCCCGGTCATCCATCGGGCTGAAATTCGGTTTCAAGAATAGTTTGTTGAAGGCATCCGCCATGTTTTCAAATGTCAGTTCGCCATCGATGGCCGCGTTCATTTTCTCATAATCAGCCGGGCTTGATCCGTTGATGTATGTCATGCCTTCGGCTATCTTCATGAATCTTTTGATTGTTTCTGTTCGTGTTTTCATTTTATGTTTAGTTAATTTCAACTTCTTCTATTATGAATTTAGACATCATATATTTTCCCGATTCCTTTTGTATCTTTTGCAATGATTTTTTCCACCAAATAGCATCCGACTTTGTTTCGCATTCATATTTGATAGTTTTTTTGTCTAATGGCAAGTAGTGAACGATGACTTGAAAACGTTTCATAACTTTAAATTTTTATGTTCTGCAAATCGGTGCAGTCCGTTTTGTCGATCTTGACATTGCAAATATATAATCATTTTTTATATCTGCAAAATATTTTTTATTTTTTTTCGTGATATGTATAAAAAAAGCGTTTTTGTATATGTATCGCCGGAACATGTATATAAAAACGCGAAACGCGATGCGGTTCTTTGCCGTTCGCGTTTCAAAGTACCTTCAATCTGTTGAATGAAAAACGGCGGCAAAGTATGCGTTTCCGCCTTGCCGCCTTATTGCATATTCAATGCAAATATAATATTTTTTGCTAATTCTTTACAGATTCACAAGAATTGGAATAAATTGGAAAGAAAAAACGGCCTTCATTTCTCAACGATGGCCGTTCGGCTAAAACTCATTATTATGAAAGAAAAATACGCATTCAAATATAGCTATTTTCCGAACAATCTGTATTGAATTCCGATTCCCAAATACGGCGCGGCGATACCTTGCGCGGAAACACCAACGCCGAGTTGAACACCGACACCGATTTTTGGCGCTTTTTCGCGCTCAATTTTCGTGATGATCGTTTCTGTCTGCAAACAGTTTATTTCAATCGAATCCAACGCGGCTTTATATCCGCTTAAATAGGCCGTGTATCTTGCATTTTTCGTGCTATCTTGATAAATTACACTTTCGATCGGAATAATGGCCGCATTTTGCCCGGAAACGCTATCAAAAACGATTTTTATTGCCGTGTCCGTTTCGAAAATTGTGTCATGCCTTGTTATATACCGGACAATTTCCGTTGGTTTGTCGATGAAAAACGTGTCAATATGAACCAAAACAACCGTGTCCGCGCTTATAGGTTCTGTCTTTTCGTGTTTGATTGTCCATGTGTGACCAAACCAAAAGAACAAAAAAGCAATAAAAATCGCTATTGTCAGTTCAGCGCCGGTTTTTCTCGCTTCGTTTTCCATTTTTCCTTCATTTAGAACGGCGGAAGGGAGTTGCACCCAACTTGCAAATCCGGATTTTACGTGTTGGCGGCTCTCAATCGCCATTTTGCGCCGTTTGCTTTTTGCTTTCGCAGTTGTCCGCCGCTTTAATCGGTGGACTTTAAAAAAGAACCTTGTTTTAAGGCGGCTTCGCGCCGTTGTGGGATATGAAAAAATCAGATTATTGTCAAATATGCTTCTTCGCCGTTGCTGATCGCGCTTTCAACCATCGATGTCAGCAATTCTTCAAACTTCGTTGAATTTGTCACCTTGCCTTTTTCGGTGTTGTTTCCGGGCAAAATGCATCCGGCGGAATCCTTTGCCGTGTTTCCTTTGTGAATCCTAATTCCAAGATATCCCGGAACGTTCAACACTTCAATCAATTTCCGGCCAAATTCCGGTGACATGCTGACAGTCAATTTATATGTTCCGACCGGAATCGCCGTTTCGTTTTGCACCTTGATTCTTTTGATTTCGGTTTCTGTCATGTGTTGATTCAAACCGCGATCGCAATCTTCAATGGTGTTGCATATCATCCGGCCACCGGCGAATAATTGCCCGATGGTATATTCCGGCTTTTTCCATTTGCGGATCAGTGTCAAGTGTAGCATGTTATTTTATTTTTTCAATTTGTTCAACGCCGATTATTGTATGGCCTTCATATTCGATGGCCTTTGTGTCGTTTTTCGGTTTATAGTCCAATTCGTAATATTCAACAGAACCATCCTTGAATGTCACTTTATACGCATATTTTCGCGGCGCGCATCCGGACAAAACCCACATCGCGACAAGCGCAACTAACCCCATTTCAACACAAATGCTGATTTTCTTCATTACATCAGCGATTTTTGGATGTAGTTCCACATCGGTTTGAAGGCGAAGCAAACAACGGCGATCACTGCAACGGCAAACAGATAGTGTTTATCGTTTATAAGATAGCCAACGCCGCCGATTGCGGTCAGTACAAGCGCGGCCAACGTAGCCAAACCGGACAATCCGCGCCAAATTGTTTTTAATGTTTCCATGTCTTTTTGTTTAACTATCACAAATATATGTTTTTTTCTTTTATTCGTGCAATAGTTCTTTCGGCTTTTGCCTTTGCGATTGTCATTATTTCAGCCATATCCAAATCGTAATGTTCGACAAATTGCCGCCATACAACAAAACAATCCGCCAATTCTTCAATCACATGTTCAAGATTCTTCCGGGATGGCGCAACTTGCATTTCCGTGATCGCTTCAATCAATTCAAAACCTTCTTCAACAAACTTCCGTTTCTGTTTCGAAAGTCCGTTTTGATTGATGATTTCGCGACATTGTTGATCAAATTTTTCCATTAGTGTTGAACAGTCCAATTCTTTGATGTAAAACGCGTAGCCGCAACATTGTAAGTTGCATAATGGTTTACGCGCCAATCATTATATGCTGATGAATTGACAGTCAAAGTTTGCGCCGATCCGCCGCTCAAATCTTTCACCCATTGCGATAATGCACTGAACGATGACACCGAAAGCGATGCGCTTTGTGCAAAACTGATTGATTTCGGCATTTTTTCGGCTGTTGGCAAACTCAATGTTGTCAATGCGTTGCAACTATTGAAAATGTTTGAAACATCGGTTACATTTTCAAATGTGGCCGCGCTCATGTCAATGGATGTCACCGCTTGACTATTGTAGAACATCCGCTTTCCGTTTGTCAAACTTGCGAATGTTGCCGCCGCCATTGCAATGCTTGTCATTGTGCTACCTTCAAACATGCTTTCCGCATTTGTCACATTGGCGAATGTCGGCGTTGTCAAACTCAATGTTCCGGCGCATTCATAGAACATTTTTTTGGTTTTTGTTACCGATGCAAGCGTTTCACCGCTTAACAATGTACTGATGCCGTTTGCCATAGATGAACAACCGGCAAACGCTTCTTCAAAATCTGTCACATTTTCAAGTTGGCCACTTGTCATTGATATTGTTTTCAGTTTAGTGCAATTTTTGAATGTCTGATATAATGATGTGCAAGCGGTGAAATCAATTGCAGAAACATCAATTGTTTTATAGTTCGAATCGTAGAACATACCATCCGCGCCGCCGTTTGCAAGCGCCATTGCCGATGATGGGAACAGTGTGCCAAAATCAAGTGTTGAATTGTCAACACCGGAATCATAAAACATATAATCCGCGCGCTTAACACTTGCGAATGTTGCGATCGGCATGTTGATCGATGTCAGTTTGCGACATCCGCCAAACATATATTTTGCGGTGGTTGCGGTGTCGAATTCTGACAAAGGCATGCTGATCGATGTCAATTCATAGTTATTTTCGAACATATAAGATGCGCGCGCGCTGATCACGGCGTTCGGCATTGAAATCGATGTCAACAAACTGTTTGTTCCCAAAAAGTCGGTTGTTCCCATCAATGTCACACCGTTATATGTCGGGAATTCCGGCAATGCGGCAAATGTCGCATCGGGCGCGGATAATGTTGTCAGTTTCGAACCGCGAATGAAATGCGCCGCGCCGGTCACTTTCTCAAATGTGCATCCGGCCAAATTTATGCTTGTTAGCGATTCCATTTTGAACAAACAGAATTCCAACGCTTCGCGCATTCCGCATGACTGACTGAAATCAAGCGATGTCACATTGGTTGCTTTTGGTGTCAAATCTTGCGGCGTTGAATACATGCTGACATTCGCAAACATTGTCAACGGTGTATCATACGCATAATAGAATTCACCATTGCTGACTGTCAACGTTGTCAACGTGTCGTTTATATAGAATTGAACATTGCTTCCGGTTGCCGTTCCCTTAATGATATAGTTTGACGGTGGTGGCGGCGGTGTTGGTATCGGTAGCGGTTCGGGTTCAACGTTCGATTGCTGATATTTCCGGATGATTGAAAACAAATCAAACTGACATTCAATCGATGCCACATCATCGCTTTCCCATTTCGATGAAATTTCAAATTGATTGGTTTGCATTGTTTTGGTTGTGCCATTCAGACATGCTTTGATCGTTATCATGTCGGCCATCCGTGTCAAGTTCAAACAATCCAATTGGCTTTCATTCACTATCGCATTGAATCCGCTTGTTTTCTTTGTCGTTTGCGACATCGCAAAGAATATGCCGTTGTTTGTCTTGCCTTCTTCTTCAACGTTATATGTCGGATGCCAAAGCGGTGTTTCGAATATTTGTTTGTATTTGATATGTTTTGAAATCGGTGTGCCATCGGCGGTGATAATGTCATCAAAGAATTGCCATGAAATTTCGGTGTATTCGCTTGACAATGCGCCGATCCGGAAAACGTCTGAATACCATGATCCGATCTTCAAATAATAATATCCGGGATTTGTGTTGCCGAAAACGCCGGACATTTCACCTTGATATATCCACACATGCCGGCTTTGCCCATCAACGGTGATGTCATGATCTAACAGATGACCGGCGAAATCAATGTCAGCGATTTTCGTGTCCGTGTTCGGATCGTATAATTCACCGCCGGCCGGCGCGCTTCCGTTGTCTATTATATAGAACGGCAACAGATCAGCGCCGCAAATGACACTGATTTTCCGTTGTGCGAACCATGCGCGCCATATTTGCGCGGCGCGGCTTGGGAAAAACGCGATTGGTGATGTGTTGAAATTCATATCCTATAATTTTAAGTTTGCCAATTGTGAACGCAAATCACTGTTTTCGCCGCGCAATTCCTTCACTTCCTTTCGTAGCGAAATATTTTCATCTGTCAGCATTGCAACGCGACTGTTCACACGTTCCAATTCATTTTGATATGTGTCAAGCCGCTTTTTGTTATCTTCAACGATGTCGATGTAAAGTTGCAACATCTTTCGCAGATTTTCAATGTCGTTTGTCTTGACTTCCGACAGATACTTTTTCCGCGCGAAAAGATATGTTGCGCATGTCGAAACAATGCTTGATCCGATAACGCCTTCGATAAATGTTGAAATTTCCATCATTCTTCCGGTTCGGTGTTTATATATTCGTTTGCAATATAGTCAATTTTTGAATCATCTGGTTCTGGCGGCAATTCATCGACTTCCCACCAATTTGAAACATCATCGCCGGGCGCGAGTTTGGCTTCTATTGCGTATGTGATGCCGTTTGTGATCCACTTTCCGGGATCGGCTTTCAAAATCCGTGTTTCTTCATTCCAAGTCATAATCCTTTATCATTTTTGTCGGTTAACAACAATCCTACAAATAATCCTACAATAAATGCACATATCGCTCCCATATTCTTATACAATTGCCCTTGTCCAATTCTTTCCGCTTAATATGCCATCGATGGTTGTCTGTTCGGCGGCTGAAAGATTATTCCATGCCGTTGCGTTGAATGTCAATGTTTGCGCTGATAGCCCCGTTCTATCCTTACACCAATTCGCGGCATTCAACATGGATTGATATGTCATGGCAATACCACTGTTTGAACGTTGGAATGCATAAGAAATCGGAAATGTTTCAATCGCGACATTGAATGTTGTCATATTTTTCAAGTCTGCAAACATATATCCGGTGTTTGTAACAGATGCGAACGTTGCCTTCGGCATGTTCAAAGTCACCAAACCATCAAGAATGAACATTGCATAAGCATTTGTGACCTTCGCGAATGTTGCTTCCGGCATACTCAATGTTTGCAAAGTATGATTTTGGTATTGATTAAACATTGTATATGCGTCTGTTACATTTTCAAAAGTTGCACTTGTTAAATCCAAACTACTCAATTTTCTTAAACCAAAAAACATACCGCGCGCACTCGGTAACGCCGCGAAAGTTGCAGACGGCAGATTTATTGTTTCCAAATTCGGGCAATTTGTCCATATTACGGTATTTTGAGTTACCGCCGAATTAAACGTTGCCAACGGCAGACTCAAAGTTTTTAGGTTTGTGCAATAACCTATCATTTGACTAATATTTGTAACGTTGTCAAACGTGGCATTTGGTAATTCAAATGTGGTAACACTCAAACCATTAAACATTGCGGTCGCATCAATTATAGATGTAAACGTTTCAGTTGCTAAACCTACAACAGAAAACGATGTGCAGTTGTTAAAAGCGTGATATGCATCGGTTACATAAGCGAAATGATTGCTTTTTGTGGTTATTGTAGTAAGTGCGGTCGCACTTTCAAATATTGACTTTATGCTTGTTAATTCCGTAAAATTATCAGCATTTGAAAAGTTTACCGATGTTATTGTTGTGTTGTTTTGCGCAAATTTTTCTAAAGAATATATTTTTTTGTTCGTATAACTAAACGACCAATCCCCATTTCCGTCAACAGTGACCGTTATTGTTTCCGCCGCATCCGGTGTCAATGAACCATCTTGAATGAATTGAATGTTGAATGTTTCTGTTGCCGCGCTGCTCGTTCCGCTTACTACATAAATAACGGCAACGGCGTTTGTTGTCCATCCCTTTGCATCCGCCGCATCGAAAACAATCTGCTGATCGGCAACGCTCATTGCATCCCATATCGTTTGATTGAATGTGATTGTGTGCGTTCCGGAAGTGTAAACATATAGGCCGTTGATTACGTTCAACATTTCGGCTTTCGGCATTACACCATCGGACAAATCGACATCCGGTTGCCATGTGTCTTGTGGAATTATCAATTCATAAAGCGCAACGCATCCGGCAAAAGCATCGGAAGCGGAAGCAACGTTCGACAAATCGCAATTCGTGAAATCAACCGTTGTCAATCCGGCGCAATTCTTGAAGGCATCGTTTAGCGAAGTAACACCGGCCAAACCATCAGACAATGAAAAATCAATGTCAGTCACATCGGCATCGTTTTCAAACGAAATTGATGTGATTGGAGTATTATAGTCATATTGCCATGAACCGCCGACAACGGATATTTCAACCGGTGATCCGTTTATTGTTGCATATACCGTATTGGCGGCGCTTTGTCCGGTGATTGAATATTGCGCCGGGATTCCGATTGTCCATCCGCGATCTGTTGCCTTCGCAATCAAGTCGTTTTGTGTATCGACATCCAACGCATTCCAAAATGTTGTGTTTGGTGTGATGGTATGAACACCGGCGTTGTAGTAATACAAGAATTTGATCAAGTCATAAAAACTTTCCAATGTCAAATCCGGGCAATCGCTCAAATCCAAATCGGCTTTCCATGTCGATGAATCCGGGCAAATCAGCGTTGTCAGCGCAACGCAACCACGAAACATGTTGTTTGCACTTGTAACCGCGCCGAATGTCTTTCCGCCAAAGTCAACGGCCAAAAGTTCTTCGCAACCGTCAAACATTTCATCGCATGATGTCAGATTGTCAAGTTTGTCGCAATCGGCAAAATTGACTGATACAACATCGGCGGCGTTGAATTTCAACGTTGCGATCGGTTCATTGTAACGATATGTAAACTTATTTGCGTTCACTTCTATTGTAGTTGATTCGCCGTTTACTAAAATAATAATTGAATTGCCCAACGCCGTTCCCTTCAAATAATACCAACGGCCAACGAAGTTAAACAACAAATCACCTTTCGCAACCAATGAATTCAAGTTGATTGAAAGTGATTTGATGTGGCCATCGCCTTGTTGTGTCCGGATCACTTTGTTGCAATTGTCAATGTCTTTCAATATTTCAGCCATGATAGAATCAGCAAATTCAACGTTTTGCACTTTGAAACGACCGGTTGTGATGGCCGTTGTGTCGGCATTGTTTATGTTCACGTTTTCACATGGCAAAGCGTATCGCCACATGTTTTCATGTATCTTAATGAATGCGGCATCCGAATTTTGAATTGTCACATTGTATCTGTCACCGTTTTCATCGATGATGGTAAACGATTCAAGTTGCAAAGTGGTGTAATATGAATTTTCATCCTTGCTTGGCAATGCCAACAAAACAAAACCATCTTTTGAAAATTCATTCGGACTGCATAAAATCATGTCAACATCCGCGCTGAAATTGCCGGCGGTTTGTTCATCTTTTTGGCCTTTCTGAACATACGCATCAAGACATTTTATCGGAAAACCGTCAAACGGCCGTGTCTGTTTGTCCATCCATTCAAATGAATATTGTTCCGGCATTTCGGATTTTTCAAATTTCACCTTGTTTTGGCCAAACACCTTATTGCTTTTTGTGTTTGTGTGAAGTTCTGTTTCAAGATCAATCAAAACATCCGGCGCATCTTCCGTATAACTCAAACCATTATCAAAATATGAAATGTGTTCGAAATGAACATTGTCGTTTGTGTCAATATACCAATAAATTCGATATACTTGCTTTAACATGCTGATAATGTTCGCCAATGTGATCGGTGCTTTTTGCGCCGGTGTGTCGTAAAAACTACTAATTATATTGGATTTTGGTGTGATTATAGGCCAAAGGCGAAAACCGGCATAATCTTGTGAACCGCCTAAAATTCCACTGATGAAATATTGCCCATTCCAACCGGCTTTCCGCATCAATCGCATTATCGTATTCCGCAAATCAAACGCATCGCGAATTTCATGATCGGATGTCAGCAATGTTTCAATTTGCGTGTTCAATGTTGTCGGATACCACCAATACGAAATACTTTTCCATGATTCCGGATCAATAGCGCGATAATGTCTTGTCGTAGTGTCCGCCGGTTTTATAAAATACCAACCGTTTGATGTTTGTGGCCATCCGGTTGGATCTTCCGAAAAATCGATTTTCGGATATACATCGGTGGCATTGATTGTCAAAATCTTGTTATATGCTTTATTTTTGACGGCAATATCCGTTGCCGGAAAGTCGTTCAAAGTGTATGTTTCGCCGGCGATGGTGACTGTTGACAAATCTGTTTGACATATAGCCCGGCCATAAAAACGATCCCAACTGAAATAACTGTCGGTTATCATTGAACCTTCCGCATACGAATCATAATTATCGCCGTAATTCAGATATAAATCATAAACCACATCCAACACCAAATTGTTGTTTGAATCGGTGATTGTGAATTCCCAATTTGTTGCCAAATTCAATTCCAATTTTCCGTTCAATGTGTCATCCGTATATGTGCCATCGGAATTGTAAACACGGCCATCAAACGGAAATGTCAATGTTGTCAAAGATGGGGTTGCCGACATATTAAATCGCGCATAATAAACCGCGTATTTCCCGGCATAAACGCCGGATGTATATGCCAGCGTGAACCATGCGACATTGCGCAAAGGTGTGAAGAAAAGCGCGTTTTCAGCGCCCAACGGTGAAACACTGTCGCAATCGGCATCCCATGTGTTTCCGCCAACATAGTTTGAAATTTTGGTGTTGCCGCACATATAAATTTGATAACACGGCCGGATCAATATGTTCACCGGTTGCCGCCCAACTTCTAATTTGACAAGATTGTATTCGCTTTCAAGCGCATCAATTATTTTTGTGTATTTGTCAAGCGTTGTCGGCTGAACAGTGATGGTTTTTGTGTCATAGTCGAGTTCGCAGTCTGTCAGCGCGAAACGGCCTTTCCAAACATCTTTCCACAAATCATTGTCGGCATCGTACCATTGCAGAACAATCCGGTGTTCGTAGTTGTAGCCCTTCGCAAGAATGTCATCGAATTCAAAACGGAAGGCCAACGATCCGTTGATCTTGCCGCGATAAAACATTTCGTTTGATTCTTGCGAAAAATCAATGGCCGTTGAATCATCAACTTTCGGAAAGCATTCCGAAAAGGCATCGTTTTCATCCAAAAAACCCCATCTGTATTTCATATTATTTATGAATTATACGTGTCACATTGCCGCGTTTTTCAACCCATCCATCGGCGGTGTAAATCACTGTTTGCCGACCGCGTTCATTCAATTCGTGCATGTCTTTTGCGATTGAATTCAGTTGCGCCGTGCCTTCAAATATAGGAATAATTTGCGCATTTGTCGCATCGTATGCGCGCATGTATTTTTCAGCAAACGTGTCATTGTTCAATGCATTGATCAATTGCGGAATTTCCTTGCGATATTTGCGCGATGAACGGCGATTGATAACCGCAAAGAATTCCCCACCTTCCGCCCGGCGGCGCGTTCCATCTTTCTTTGTTCCCAAATCAATATCGTTTCCGGATTGATGCGAACCGCCTTCAAGCAATTCGACTGTTCCTTCGCCGTAAGTTTCGGATGAAAGTTGTTTTGCTTTGATTTTAGAACCGATGAATGTTCCCCACATAAGCGCCAACACCGGAATAGCCCACGGCATACCAAATTGCGACAAAACCTTTGATGATGCAGTGACCATGTTCACGGCTTGTTCGATTGTTTGAATCTTTTGTTGCGCCCTTTGCGCTTCTTGTTCTTGTTTTAGCGCCTTGCGTTGGTTCTGTTTGGCGGCGGCAAGTTCTTTTTCCGCCATTGCAACGTTGTTTGCATATCCGGCCGCGCGCGCTTCGCGTTCACTGTTCAATGTATTTTGCGCGGCTTCAACTTCCAAATTCGCTTGTTCAACTGAACGTTGCGCAAGTTGTAATTTGTAGTCATAGAACGATTGCAACGCTTGTTTCGCATATTCAAATGATTCGTTCAACGCTTCTTTCTGATCATCGGTGACATTCAATCCCAAAAGATCGTATAAATCTTGCGGCGCGCCTTCTTTCTTGATGTCTTTGTCCAACTTTTTGATTTGGTTTTCGATCGTTTTGACTTCTTCATCTGTCAGTTTGATGTTGGCTTCTTGATTGAGTTTCAAACGTTGTTGCAACGCTTCTTTTTCCAACTTCAATTTTTCGGCGTTCTTTTTCTTTTCGCTGATATTCATCAGATCAATTTCGGACTTTGCCAAATTTTGTTGAATGTTTAATGCGGTGTCGGCGGCTTGCTTGCGCAACGCATCTTCTTTTTGTTTCCATTCCAAGTCATATTTCGCATTGATCGCGGCTTCATCTTGGCGCAATTCAACGGCCAACTTTTTGTTGGCTTCAAGTTCCAATGTCCGGCGGATTTCAATGGCGCGTTTGTCATCGGCGATGCTTTCTTCCGTGATTTTTGTTCTTGCCGCTTGGCGAAGTTCAATTGATTTCAATTCCGCGTTCAATTCGTTTTGCCGGGCTTGATCATTCAGTTTTTGAACATCCTTCAAATATTGCAGATATTTCAAATACAACTGAACGTTCAACGCTTGCCGTTGTTCAAGTGTCAAATCGTTGTCGGTTTTCAGTTTTGTCAACAAATCATCGCGTTGGCGCTGATAGTTTGTCATCAACATTTCACGTTCCTTGCCAATGCCTTCGTTTTGCAGTGAAAGCCACATGTCTTGTGTTTCGCGCGCTGATGCCAAATTTGCGGCGCGTTCGTTTTCATTGATTTTCCGGATTTCGACATTCTTTGTCTTTTCCAATTCAATGATCAATGCGTTGATGTTTGCGATTTGTGTCGCAGTCAGATTGCGTTCAGTTTCCAACCGGGTTTTCAAATCGGCGATTTGCCGGTCATAATTGGCGGTTGTGGCCGCGCGTTCCCGGTTGAATTGGTTTTTCAACAGATTGATCCGGGCATCTTGCAATGCGCGCAATGAATCTTCATCCGCCTTTGCGGTGTCGATCGCCAATTGCCTTCTTTCTTCCGCCAATGCCGCGAATTCAACTTCAAGTTCGCGATTGGTTTCAATCTGTTGTTCGGCGATTTCAATCTGTTTTTCCAATAGCGCGTTTTCGGCTTCAATTTCTTCGCGCTTATATTTTTTCAACTTGATATTTTCGGCTTCGCCATCCTTCAAAATCGCTTGATTTTCCAACAATTTTTGTTTGTTCTTTTCAAGATTGTCGATTTCTTTTTTGTTCCATGCTGATGAACGAACGGCCATTTGATTGCGTTCTTGCAATTCTTCGCCGCGAAGTTTCAAAATTTCTTCTTCCGATTTTCCTTCCGCTTGCGCAAGTTTGATTTCTTGCTGATATTTTGAAATCGAATTTTCATGCACTTGCATTGCGGCTTTCCGTTTCGCTTCCGTTGCTTCAAGTTGTTTCAATTCTTTTTCATACGCTTCTTTTTGCGCCGCCCGGACTTTTTTGACAACGGCAACAGTGGCAAAACCCAAAGCAACCAACGCTGTCAAAGCCAACATGATCGGATTTGTCTTGATTGCGTTCATCGCTTGCCCTAATCCCTTTGTGGCCTTTGTGGTTGTTTCGGTTGCAACGCCTTGCGCCTTGATTGCGGCGGTGTTTGCAACGGTTGTGGCCGTGTTTTGTTTGGTGAATTTCGATGTGATTGCAGTCCATTCGGCTTTCAGCCTTGTCACCAATGCCGATTGCTTTTGCAGTGCGTTTTGTATGGCGGTCACACCGTTAACCAAAGCAATAGCGCTTTGCAATTTGCGTTGTGCTTCTTCAACATCTTTTGATTCAGCGCCAAACAGTTGCATTGCGCCGGTTACGGCGGCAAATCCGCCCGTTCCAACGCTCATTGCTTGCAATGTAGCATCAAGCGCCCATGTATCAGATGCCATGTGTTTCAACATCGCGGATGTATCGTTCATTTGATCTTGCATTTGCGCCAATTTTGCGGCCATCTGTTGATATTCGGCGGTGTTCGCTTTCCCGGCTTGTTCCATTTGATAAAGTGCTTCGCGCCCTTGCTTGATGACTTGCGCCATTTTTTCACCGGCGATTGTATAATTGCCGACTTGCAATGTGTATTTTCCAGTTGCTTTCTGCAATTCATTCATCCGGTCATATAATTTTTTGCTTTCGGCTTCAAGATCTTGACCATATTTGGTGTTTTTGCGCTCTTCTTCACTCAATTTGTTGAGTTCAATTTTTGTTTTGGTATATCGCGCGCTCAAATCATCGTATGAATCTTTTGTTGCCAATGCTTGTTTTGCATTTGCCGCATTGATTCGGTTCTGTTCGGCGGTTGCGGCTTTCAATAATGCAATTTCTTTTGCCGTTTCGGATGATGCATCGCGAAGTGCTTTTTGCGCTTGTGCCAATTTGTCGGCTTCTTTGCTTGCGGCCATAGTGGTTTTGCGGCCTTGTTCGGTTGCACCGGAAACCATTTGCAGTGATTTTTGCAGATCGGCGGCGTTGTTTGTTACACTTTTGGCCATGTCATCATAAACCTTGTTCAACTGTTGCAATTGTGCAATAAGGTTTTCGATGGAATTGTCCGGCGAAATTAAATCCTTATAATAAATCGGTTCATCTGCCATAGTTGTATGTTTTTTACAAATTTATGAATTTTTTGATTGCCGCTTTTTCGTTTTTTCCTTCAAATAGTCAAAAGCCGAATAGAATTCTAACACGGTATATTTTTTAGGCTCACAATGCAAATTTTCTGTCAGCATCAAACAGATCTTTTCAAATTGCCGATCCGCCGCCATTTCGATGTTGTCTGTTGTGAAATCGTATGGTTTGATATAAGTCAGCAATTCAAGCGTAATGGCATCGACATCGGCGGTGTTGTCTTTTTCTTCAACGATCCCGGCCAAAACCGCTTTTGTTCGTTTCAATATCAGATCAAAATATTCTTTTTCGGAAGAATCGCCAAAAAGCGCCGGAAAATACGCTTGAAGTTCGCCATCGATTTTTTTTTTTGCTTCGTGCAAAGGCTTGTCGATGTCATTCACTTTTTCATCAGTAAACACGGCCAACGTTTCTTTCAGTCCGTCATCGCTAATGTTGTCACGTGGTTTGCCATCGATTTCCTTGACAAGCGCCGCAAATGCCATGTGTTTCGGTGACAATGATTGTTGAATCAGATATATGTTTTGGCGAAGGTTTTGAAGTTCCTTCATTGCGTTGTCATTGTCTTTTTTCTTCAAGAATGCGATCACACGTTCAACATGACTGTCAAAATCGGTGATGTCAGATCCAACGCCGGAATCAACCAACAACATTTTATTATACACATGAAAGCGCGCAATCGGCAATTCCGAAATGGCATCGTAAAATGTGACTTTGTGTTTTCCGATTCTGACAGTTTTCATAATACAAAGCGCGTGATGATTGTTGAACAAAACGGAATGAATAAAAATGTGCAATCTTTTGTCACCAATGCCATACTGAATGAAATGATGACATTTGCCCAAAATGACAGACAAAAACGGCAATTCGCCATTTTGTTGATCATTTCATTGCCATGTAGTTGCAACCACTCAATCAATTTCCACTTGTCCGCCAACGTTAACAAAAACGCTGATGCAAGCGCGATCAATATCAACCAAATAAAAAAATCAATCATTTTAACTCAATTTTACGCAAGATGTGTCAACAATCAATTCGCCTTCGAAGCGGAATGCGGCGAACGGATGCATCATGAATTGATTGTCAATTTCGTCATAGTCGAATTCGCGGAACACGTTTTCAGCGCGTTCATATATTTTGTTGACAGTCATGCGCCCGGCGAACAGATGCACATGGCCATTCAAGATTTTCAAAATTTCTTCTTTTACGGCTTCCGTATCGCGGCCATCGCCGATGGTTCGTAGATCACACCAAACGATTAGTGAAAAGCCAATGTTGCAACGTGTCACATCACCGGCATAATACGTTTCCAAATCGGTCGGTTCATCCAAAACAAAAAAACAAAAATTGCCCAAACCTTCATCCGGTGCAATCCAAACATAATCTTTGCCGCCTTTGTACCAATTGGCGGTGAATTCCTTCCGGCCGTTGATTTCTTTCACCAATCTTTCACACCGGCCAAAGATGTTATTCAACCATGCGCATTCATTGTATAATGCGGTTTGAATTTCATTGATTGCCACATCAAACAGATGCGGATTCGGTTTGCGATGTACGATTTTCATTTGTAAAGTTCTTTTTTGATTTCTGTCAGCAATTCTTCTTGTCCGCCGCGTTCCCGGAAAATGACATTCCAATTTGACTTCATCAATCCAAATTGGTTTGTTCCGTATTTAGCAATGATTTGGTTCGCATACATTGTCGAACCGATGATTGTCATTGCGTTTGTGCCAAACTGAATACCTAATTCCGAATGAAAACGGCCATTAATGTATAAGTTTGGCGCGTTTGTGTTCCGTTTCGCCTTGCGCGGATAATTGATTGTTTCTTTCCATGCGGCATATCTTTTCGCGCTTTCTACGCTTTTAAAATAGCCGCCCGGTTGAATGTCTTCCGTATAATATGGCCGCATGTCATCGCCGCTTGCCGCCTTGCCTTGCAAAAGTTGAAGTTTCTGCAAATCCAAGATGTCGGCGGTATGTTTGGTGACTACATTCCGAATCAACGATCCGGATTGCAGTCCAACCAAAACATTTTCAACGCGCTTTGTCAAGTTTTCGATGATCATACGGTTCTATATTTCACACCATTGTTGTTGCAAGATAAACAAATTCTGTCAATGTTCTTCATGTCAAGCGATAATGCTTTGTATGCTTGCGCCAATTCTTCGCCGATACCACCGGCGCGGCCTTGTCGATCGCCATCTATTTCATAAAGAATGTCATTCTTTGAAACGTTGCTTTGATTGCGGTTCACACGAACAGACGGATTCAACGCCATTGTGCGAAGCGCGGTTGCGGCAACTTGTTTTTGAATGACTTCCGCGAAATTCAACCGTTGGTCGAAAATTGTATATGTCAGATCGCAACCGATTGTCAGATTCGCATTCAAACCATAGTTTTGTGTTGTAGTATAGCACATATCCGCAACATCCCACATGACCGGATTTTCCGCCCATCCTTCCGGCGCGTTAACCATGAACGGCGACACTTGAACATATTTTGTCAGTTCGCGCCAATTATTATAATCAACATATCCGGTGCAACTGATGCATGGTTCTTTAGACCAATCTTTTGTGAAGTTGATCGCTTGCGCGCCAAACGGCAAATCATCTTGATTATATACCAAATACCAACTTCCGCCGGCGGCAACGCCATCATCAATATATGGCATGTAAAAATCATCCGGTGTGAACCATTTGAAAGCGCCCGAACCGTCAATTACACAATCCATTACGTTTGTCGGGTACGGCGAACCGGAATGGAACAGATAAACGCGGACTGTTCCGGCCGCGCCGAAAATCTGCAATCCGATTTGATTGATGATTGATGAAACACCGTAAGATCGAACCGGTGTAATTTCAAAACCAACGATTTTGTGTGTGTTGTTTACGGTTGCTTTAAGCCTTCCCGTACCATCAAACAATGTCCGGTGTTCAAGAATGTTTTTGGTTTCCTTTGTCAATTGTTTTTGGCGGATGAACGTTGAAATGGCCGTTGTTATGCCATCACGTGTCATTTGTTCGACAAACAATGTGAAAAGATTGAATTCAGCCCAATAGATAGATCCGGGTTGCGGCGCTTGTCCGATGATTGATGTTTCAGACATGCAAAACCAATATGTTTTCACGCCGTTTTCATCGATTGTGTAAACGATATTTGGCCGGACATAGTAAGTGTTCGCATCATACGCTTTATAATTTTCGCCGTAGTTGTCCGGCATGATCGCATGCAAGTTTTCCAATGTCATCAATGGATGCGCATTTTGGAAATATAAGCCGCTTTCGCTATCGGTGTATTGCGGATCGATGGTTGTTTCCGGTGTATAGCCTTGCCGCCAACCCACCAAGTGCAACAAATTATCTTCAATGTCTTTTACTCGATACATAGTTTGTCAAATTAAAAAAAGGGATGGGATTTGCGCCCATCCCTTTTCGGTTCAACTTCTGAAAAAGTTATCAAGAAACAGTCACTGCAACTGTCTGTGTATATGTAACACCATAAACAGTGATGCTTGCGGTCACGGTGCAAGTACCGGCGGCAACACCGGTGATCAAGCCGGTTGAATCAACGGTTGCGATTCCGGTGTCATCGCTATTCCATGAAACGACATAAGCGTTTGGCGCGGTGGTTGCGGTCACTTGCTCTGTTCCGGCAACGGCAATTGCAACAGTGTCTTTGTCAAGCGAAAGCGATGCGGCTTCGTTCAAGTTCGAAACATAAACCGGCATGCCCATCGGCTGATTCTGAACACGGCTTGCGATTTCAGCCTTGATGATTGGATTGGCAACGGTTGCCGGCGCGCTATTGTATGCAACAATATACGCAACATCCAAACTGAATCCAAAATGTTCCTTCACTGCGCAAGTCAGATCGGCGGTTGCATCGCCGGCCATCGATGACTGATCGCCAACGGTGGTGTAATAATGCGAACCAACCGGAAGATCGATGAATGGCAAGCGGACAACATCCCACTCGTGGAAATTGCTTTTTGCCCTTCTCAACGATTCGCGATCAACACGTGTCAAGATGCCAACGTTGCCGTCAGCGATGGCGAAGAATGTTCCCATCTTGCCTGCTTCGTCTGCTACATTGTTAGTGTAGTGAAGGACTTTGTTGTCATACTCCATGCGTTTGTTCACTTCGTTGTAAACGCCGTATTGCGCAAGTTTGCGAATCAGCGAATCAACGCCGGCATTGCCGACAATGTGAATCATTTCCGGATAATCGTTGGCGCGCATGATCGGATTGATATCGCCAAGAATTTCGGTTGCCATCTGTGTAGGAACATCGACAACGTTTCCAACCTCTGTGTAATTCAACAGAGTTTTGAAAACTTGTGTTTTATTGGCTTCAAGCGCGGCAACTGCGCCGGCATCCAATGTTGCGGCCAATGCGCGGCATGTTTTTTCCATCTTGCGGCGGAAGTCATGCTCATAACTGATTTCGTTGTTCATGTACAACGTTGGAACCATTGTGAAGCCGATGGCATAAGTTGCCCACACAACGGTATAAAGCGCCGATGTGTTTTCATCGTCAGCGATCACGCATGAACGAACGTTTGAAACTTGAACATCGCCATCATAATTGATCACGGGCACTTGAACAGTGTTGCCGATTGATGCGAATGCCCTATCACGAAGATTTGGGCTGATGATTGAGTTTCCGGCGTTGGTTTGCTCAATGAAGAAATCCAATGCGCCATACTCGCTTGGGCGCGTCATGTTGCGATCCAACTCGGGATTTTCGATGCGCCAATTTTGAAGTCTTGTTGCGACTAATGACATAATTGTAAATTTTTAAAGTTAATACTAATTTATTGGCAAACCCTTCGCCAAATTTTTTTCTCATTTTTCCGGCAACGATGAAATATTATTGTCTTTCCACGCTTGTGTCATTGCATCGCCGAATTCTTTCGATCCCGGTTGCAATCCTTGCGCAACTAAAACATTTGTTATTGCATCGTATGCTTCTGTTCGGGTTTTTGCCCCATCAATGCTAACCGCGCCGCTTCCGCTTGTGGTGGTTGCGGTTGGCGATGATGTTCCGCCGCCGGCCGCTTGTCTGCCTTTGTCAAGAACACCCATCGAATCAAGTTCACGTGTCAACAGTTCGGATGCGGTGAATGGATTCAAATTGTTTGCTTTGTTCCGCATCACCGCGCCGGAAGCATCATGAAACATGATGATCTTTCCGCCGTTGCCGTCATCTTCGAAATCCGGGTTCATGCCTTTGATTTTGTCAATCGCTTGCGCCATCAAAACTTTTGTCGCGGATTCCGGAAGTTCCGGTTTGAATTTGATCGATGCGATTGCCGACTGCATTGCGCCGTCAATCTGCATTCCCTTAATGTCGCGTTCATATTGCGCCGACATTTCATCTTTTTGTTTCTGCAATTCAACAAACTGATTTGTCACGGATGCCAAATCGGCTTTCGCTTGTTTCAGTTCTTTGTTCAATTGCTCATTGCCATTCCCTTCGGCAATGGATTTTTCCAAAGCGGCGTTCTTTTGCGTTAATGACCGGATTTGCGTTTGAAGTGCATCAGCGCTTTCGGCCTTGCCTTTCAAGTCCAAAATCACGCGCTTCGCGTATTCATAGGTTTTTTCTGTTCCGTTCTTTCCCATTCCGGAAGTTGACAGAATATCCGTGTCCAAATTTCCGTAAATTTCGCCGGTTTTGGCCGCAATCACGGCGTTTTCATCGTTTTGTGATAATGTCACAATCGCTTGTTTCTGATCATCGTTCAACGATGACAAAACCGCGTTCGCATTTAATAAATCAATTGTCAACATATTGCCCTTGTATGTTTAAGTTTATAATAATAGGCTTGCGCCATGTTTATTTTCCTTTCGGATTGTAAAGAATTGTCACCGTATAGCCTTGTTCACGAAGTTTCGGCAACACCATTTCAAATGTTTTTTGCCCAAACTTTTGAACGCGCGGTTTCGATAAACGTTCGCCGGTTTCCGGGTTGAATTTCTTCACTTCGATAATGCAATGAAACAAATGCCTTTCGTTTGCCGGAACAAAATATTCTTGTTTCGCCGCTGATGCCATTGTTTCGGTTTGGGGCTTCTGCTCTGCCACACCGTTAACCCCTTGCGGTGTCTTGTCTGCTTTCGCTCTCATAATCTTTTAATTTTTGATTTATAAATTCAATTTTACTTGTAAACGGCATTTTATCGCCGAATTCCAAGATGTTCAAATATTCACGTTCAAAGCGGCGGATGTAGTTGGCAAAATTCAACTTGATCCGCATGTCTGATTCACTGATGATGCCTTTGTCGAACAATGTGATCACTTCTTCGCGCGTTGCATGTCTGTATGGCTCTAATTCCGCCAAAATCAACATCCTTTGCAATTGTGTCGGATTGTTCCGGTATTCGGTTTCGATGATCTGATTCTGCATTGCATCCAAATCGGCTTCCGATGCGCCGGCTTGTTTTGCGCTTGCGTATCGATCGCGAAGTTGCGCGGCGGTTGACAAATAGAAATCCGTTCCGTAATTCACACGCGCCGAAATAAACAGATTGCCATATCGAAGTTTGCAGATTGTTTCATCAACGAATTGTTGCGCCGATTCAAATCCCTTCTTGATCCGGTTCAACACGGTTGATTGGCTTTCGAAGTTTGCAAGAATCTGTTGTTCGTTTAAGGCATCGCGCGTTGTGATTTCTTCATTCGTACCGACAACGGATGTGATGATGTCATTTTTTAAACGCTTTTCTTCTTCAACGTTATAGTCAAGCGAATTGCGATCGACTGACAACATTTGCACCGGATTCTTCAAGTCCGGAACATCGTTTTGTTGCGATGGAATTGGTATTTCGACAAACGAACCAACGCCATTGATCCGGCTTTCGCCGCATTTCGGACATCTGCAAAGCAATCCGGCCGCATCCAACTTATAAAAGCCGGATTTGTTCTTTAGGAATCCGCCATCGCAATAATCGCCGTTTTCTTGATTTGAAAAGTCGCATGATTGTTCGTAACCGCTATAAATCGGATATGAACCATACATGTCAAGATGGCGTTTGCTTATGTGATAGAACAAGAACCAATCCATCGATTCAAGTTGCCTTGTCAATGGCGATTTTTTGATGTCCGGTTCGCGAAGGCTTATCGGCTCATCCCAAAAGAAACGCGCCGGGCAATATCCAAGATCATGCGGATTGTCAACTAATATATCGCCAATGTTATCGCCAAATTCTTTAAATACGCGATAACTTTCATCGTCAATGACTGCAATGCGGTGATCATCTTGCTTGAAAATGATATATTTCATTTGCCCGGTTGTCGGATTTGCCCTATAATCGATGACAGATGCGATCGGCAACCAATAGAAATATGCTTGCGGATATTTGTCGGACTTGTCTTGTTCCGCCGGCATGTCAACGATCAAAACGGAATTGATTTCAGTCTGAAAGAAATTCCATCCCTTTGTTGCCCAAATTTCCGGTTCATGCAATTTGTCTTGCCGATACCATTCCCAATCATCACGTTGTTCGGTTGTCTTGAATTGATAATTGAAAGCCGGGTTGCGGCCATCAAATATCCTTGACAACTTGTCGAAACATATCCCGGCAATGTCATTTGTCGCAACCGGATATCGAAACAATGTTTTGAACATTTTCGATTTGTCATGCGGCAAAATGTTATCAACGAACGCAAGAAATTCTGTCAACGGTTGGTTGACTTCGAAAGATGAAACGCGCGTTTGCGCATGAAAGTTGATGCGGCTTTGATGGTAAACCGCCCTATTTATCACCTTTTTTCTTTCCGGTTCGCGGATCTTCTTCTTTATTTCTTCGATGCTCAAGCCCATTTTCAACGCTGAATTGAAATTCACTATTTTCGGGCAAATGCCATCCGCCATTCGGCTTCATCGCTAAAAGGCGGTTGGCTTGCTCAAAATCAAATTCACGGTCACCGAGTGCATCACATGTCAATAAAACCAATGTTTGTTTTGCGCTCATAGTCGGAAATTTTTAAAGATCTGTCAATGGGTTGAAGTCACTTGGCGCAATCTTTGCAAGATAGTCAGACCAATCCGGCAAGAATGACCACGAAATTGCGTTCGAATCCGGTGCTTCGAATCCGCCAAGCGATTTGTCACCGACAAACAACGAACGAACCGGAATCGGATAGTAGGTTGTTAGAACGGATGAATCTTGTATCGCGCCGATCATTCCGTTTTCATCAAACAGATAAACGCCAAGATTTCCGGCATCTGCCTCACACATCAACTTTTTCAAATCGCGAATGGTTTCGGATGGCATCTTGCGCAAAACGGCGCTGAACGATGTCGGACTTGCGCCCAAAATTTCTTCAATTCCGCCCAAAGTGTCATTTCCGCCGCCAAAGGTTCTTGCTTCGCCGGCTTCAACGGTAGGCGCGTTGATGTAGGGCGAAATGACAATTTTTGTCGAATCGGCTGCGGCTTTGAAAGTTGACCATGAAGCCAATGTGTTGATTGGATTTGTTGTTGTGAATGCGTTTTTCACGCCGCTTGCAACTAAACGTTGAAAAGCAATCTTTTGGATTTGTCCAAAATTTTCCGGACAAGTGACGGCCGTAATGGTTGTTAATGCGGTGGCCGCCGGACATGTGCAAATCATAACTTTTTGTTTTTTAAGTTAATACTAATTTTCGCTCATCCTTTGGCCTTCCCTTCGCCATGAATGTCAATCGCAAATATAATTGTTATTCACAATTTAACAATAATTTTTTTGATTAGCGTTTTTCTATTTAACAATAATCTGTCAAAATGCCGTGTTTTTCGACATTCTATTTAACAATAATATTTTTGAACAAACCCGGCAATTTAACTTTTCGCAATAAAAAACGGCCGTCTGTTTCTCAACGATGGCCGTTCGTGCCTAAAGATAAAGATGTTTAATTAATCATATGGGATTGCAAATATAAACAAAACGGCCGGACATTGCGCCCGGCCTTCAAAGAAAAATGGAATTATTGACAAATATATGTCAATTTCTTCTTATAACTCCCCGAACCGCATGATTATATGGTTGTGTGTTGTTATTCATAAGTTCTTTTTCGATCACTCCTGTTGCCGCATCCGCGCAATCATCATGTTCGTTTGCACCGAAATTTCGCAAAAAGTTTGTCATGTGTTCGAAGAATTTCGGAAATCTGTCAGCCCAACCAAACGGCATGATTAGTTGGTTGTTGACAATCGGCGCGGCGGTGACAATTCGCGATTCCTTGTTTCCACCTTGATAGAATGGCGCGCATTGACATTTCACTTTGTTGCGGATTGTCTTTTCAAAGATTGCGCCGCCGTTGTTGCTTTCGATCCACATCTTTTGTGTTCCGTTTCGGTTAACCATTGCCGGAACAGTGATCGCCGTGACATCGGTATTTTCATCAGTATAGACAACATCTGTCACCAAAGCAAACATGATTGATTCAAAATGTTTTGTTTGTTCGTTGAAGAATTGATTCGGTGACTTGTATATATCGTAAGTGATTGCACACAAATAGTCATTTCCTTCATCAGCGACATCAACGTAACAACCGGAACGGATGTATTGTCCGAATTCGGCTTTGTCAATCCATGTTTTAAATCCGGAATACAAACGGCCTTCAGCGTTGTTTGGCCTTCCTTGAAACAAACATTCAAATCCGACCGGATCAAGCGCTTTTTGTTGCTTCAAACGCTCAATCGAATGGCGCTTTTCCCAAAGCGGTTCACCTTCTTGCCGGTTGTCCAATTCTGTCGGTTCGCCTGTCTTTATCGCTTCGAAGTTAACCAACAACCAACAATTCTGTTCTTTGGCTTTTTCGATGTCAGTCCATGAACGCGCTTCGATCACATCTTCACTGTCGATAATTTTTCCGATGATGTCATCTTTATGCCAACGTGTGAAAACGATCAATTCTTGCGCTTCATTGTGCAATCGAGTTTTGGCGACTTTTGTGTACCATTGCCAAGCACCTTCGCGAACAACCGGCGAATTGGCTTCCGCCGCATCTTTGTATAAGTCATCATAAATCATGCAGTCAACTGTTTTCGATGTCAGCGAACCGCCGCGACCGACAACGCGCAACGAGCCGGCATGATTGATGATTTCAAAACATTCAGAATTTCGAAGGTAGTTTGTTGTTGTGACAACGTTCGATGAATTAAGTTTTGTTTCCGGAAATACGGCGGAATATTCGGCATTGTCAATCAATCGTTGAACATCCCGGTTGAAATCCCTTGCAATGGTTGCCGCATAAGAAGCGATGCAAATTTTCAAATCCGGATTCAATCCAAGCATGAAGGCCGGCAACAATCGGCTACTGCAAAGCGATTTGCCATGTTGCGGCGGCGCTTGTATTATCAACTTTTTCAATTCGCCATGCGCAAACTTGTCGGCAATGTGATAATAAGATTTGTGAAAATTCGTGACTTCGAATGTCGGCAAAATGCGTTTGGCGAAGAACAACAAATTGCGCCTTGCGGCTTCATTCTTCAACGCTTCCGGATGTTGTTCAATATACGCCCGGATATCATTCGTTGTTATTTTCGATGTCATCAAGTGCGTCAACCATTTTGAACAAGATATCATCCGGCAACTTGCCAACGTTTATCTTTGAAACGTTTAAATCTGTTCTTTGTTCGATGTCATGCTTTTGCGTGATTTCGCCTTTTAGGTCAGCAATAAACCGCATCGCTTGAACATTGCCATTTGCGGCTTCCGAATATGCGCGCGCAATTACCAACGTATCGTGCGTTGTTTCGCCATTCAACTTGAAGAATTTCTGCAATCCCTTTTGTTGCTTTTCGTTTATCACGGCCATGTTGCCAAGTTCTTCGGCTATCATTCTCCAAGTTTTCTTTTGGCGGCGTGATTCGCCGCTTGCGATGCCGCCTTTCCTTCCGTTTTCTCTTACTTCTTTCGGGCTTCGCTTTGAATTGTCAATCAGATTCTGTTCGTTCATAATGTTTCCCTTTCATTATTTATTTGTTCATCTTGCTTTTTGAAAATATTTCGGTCTATTTTATGCCAATTCTCATCGATTTTCGGATAAGGCTTTCTCAACGGCTCTATCTGCTTTTTCATTGCTTTGTCAAGCGGGAACAAGTATTTGCGCTTGCCCTTTGTCACAAATTCGACTGTATTTTTATCGTAATACTTTTGCAGAAACTCTTTGCGTGAAAGTCCGTGCAAACCGCCTTTTTCTTTTACCCAATCGCTTATTATTCTGCCGTGATAGCGTTTGCCGTTGATTATCCAACTTGAATCAGTTGAGTTTTCAAGTTTGTTTCCGACAAAAACCCAATTTGTTGCTTGATAGATTGTGCCCAAGTGACTTTGGTCTATATCAGCATACGAAACTACCAACCGACACAAAGGGCAATCTTTTTTCAGTTGTTTAAGGCTCATCGCAACCGCTTGCGACGTGCATTCTTGTTTTCCGTTTAAAGCAACTCTAACCAATTCTAATACCCCCCCCGTAACTTGTTGATATTCAGTACCTATATTATTATTTGCACCAGTACCAAAAACAACCACTCCGCACCACTCATCACTATTGTTGTAGACGTTGTAGCCGATTGTGTTCACTGGCACCGCCCTTGCATAGTGAAAATGCTTGCAAGCGTATTCAACTGCCTTATGTGTTGCTTTTGTCAATCTCATAGTTCTCCGCCTGAAATTGAAATTATGCAGCGATATTCAGCCCGCAGGTTATCCGCATAGACTTTCATAAACTTGTCAATGTCTTGTGGATTCTCGAAAGTGAGTTTCACAACAAATGGTTTGTTTTCATTTTCGGCGTCAAGGTCGGTCGGTTCTTCTTCTTCATCGACATCCGTCAATTCAACACCCCAAGCCAATAATTCTTCGGTTTCCCATTCACCGGCCAAAGAATCCCAATCATCATCGCCGAAAGCGATGTTGTCTTTGATTGCATATTCGCGAAGTTTTTCCGGCGGTGTGTCTGTTTCAAGAATTTTGCACGGCAAAGATAAATAATTCAATTCCTTGCAAGCCTTCAATCGCATATTGCCGCAAATAGTGACATATTTGCCGCCTAATGGATAAACAATAAGTTCGCGAAGATTCAGCATTTCCGGCGCATCTTGAATTGATTTTTTCAGCGCATCAAACCGGGCATCGCGTATCATTCGCGGATTCTTCGGCAAACCCTCAATCTGCCCTTTGTTGGTTTCAATCTTTGCAATCGGTATGTTCTTTATTTCGCTCATAAATCGTTTGTATTGCGTTTCTTTTGTTCGGATGATATATTTATCGGTTTTCACTCTGTTTTGCGTTTTGTGGCGCGTTTATGTCGATCGCTACGTTTGTCAAGACATCTTTCATTTCCGGGATTTGGTTTGCAACATCAGCCAACGCGGCGTGTATTTGCGCCGGTGTCAATCCGGTTGTGATGGTTTTCAACCCGGTCGGCGATTGATAGATGGCAAAGAATGGTTGATTCTGAAGAATGGACATCACAACATTATGGCGCGATTTGTCCACTTCAAAAACTAACGGCGGAAAGATCGGTTGCGGCGGTGTAATGTTCGGCGCTTTTTCCGTTGCTTCTTCAATCAAGATTTTTCGTAGCCATTTTTTAAATCCCATCGTGATAGTTTATAATAGTTTTGCGAATCATCCGGTTGCGGTGTGAATGCATCACAACTTCGTTCGGTTCGGATTCGGTTTTCGTTTGTCACCGGGCAATGGCCGTGTATCGGAAGGCCGTTGCAGTCAAGATTTTCGAATCGCGTGTTCCAAACTATTCGGATGCATTCGCCGCAATGGAAAACACTTTCAATTTTCTGTTTCTTCATCTGCCAAAGATAGTGATTCTTTTCTTTCTCGTTCTTCTTTTTCGATTTGCAGTTGCCTTTCATGCTTTTCGCGTTCGATTTGCATTTTTTCAGCCCTGTATTCGCAAAGAAGATCGTTTTGTGCCTTCGCGAATTCGCGGATTTTGTCCATGAACGCCATTTTCAGATCGGCTTGTTCAAAGTGTATTTCGCGAATCTTTGCTTTCGCTTGCATGATTTCATCTGACAGATCGGAAAAACCGCGTTGTTTCATGCGATTTTTCTGTTCAATGATTTCATCAAGTTTTGTCTGCAATTGCTTTTTCTGTTCATCGAAAATGCGGCCTTCGATTTCCTTCGCTTCGATGATTTCTTGGCGCTTTTTTTCGAATCGCTGAAATGCCAAATTAAACTTTTCAGTGATTGCCATTTTCAAATTGGCTTGTTTTTCGTTGTAACTTTCCATTTTACTTTGATTTTTATTGTTATTGATTAGAATCCGGCCGGAAGGTCATCAATCGGCGCGGCGGTTGTATCTTTTTTCGGCGTTAACAGTTCCATCGATGTTCCGATTATTTCGGTGATCTGTTTTTCTTCGCCCTGTTTGTTGGTATATTTCCGGGTGCGGATCTTTCCTTCAATATACACTTTGTCACCTTTTTTCAGATAGTCTTTTGCGATTTTGGCCAATCCGTTCATCAGAATAACGTTGTGCCATTCGGTTTGATCCGGAATGTCTTTTCCGTCTTTTGTCTTGTAGCCTTTTTCGGTGGTTGCCACACTGAATTGCGCCACTTGTCCGTTTTCGAATTCCCGGTATGATACATCATGGCCGAGATTGCCTAATAAAATAACTTTGTTGATGCTCATTGTTTTAGTTTTTTAATTGTGAATATTCATTTTTCAGTTGCTCAATCATTCGCATGTTCTTTGAATAGATGCGCATGGATTTCCGGGTTGTTGCATGTTCCCATCTGCAATGATCTTCCGGGCAAAGGATGTTGATATTGCGCGGATCATTCGACATTTCCGGATGCGCGCCGCGTGAAAGAATATGTGAACAGTATATCGCGGCAAAGTTATTCAACGGCCGCAAGCATTCTTCGCATTGGTGTGGCTTGTTTTGCCATACCCATTTGAAAAAACGCTGATTCGCCGCCGGGATGTCACCGCGCCCAAAATCGCAATGTCCAAACAGTTCTTTTTGGATTTGAACACGTAAGTTGATGTCGATATCGAAACACCGATCATCAACCAACGGGTTCATCTTGCGTTCAACGCAATAATCAAATTCTTCGCGCGTTGTGATTTGGTAACGCTCATTTTCGATGTAAACGCCAAATTCCATCAAAAGTATTCCAATTCGGCTTTTTTGCCATCAAACAAATACAGATAAACTTCATGTTCGATTGCGTTCACAATGTCTTGAAGTTGGCTTTCAAAACCATAGTATGATTCCAAAAACTTGATTCGCGGTGTTGCGATCTTTGTCAGTTGGCCGCTTATTGTGGTATATTCGGCGGTGATCACACATCCTTTGTTTTCTTCTTTCCCGGCGATGCCGATTCCGGTCACAATGATGTTTTCATTCAGCATTTCCGGAAGTTCGAACACTTGCGCCATCAATGGCCGCAATTGTGTGAAATACGCGCGCAAATCCGGATGAATGTATTCATCGCATTCGACATGCACTTTGTTTGAATTCACTTGATACGTAATGGCCGCGCCGCCATCTTTTGTCAGTTTGACTTTTGTCAGCGAAAAATCGCATTCGTTTGGTTTTTGTTCCATTTTACTTTGAATTTAATGTTTCACGGAATCGCCGTGTCGTTTTGCAAATATAAGTTTTATTTGTTAAAATTCAAATTGTTTTATTAGAAAATGTTTGCGGATCATCAATATAAACGCCATACGTTTCCGCCGCAACTTGTTTCCAATATTCAATGTGTTCGCAAAGTTCGGCATTGCTCAATTCATCAATTCTTTTCATCATGTCATGCCATTTGCCTTCAAAAAATTCTGTTGTGAAGGTGATCGGCGAAAACCGGCGCATCCATTCTTCACATTCCTTGTCATTCATTCTTTGCCCGGATTCCCACAACGCCGCTTTCAGAGTTGGCACAACATAATGATAATAATATCCGGTTAACGCTTCCGATGGATCATCGGCAAGAATTGTGAATTTTGCCACAACGCGACTGTTTGGCCATGTCTGCAAAAATGCCTTTGCTTCCGGTTGCAATTGTAGTTGCCCGGATTCATTTGTTTTTCCGAATACGTTTATTTCCCTTTGCTTCATTTTGGAATTGGTTTAACGTGTTTACATAGGCCGATGTTCCGACTTCGCGGATGTATGCGCGCGCCGCCGATGAAAATTGACTTTCTTTGTCGATCACCGCCATATATTCAAAAATGAATTCTTGCGGTTGCCAAATTCCTTCTTCATGCAACATGTCGATCGGATGCGCTTTCAATGCTTGATTATGTGCATGCGCTTTGAACCGTGCTTTCTGTCGGCTTTCCCATAGTAGATTCAGCAACTTTTCCAAGTTGGCAACGTATTCCGGTGTTTTCAAAACATCGGCAACAGTCATTTTTTTAAGTTCTGTTTTTGTCATAATATATCGATTTGATGTTTGATGATTGATTCAAGTGTGTTTGTGGTTTGTTCGTCAAAACATGCATCACATTCAATCAGAATATTATTCAATGCTTCTTTCATTTGTTCATCTTTCCACTCTGCCATATCCAATGCCGCATCATATCGAAGAATATCTATATCTCCGCTTTTGTATAAAGACAATTCCCTTGCTTTTTCTTCGTCTGTCATTTGATGTTGTATTTGATTCCAAGTTCTTTTTGTTGCATTTCCCATGATTTCATTCTGTCACGGCCAAAGTTGTTTGTTTGCGCATAAAAGCACAACCACGAACAACCGATGTCAAATTTCTGTTTTCCTTCGAAGCCGATGAACCATCTGATTGTAAGTGTTGGCAAAATGTCAAACTGTTTGCGCATGATGCCGGATCGGATTCGTTTCATAGTTTTTCCCTTTCCATTTTACGATAATAATTGCAACATTGCAAAGAGCAAAATATTTTATCTTTAAGCAATATACAACCATCACCATCTAATATCTTTTTTGTGGGTTTCTTGTCAATGTAGTGGTTTATTGCTCCTCCACACCAATCACACGTTACCTCATACCATTTTGTTATCATAATTCCTTCAATATGTGTTTCAAAAACAATTCGCAATTATAGCACAACGAACCATGTTCTATTTTGATCCGGCATGGATTCTTTATGCACTGATTGCAGTATGCGTTTTCGGCTTTCTGCATGAATTCATCTTGCGCCCATTGATACATTTCCATTGCCGCATCATACGTGATTGTTTTTTGCGCCAATGCTTTTTGCCGGGCTATCTGTTTGGCCTTGTCAATTGCTTTCATTGGTTACGCATTACGATGAAATAAATAATCATTCCGATGATGACCATCGCCGCCGATATTTCCAATGGCAACAATGTGATCCACCATGACCATTTCACGAAATTTATCAGTTTCATCACTATCAGCAAAATTTGCATTATTGCGATGAATCCAATGCCGCTTGATGTGTCTGTTCCCATGATTCAAAGATTTATTATTTCATCAATCATTTTTATTGCTTCATCGTATGCCGCGAAAACATCTGCATTTTGAACGCAAATCAAATTTGGTTCTGTGCAGTCTGTTTCGGATTGCGACAACTGTTTTTCGCGCAACTTGTCTTTCACATTCGCCAATTCGTTTTGAATGAATTGCGCGCCATTCTGATAGGCGATTGTTAAGTCCATCACCTTAATGGCGTTCGGCGTTTTCTGTTCTTTGAGTTCCGGATATTTTTCGTTGATTTCGTTACAATAGTTTTGCGCCCATTGCAAGCCTTCGTGTGTTGTTACTATCATTTTTTTTATGTTTTAATTGTTATTTTTTGCGGATGTGTTCTTTGTTCCGGCGGTTGATTTCCGCCATTGCTTCATTGTAATCATCAGTTTCAAAGCCAGTGAACAATGCTTCGTTTTCGTACATCACAAACACTTTAAATTGTTTGCTTCTGACAAGGAAATACGGGAAGCGCTTGCGCCATTTCGACACCTTTGCTGGTTTCACCGGTTTAATTTCTATTCCACATGCCATGATTATTGTTTCCATTTCTTCCGTTTCTGTCACATGTCCCATAAAATGGCGCGAATCATTATCGTTTGCCAAGTTGTCGAATAGTTTGCCGAATTCCTTTGTTCCTCTTTTGAAAACGTTCAATTGATAGCCTTCGCCGTAAACCGTTTCGCGCAATGTGATTGTATATGTTGTCGGCTGATCATATTTCATCCAAAACCGATAATCAACATACTTTTCTTCGAACCCTTGCGCGATCAAATAATCTTTCGTTATTTTCATTTTTCCTTTGTTTTAATCTGCAAACCGGTGCAGTCCGTTTTGTCAATGCGACAATGCAAATATATAAATCATTTTTATATCTGCAAAAATATTTTTGTTTTTTTTAAAATAATTTGTCATGCAGTTTTTCCGGCAAGTTTTGAAGAATCCATTTTTCATCATTCGCCAACATGTGACGGCCGAAGTGCATGATCAAAAGCGCATCGGAATTCCACAATGTTGCTTTAACTTCCGGATATAATTTCCCGGCTTCGCGCTGATACCTTCTTTTGCGTTCCGGCTTTTCTTCGCCTTTCACTCGTAATTTTAGAACAGATTGCCATTTCATCGGATTCACCAAACAAAACGGAATGTCAGTCACTGTCATAATCGTTTTCAGTTTCTCAAAATCCGCCAACATCTTTTGAATGCGGAAGGCTTTGCCCGGATTGCCAACAATATCATCCGGCCGCAATTGCACTTTTTCGACAAACACAATTGGATGGCATATTTTCAGCATATAGCCAAACCATTCAACCAAATCCATCAATTCATCCGGCATTTTCTTTGTTTCGGTTTTGTAGTTTGGCCGCCAAATGGCGATGCCGCCGCTTTTGCCGGGATCTATTCCGATGACACAATCTATCTGCATATTTGATATTGATTTTCGATTCCACTGATTTCACGTTCTGACTTGTTCAGCGTTCCGCGTTTCTTGTATGCTTCCGCTTGCCGCGCCGCAACTTCATATTCCTTGCGAAGTTTCAAATATGTTTCGATGTCACCGTTTTGCGCGGCTTTTTCGGCTTTCTGCAATAATGCGTTCGCATTCTTGGACAATTGCACTTCGCGCCGGTGTTCAACGGTTTCCGGTGATGGCATGTGTGAAAATCCGTTTGGCACACTGACAATCGTTTTTTTCTCAACTTGCGGCTTTTCCGCCATCTTCATCGGCGATTCCGGTTTTTGGCCTTTCAACACCGCGTTCCGGGCTTTTTCATGCGCTTTTGCTGAATAGCCAAGTTTTCGCATGACTGTCAAAACATCGTACATCGGCAACGCTAACATTCGCGCGATTTTTCTTCCGGTAAGTTCCGGATGTCGAAAATACAATTCTTTGATCCGTGCTTTGTTCCGCTCATTCATAGTTCGATTGTTTTATTGATTCCACAAAGTTTGATGGAATTATTTGTTTATGGGCAAATCTTTTTTCAGATAGAAAAACACTTTGCCGTTAACTGTTATTTTCCCAAAATCAGATTGTTCGCCGCAACAATCATTGTCTTGCGCCCGGTTGTTGTTTATTAGCCAACAATATCCGGAATAATTATAAAGTTTCATCGGCTTGTCATAATTGAATATGTCAGCAATCGCGATGAATCCGCCGTTTTTAGTTCGCAATAAGTGTGTCACCGCATCTTTTATGCGTTCCGCCGGCCATTCATCCGCCGCAAGTTCGTTCGCAAGCGAAGCAAAAAAATCCGGCTTCATTTGCGTATAATTCCGGCGAAGTCTATCAATCTGAATTGCGACTTCGTTTGCCGTTGCCGGATTGCCTTTGTACAGTGTGACTTCAAATTTCATGTCATTGACTTGCCGAATTTTCCGGCCATCATCCAATTTTGCCACAACATTACATTCCGGCCTTTGCCATTGCGAATCCGCATTCGACAATGCGCTGTGTTGAAATATAGTCAGCGCTTCTTGGATCGTTGTTGTTTCCATGATTAAAAGATTTTTTAAGTTCAAAAATACCTTGATATCTGTTCGCGATTGATTGTTCGATTATCGCTTTCATCGTTTCCGGGTTGCCGTTTCCGAGTTCAAAAAGATGTTTCAAAAACGCTTTGAATGTGGTTGCGGATTTATAGGTTTTCCGGAACTCTGTTTTTTTATATTCAATCCATGATTGGATTTCAAATGAACATTGCAAAACCGATTCTTTTATTCCCGGTTCTAATTCTGCAACCGCTTGCGCATAATCAAAATTATCTTCTTTATTTCTTTTATTCTTTATTTCTTTAGTTGTTGTTATTTGATTGTTATTTGTTTGTTGTTCGTTTGTTGCTTGATTGTTATTTGTTTGTTGTTTTGTTTGTTGTTCAACGCTTTCAAATGATTGGTATTTTGCAAAATTACAAATGGTTACAATAGTATATTTGTTTGTTGTTTCGCTTGTTATTTCGCCGGTGCTTTTTAGTTTATTTATTGCAGTGCGAATTTGTTGCGTTGATAAGTGCAACGAACCGGCCAATTTGTCAATGCTTGTTATAATTTGCCCGGCATAAATGGTTGTGCCATGCCAATTTTTATCTTCATAATTGACAGTCAACAGAAGGTGAAAAAACAATCTAAAAACGTTGCAATCATCATACCATTCCCATTCCAATAATTTGCGGTGAATTTTGATCCATCCTTCCATCGCTTTTTCGTTTTAAAAGCCGCTTTCGGTAGGCATTGAAAGCCTACCTACTTACGGAAGTTTATAAAAATAATGTTTCAAGAAGTGATTGATTTAATTTTGGCGCATCAAAAATTCTTTTTGACAACCGTTTTTTAATGCTTTCATAACTTTCCAAAATGAAAAATCGCTTTTCTGTTGTTTGTCTTTCAAATGTTATTTCAGCACATTCACTGTCAATGCCATTGATATGACAATCAGAATTGTTGATTTTTTTGATAGAATTAGTTTTTACAATCAGATAAAAAGCATCTTCACTAAATAAATCATCACTGAAATTTGCGGTTATTGAATCCGCATACACCACCAATAATTCTATAAAATCCATCGTCTTAAAAAATTAATGCCTTGCAATAAGATGGTTTGTTTCACGGCCAAACCACCTATCACAAGGCATCGTTTATCTTACTCCGCAACCGTGAATTGCGTTTTTATGTACTGCAAATATAATCAATTATTCAATACTTTATTTCGCTTTTGCCAATTTTCTTTGCACCGTGCTTTTTGGTATGCCTGTTATTGCCGCAATTTGCCTAATACTTTCGTTTCTTTCCCTCAATCGGAATATTTGACTGCAATCATATTCTTGATTTGGGATTGTCGTGTATCTTGGCCGTTCCGTGTCGGCTTTGTACCATTTGCCGCTGGCGTGAGCGTTAGCATAGTATAACCATTCACATGGCGGATTATTTGTTTTGCTTGTTTCTGCAAGTAGTTTCAAGTAAATCGGCATTATTGTCATATAGTATTCTTTGATTTTGCCGAAAGACAAAGCATCGCACCGCCATTGCCACATTTTTATCTTTCCACGTTGACAACCTCTTTTCAGCAAATCATTTATCATAAATACACCAATTGAGTCTGCAATATTTGCCGCCAAATGAAAATTTGCGTTTTTGTGATATCCATTTTCAATAAACTTTTCGACATAATCTTTTACGCAAATCTTTGCACAGAATTGCACGTTGTTTTTGTGGCCTTCAAAATATATTGCCCAATCGCTGACATTTGCAAGCCGTAACCCCTCATCAACAATATCAACATCGCGGCAAACTCCATTGTAGGCAACTGATAATTCACCTTCGTATTTTTCCCATCGTTCGAATAATTTACTACTCAAAAAAAACGAAACTGTTGATTCAAGTTCTTTTTTGGTTTTGGCTATATCATTAAATATTTCACAAAGTATCATAATCGAAGTTTTTGCATTCTATTTCACGCAATTTTGGTGTCACGTTGCCGCCGATTTCATTTAATCGAAGTTGCACAATTGTTCTTTTCAATTCGTAGTTCAAAAGATTGCTTGCTTGACTTGCCAATTTCGCTTGCGCACAGGCTTGTTCGGCGGTAATTTCGTTTCGGTTCAATTTTTCCATTTGGTCGAATATAAACGCCAATAATGATTTTGAATTTGCAGGTGTCATTTTTAAAAAGTTTTATTTGTTCAACATCTTTACATCAATAGGTTCAAAAGCCTTTTTCACTTTCAAAACGTTCGCTTCGCTTTCGTTCGGGACCAATGAAACAACAGGAAAGCGCGATTTGTCGCCGGGTTTTTGTGTTGTAGCGAATTTCACGTTCAAATCAAAAATGATTCCTTTGCAAAAGCCGCGTTCCGCCAACATTGCATCAAACGTTTCCCGGATTTGCGGAATTGTCGATGCAGTTCCTTTCGATACGAATTGCCAAACGCCGGCGATGCCGCGAACCAACGGAACAATAAAATTCAACGTCAATGTGATTTCCCAACCATCGCAATCAGGTTGTTTGCTTTTCTTGTTCGGATAGCGGTGTGTTATTGATTCCATCAAATGCGGATAATCTGTGATTGTCAGTTTCGCATATTGTTTGCCGTTCCAAACATCAAATGTTTCGCCATCACCGCTTGCAATCAAACGGCCTTCATCATCCCTGTATTCATATCGTTCGTTGCAGACTTGTTCGGCATCATCACTTGGAAAAACTATTTGAATTGTCTGTGGTTTTTCGCCATAAGCCGCCGTGAACAGTGATGCGTATTTTCCTGAAGGGATGAAATAATCAACTGACATCGGCAATCCGCGTTCGCTTTTCTTGCCGATTTTTATTTGCCCAACGCGCGGAAGGACCAACCTTGTCGGCGCTTCCGGCCTTTTTATTCTTCCGTTCATGATTATTTAATTAATACAGTCCGCGTCTTTTTTCTTCAAGATAATCGGCGCGCATTTCGGTCGCCTTTTCTTTTTGATATTCCAACCATTCCAATTCTTCAATTTCTTCTTCATCCAAATCCGGATAAAAACCGAATTCGCGTTTGTCTTGTTCAAGCGCCCGGCGCTTGCGTTGTAGCCGGGCGATCTTTTCTTGTGGTGTTTCGTGTTTTTGGTTTTTCGTTTTCATAATTCAAATTTTAAAATGTTTGTGAAAAAATTATTTGATAATTATCATTCACGTATGCTTCAACCCTTTCAACATTACGCTTCCGCGCTTGTTTTGTCAAATAATCTGAATTTTCGTTGAAGTAATTTTTTGCTTCTTGCAAACTGTTCACATTGGCCACATACATTTCGCCGCCTTTGTGGTTCTTTGTTACGATGTTGATTATTGCTTTCATAATCTTAAATTTTTTGTTCCGGCAACCCGGCCGGTCGGTTTGTCTTTATTGACATTGCAAATATATAATTTATTTTTATATCTGCAAAACTTTTTTTATTTTTTTTAAAAAAATTGCAGAAGGGATTTTGATGTTCTGAAAGATGGCAACGATTAGAATTTCCCCTTCTGCAATCAATGTCCGGGCGAATTTATTGCTTCTTTGATTTCACAATATCAGCCAATGAAAGCGAACAAATGTTTTTCGACAGATCAAGTTCATCAAGATTTATTTTGCCGTATGTGGCCGTGAATCTGTTTTCGCGCTGATTGTCTTTCACCGCCGCAATCGCAAGAATGTCATCGCGAACCGCCGCCATTTCGCTTTCGGTTTGATCTTTGAAATTGTATGTCGGTTTTTCCTTGCGCCAATCTTTCGGACTGAAATTGAAAACCTTGTCAATCGGATGTTCCGGAAAATTTTCTTGCCACATGTCGCGATACAAATGCAACTGCAATTCGTGTTCTTCCGTGAATCCGTTGCGCCCGGATTTGAAGTCAACAATGGCCGTTTTGCGGCCTTCTTTCGTGTTTAAGGTGCAAACAAGATCAATCATCCCGGCAAAATGTTTTAATTCGCTGACAAGCGCGATTTCGATGGCCAACGGCCGGACATCATAATCGGCTACCCATTGCGCGAATGCCAAAACATCTTTTTTCAGATCATCAGCATAAAAGATGAAATCAACCGGCAATTGCTTTTGTTCGATATAGATTTTCAGTTTTTCTTGGACTGAATCCAAATCGATTGATCGGTTGATCAACAGTTCGCCAAATAAACCATGCATGAATGTTCCGTATGCCGCGCGTTCATCGCGATATCGATCCGCCGCTTCCGTGCCCATCTTGTCGCGCCATTGTTTCAAAAACGGACTTTCCGGCATTGTTTGTGCCAATATGGTTGTGACTGATGGAAAAAATTGCGGTTCGCCTTGTTCATCGTACTTGTAATAATACCGATATCCCTTCGTGTTGAGTTGGTAAACCGGAAATTGCGGTTCAATCAGCGCGTTTTTGTCGAAAAACATCGCCTTCATTTGTTCGACTGTCATGCCGGGCATGATGTCAAATTGCGCGGATGTTTCCGGCGCGAATTCTGTCATTTTTGGTGTTGTTTCCATTTTCCTTTGATTTTAATGTTTATTTAAAGTTTTCGATTTTCGATGATAATTCATCGCGAAGTTTTTGCGCTTCTTCAAGTTTTACAACAACACGTTTCCGGGCTTCAATATTGCCATCCATCGTTTTGCGCATCTGTTCCATTTTCAATTGCGTTGATTTGATGTTCAAATCATACTGTTGGATTTGAAGGTTGCATTTTGCGATCACACCATCTTGGCAATCGCGCTGATTCAATAATGATTTTAAAGTTTCCATTTTTCTTTGATTTTTACATTAAACACTTTCTTTGATATGCGCGAATCCGTTGATCACCATAAGAAGGCAACAAAACGCCGTGACAAGGTGAAACGGATTCCAA
>JAZLAT010000008.1:0-3549 GCA_045613345.1 Candidatus Enterousia sp.
CAATCGCGCTGATTCAATAATGATTTTAAAGTTTCCATTTTTCTTTGATTTTTACATTAAACACTTTCTTTGATATGCGCGAATCCGTTGATCACCATAAGAAGGCAACAAAACGCCGTGACAAGGTGAAACGGATTCCAATAGGCCGCAATAATACTTGCGATGCCTAACAATGCGAAAATTGCAACAAATACTTTCATAATTCTTGATTTTTAATGTCGAACAAAAAGTTTGCATCAACACCGGTCATTTCACAGATTATTTCAACCATTTCTGTGGTGATCTTTTGCGTTTTCCCGGTGCAAAGGTTTGTCATGTTAGCGCGGCGCGTTAACAGTACCGAATCCGGCCAAAGCCTTGCGGCGATGTCCATTTTTTTGATTTTCTTGCCATCCAAAGTTGCTTTTGCAATGGCTTCGTTGATTCTGATGTTTGCCATAATTTAAATTTTTAGTTATGCAAATATAACTATTATTTATATATAATCAAAAATTGAATATTGTTTTGGATCTTTTCTGAATAGTTTGGATTTTGTCAAGTCTAATTCATGCCACACTTTCACTGTTTCTAAATACGATTCACGAATCAATGCTTTGTATGTAATTCTGCTATTCTGCCGGGCGATTCTATCAATCACCATTTTTCGGTCATATTCGTGCCAACCGTCATTTTCGACAAGTTGGCCGTTAACGTATTTATAAAATATTATCGTCATGTTTTATTCTTTGTAATAATATCCGTTTATTGCGTGAAATTCTTCTTCAAATTCTTCATCTGACATCGCCATCATTTCTTCAACATCTTCGCGATCGCGTTCCGCCATCGAAACAAAATTCGGCTTCAGGAATAATTTGTTGAAGGCATCCGCCATGTTTTCAAATGTCAGTTCGCCGTCGATGGCCGCGTTCATTTTCTCATAATCCGCCGGACATGATCCGTTGATGTATGTCATGCCTTCGGCGATTTTCATGAATCTTTTGATTGTTTCAATTCGTGTCATTTTTCTTTGTTTTTAATGTTTTGCGGAATTCGCCGCATCGTTTTGACATTGCAAATATATAATTGTTTTTTATATCTGCAAAATGTTTTTTTTATTTTTTTTTCGTGATATGTATAAAAAAAGCGTTTTTGTATATGTATCGCCGGAACATGTATATTTTGCTAATTCTTTACAGATTCGCAAGAATTGGAATAAATTGGAATAAAAAATCGGCCTTCATTTCTCAGCGATGGCCGTTCGGCTAGAACTCATTTATCGTGAAAGAAAAGTGCATTCAAATATAGTTATTTTCCAAACAATCTGTATTGAATTCCGATCCCTAAATACGGCGCGGCGATGCCTTGCGCGGAAACACCAACGCCAAGTTGAACGCCAACCCCGATTTTCGGCGCTTTTTCGCGTTCAAATTTCGTGATGATCGTTTCTGTCTGCAAACAGTTTATTTCAATCGAATCCAACGCGGCTTTATATCCGCTCAAATAAGCCGTGTATTTTGCATTTTTCGTGCTGTCTTGATAAATTATACTTTCGATCGGAATAATGGCCGCAGATTGCCCGGAAACGCTATCAAATACGATTTTTATTGCCGTGTCCGTTTCGAAAATTGTGTCATGCCTTGTCACATACCGGACAATTTCCGTTGGTTTGTCGATGAAAAACGTGTCAATGTGTGTCAAAACAACCGTGTCCACGCTGATCGGATCTGTTTGTTCGCGGTTTTTCTGCCATGATTGGCCAAACCGAAAGAACAAAAAAGCGATTGCCGCCGCGATTATCAGTTCCGATCCGGTGTTTCGCTGATTTTCCATCTTTAGTGTTGTTCGATTTCCGTATATCTGAACCGCCATCCGCCGCATGTGTTTCGTTGTCCGTTTGCGACATGGCAAATGTTCCTTCGTATCAAATTAAGCGCGTTTGCCGCCGCCGTTGCCGATTCAAACCAATATTCTTTGCCTTCTTTGCTTGCGATGATGTGCTTTTTGTTCCATCCGCCGATGTGTGGATTGCCGGAGTGGACAAGTCTATTTCGAACCTTGCGTTGTTTGCGGCCATCCGGCATCCATTCAGACCATTTCTTTCCCTTATTATGCGGTGTCATTCCTTTGACAAACCGGCCATTATTGCGTTGTACTTTTGGCCGTGTGCCAATAAGACAATCCAAATCAAAACAACAATTCATAATTATAAATTTGAACGGCGGTTGTGAGTTGCACACAACTTGCAAAAGATGTTATGTTTTCGTTTTGGCGTTGTATAATTTGCCATCACGTTCCGCGCACTTAATACGGAATTTGCGCCGTTTGCTTTTTGCTTTCGCAGTTGTCCGCCGCTTTAATCGGTGGACTTCAAAAAGAACCTTGTTTTTAGGCGGCTTCGCGCCGTTGTGGGATATGAAATGATCAAATGATTGTCAAATATGCTTCTTCACCGTTGCTGATCGCGCTTTCAACCATCGATGTCAGCAATTCTTCAAACTTCGTTGAGTTTGTCACCTTGCCTTTTTCGGTGTTGTTTCCGGGCAAAATGCATCCGGCGGAATCCTTTGCCGTGTTCCCTCTGTGAATCCTAATGCCGGAATATCCCGGAACATTCAACACTTCAATCAACTTCCGGCCAAATTTCGGTGACATGCTGACTGTCAATTTATATGTTCCGACCGGAATGGCGGTTTCGTTTTGCACCTTGTTTTTTTTGATTTCGGTTTCTGTCATGTGCTGATTCAAACCGCGATCGCAATCTTCAATGGTGTTGCATATCATCCTACCGCCGGCGAACAATTGTCCGATTGTATATTCCGGCTTTTTCCATTTGCGTATCAATGTCAAGTGCAACATGTTCAATCAACTTTTTCGATTTTGTCAATACCAAGAATTGTTTCATCATCGTATTCGATGGCTTTTGCATCCGGTTTCGGTTTGTAGTTTAGTTCGTAATATTCGACAGAACCATCCTTGAAAAATACTTTATATGCATATCTTCGCGGCGCGCATCCGGCCAAAAGCCACATTGTGACAAGCGCGATCAAAACCATTTCAACAAATACACTGATTTTCTTCATTACATCAGCGATTTTTGGATATAGTTCCGCATCGGTTTGATTGCAAAACCCAAAACAAAAACTAATGCCACTACAAATATATAGTGTCCATCGCAGAACAGATTGCAAACGCCGCCGATGGCAGTCATGACAAGCGCGGCCAACGTAGCAATGCCGGAAAATCCGCGCCAAATTGTTTTCAATGTTTCCATGTCAAATTGTTTATCTATCACAAATATATACTTTTTTCTTTTATTCGTGCAATAGTTCTTTCGGCTTTCGCCTTTGCGACTGTCATTATTTCGGCAATGTCCAAATCGTAATATTCGACAAATTGCCGCCAAACAACAAAACAATCCGCCAATTCTTCAATCACATGTTCAAGATTCTTGCGGGATGGCGCAACTTGCATTTCCGTGATCGCTTCAATCAATTCAAAACCTTCTTCAACAAACTTCCGTTTCTGTTTCGAAAGTCCGTTTTGATTGATGATTTCGCGACATTGTTGATC
>JAZLAT010000009.1:0-1104 GCA_045613345.1 Candidatus Enterousia sp.
AGAGGATATATACGATTTTGAAACGTGGAAAACCCTGTCCATTTGCGGCTGTGATTTTATAATATGCCCGTTTGGAAAGGTGCAAAATTACGTTTGTTCGGTGCTATTACGCGCGTACGCCTTTTTGTGCGGTGTGCCGATTGTTTTTTGCGGAGAGGGGTATGCAATGCTTGCGGACGTAGACGGGACGATTGCCTTTGCCTCGCCAAACAGCCCGGCGCAGATAGATTTTACGATTAAAAAGGAGTTTCATTTGTTTGAAACTCGTCGCAAAATATACCTAAAATCAAAATAATCATCCACCCGAATATCGGGTGGTTTTTATTTTTCGGGCATAGCCCTTGTTTACTGGCGTAGCACAAATGTGCTTTTTTGTTGACCTGCCAGTCATGCACGTGTTACTTGCTACCCGTCAACGGGTCACGCGGGTCAAAAATGCTTAATTGGTCAGCCTCTTTATCCGCTTTCAATTGATTTGCAACATATTCTTGTATCGCTTTTGTATTTTTCCCCACCGTGTCAACATAGTATCCTTTACACCAAAATTCGCGATTTCGGTAGGCAAATTTCATATTCCCCCATTTTTGAAATATTATCGTTGCACTTTTACCTTTCAAGTATCCCATGAACACCGAAACGCTCATTTTTGGGGGAATTGATACAAGAATATGTACGTGGTCGGGGCATACTTCCCCTTCTATTATTTCCACGCCTTTCCATTCGCATAGTCTTCTTATTATTTCTCTCACTTCTATTCTATGTTCTTCATAAAATATTTTTCTGCGATATTTTGACGCAAAAACTATATGATACTTGCAATTCCATTTTGTATGTGCTAAACTATTTGTGGTGTTAGATGATTCTTTCATTTTAATATCCTCCGATTGTGTATTTTGATTTTTGACTGGCAGGTCATACTCTCATTATACACAATCGGAGTTTTATTTCAATACTCACCGGTAAACCTTTTTCCAACCACGCGACTATCGCGTGGTTTTTCTTTATATCAAATAAACATCCACCCGCCTAGCGGGTGGTTTTTCATTTTCGGGCATAGCCCTTGTTCACTGGCATAGTACAAATGTACTCTTTTATTGACCTGCC
>JAZLAT010000010.1:0-34981 GCA_045613345.1 Candidatus Enterousia sp.
TCGACCCAGCAAAGGTTGTAAAAACCGCGATTATGGCGGCGGCATCCACGGCGGGCGTTATGTTGACAACCGGCGCAGTGATGTCGGAAATTCCCGAAGAAAAATCGGCAAACAACCAAATGCCGGCGGGTATGCCCGGAACGATGTAAGTGGGCAGTATTAGTGGTTAGTATTTTCTGGAATAATTTCATAATTTTTAATTATCTGGAAATAAAACAAACGGGCGTGAATGCGCCCGTTCACTAACATTAACCAGTATCACTATTTTTTCTTGCATTATTATCGCAAGTTATACTATTATACCCAATATGAACAGTGCCTATTAGAATAGGGGAAGGGGTATGAGGAAATTTCTTATTGGTTTTATTGGGATACTTTTGACAGTAACAACCGCACGTGCGGATTGTGCGAACGACGAGTTTTCTGTTGATAATGAATGCGTTTTATCAAAATTTCAAATCACAACCACAGAGTTGACGGCGAACACAACATTCAGTTTTTCAATATCTGCAAAAGGAACTTTTTATGTTGACTGGGGCGATGGGAACACACAAAAAGTTGAACGCACAAACACAAGCAATACAAACTATTCTCACCAATATACAAATGCTGGTCAATATACAATTAAACTGGGCGGCGATGCCAACGCATACGATAACTATTCTGCGGCAATATCGTTCAACAGCAATAAAATGGTTTACGGCATTTCTGGATCACTGGGGGCTATTTTTCCGACTATTGGCCAAAATTCACCCCTATTTAAGGGAACTTTTGCTGGGTGCACCAACATGGTCAACTTACCAAATAATCTGTTTACGGGGATTACGGTTCCTGTTACAAGTATGTTCCAAGAAACCTTTAAAAGTTGTACGGGGCTTACCGGGTCAATCCCGGAAAACTTGTTTGGGGGCGCAAATGGTATTAGTGGAGCGCCAGCAGCTAGCATGTTCGAAGAAACATTTAGGAATTGCTCGAAGCTTACTGGTTCCATCCCAGAAAACCTGTTCGGGGGTGCAAATGGTATAAGTGGAACACCAGCACAAAGAATGTTCAATGCTACATTTGCCGGTTGCTCAGGGCTTACCGGAGCCATCCCAGAAAACCTGTTCGGCGGAGCAAACGGACTTAGCGGTACGCCAGCAAAACAGATGTTTAATAACACCTTTAATGGTTGCCGTGGGCTTACCGGATCAATCCCAGAAAACCTGTTTGGAGGCGCAAATGGTATTAGTGGAGCGCCAGCAACTAGCATGTTCGAAGAAACATTTAATGGTTGCACAGGGCTTACCGGAGCCATCCCAGGAAACTTGTTCGGCGGAGCAAATGGTATTAGTGGAACACCAGCACAAAGAATGTTCAGTGCTACATTTGCCAGTTGCTCAGGGCTTACCGGAGCCATCCCGGAAAACCTGTTTGGCGGAGCAAATGGTATAAGTGGAACACCAGCAACCAGTATGTTCCAGAACACCTTTTATGGTTGCCGTGGGCTTACCGGTTCCATCCCGGGAAACTTGTTCGGCGGAGCAAATGGCATTAGTGGAGCACCAGCAGAAACCATGTTTCTCGGCACCTTTTATAGTTGCTCAGGGCTTACCGGGTCAATCCCAGAAAACTTGTTTGGCGGAGCAAATGGTATAAGTGGAACGCCAAAACTTGCAATGTTTGAGGAAACATTTAGAAATTGCTCGAAGCTTACTGGTTCCATCCCGGAAAATCTGTTTGGAGGCACAAATGGCATTAGTGGAACTCCAGCACAAAGAATGTTCAATGCTACATTTGCCGGTTGCTCAGGGCTTACCGGAGCCATCCCAGAAAACCTGTTCGGCGGAGCAAACGGACTTAGCGGTACGCCAGCAAACCAGATGTTTAATAGCACCTTTGACGGTTGCTCGAAGCTTACTGGTTCCATCCCGGGAAACTTGTTCGGCGGAGCAAATGGACTTAGCGGATCCCCACGACCATATATGTTTTCTCATACCTTTACTAATTGTTCTGGTCTTACCGGTTCTATCCCAGAAAACCTGTTTGGCGGAGCAAATGGTATTAGTGGAACGCCGGCACTTTCGATGTTTAATGCCACCTTTGATGGCTGCACGGGGCTTACCGGAGCCATTCCAGAAAACCTGTTTGGCGGAGCAAATGGTATAAGTGGGACACCAGCAGACTCTATGTTCTATCAAACTTTTAATGGTTGCCGTGGGCTTACCGGATCAATCCCAGAAAACCTGTTTGGAGGCGCAAATGGTATTAGTGGAGCGCCAGCAGCTAACATGTTCGAAGGAACATTTAATGGTTGCACAGGGCTTACCGGAGCCATCCCAGGAAACTTGTTCGGCGGGGCAAATGGACTTAGCGGATCCCCCCAACGATATATGTTTCAGTATACATTCAGAGGTTGTAGCCACCTTAGCGGCTATATCCCCGACAATTTGTTTGGTACCATATCAACAACGTCCACCGCAAGCGGCATGATGAGTGCAATGTTTAATAACACCAATATGTACACCTCTTGTCCATGCGGAACCACACAATATACAACTGGATTTGAATCGTGGTTTAATGGCAAAGTTTCATGTACAGTCGGTCTGAAACCCAACGAACATTGGTATAACAATATATGCACTACTGATTGCACGGCCGGATTCACAAATTTAAAAACAAGCACCGGCTTATCTTTCCCGGTATTAAGCACAAAAGTAACCAATCCGGCTTTACATATAAGATATAATGATACAATATGCTATATTCCGGTTGCCACAGGAAACGGCGGCACGAATTCACTTAATCTTCGGGATAATAATAGTACTGTATACCATGTTGACTTGCCAAACGACACGCCACCAATTGGATTTACGGGGCAACCTGATTAAAATCTATTGCATGCACGATAATAAACACACTATAATCCGAACATGACTTTGGAATCAGTTGGGATTTTAATCGCGATGCGACCGTTCGACGAACGGAACCTTGTCGCACACATTTTTACGCGCGAACACGGGTTGGTTGCCGGAATGATTCGTGGCGGTGTTACGGCACGCACAAACCGACCATTGGTGGGGCAAATCGGGAATATGTCTTGGAACGCGCGCCTTGATTCCGCACTGGGGGTGTTTCATTGGGAACCCGAAAAGAATCTTGCGGCACCGATTATGGCGAATACAGGTATGCTGAACTATATGACCACGGCATTTGATTTAATATGTACTCTGTTGCCCGAACGCGAAAGTTACACAAATCTTTATGATGCAACATTGAACATGCTTACCGCCCTGCCCCGCGCCAATGATGCATGGGCGGTGTATTTAGATTGGGAAGTTAAATTGATTGGCGCACTTGGATATGCATTTGATTTAACTCACTGTTCGGGTTGCGGACGGACGGAAAATTTAAACTATATTTCGCCCAAAACCGCGCGCGCAGTTTGCGACGATTGCGCCGCGCCTTATATTTCACGACTTTATAAAATGCCGATTGATTTGGACACTACGTTTGCTTTTTTGAATAAAATTTGCCGCGACATGGGCGCAAATCTGCCGATATCGCGAAAGATTCTGGTGACACAAAAAATTTAAGAATTTTTACATTTATTTGTTGCAAAGCCCAATTTTCTTTTCTAATATGACATTGTTCAATAAAACAAAGGAGAAAAATATGTTTTGGACAATCATCTTACTTATCGTTGGAATCATGCTGTTCTTGTTTGGTGGCAAGTTTGTCACAGACGAAGGCAAAAAACCGGCGATGGAAAACCACATGGCACGCAAAGTTATCAAATTGATTTCTATCGTGCTGGTTGCGGGTTGTGTATGCCGTATCTATACACCGTACTACCTGACACACACTAATCCGGGTATCTTGCAAGACATGGTTAGCGCGATGCAAGAACAACAGCAAGCCGAAAAAAGCAAAGAAGTTCGCAAATATGTTCGTTCGAACTTGGGCGAAATGATTGCTGATGCTCCGATTTGGGGTCCCGAAGACGCAGAGCACACAATTTTCTTGTGGTCTGACTATTCTTGCCCATATTGCCGTCGTGTTCACTCTGAATTGGCACGCGTGATGGCGGATCGCGATGATGTTCGCGTCGTGTTAAAGAACTTCTCGATTCATGGCGAATTGTCTGATGCTCCGGCACGTGCTGTGATTGCTGCGAAATTGCAAAGCAATGAAAAAGCCGCCGCGTTGGATAAAAAGTTGATGGAAAAAGAATACTATACCCAAGATGACATGAAAGATCGTTCTAAATTGGGCGAAAAAATCAAAAAGAAAGTCATGAAATTGGCGGCAGAAGTTGGTTTGGATACCACCCAATTGGAAAAAGATATGACCGGTCCGGTTGTCGCACGTGAATTCAAAAATGTTCGTGAATTGGCGCAACGCTTTGATATCAATGGCACACCGTATCTGATTATCGGCGAACAAGCGTTCCCGGGTGCGATTCCATATGAACAGATTATCCAAGCGTTGGATAAATAATTGTCAGGTTATAAAAAAAAGTTCCGCCCATCGGCGGAACTTTTTGTTTTTGTAAAAAAGGAACTTGACCTGTTCATGCAAATTTTGCTAAGCTGAATTTGAATCAAAAGGAATTTTGATTCAGGGTCGTAGAAAAACCCGTACTTCCCGGTGCAGAGCATCGAAATTCAAGTAAATTCCTGATGTTTTCGCACCGATTGTTGTGTATGCCCCGTGTTGGGGTGCCATTGACTATAATGCGCACGCAAAAGGTCATTGGGATCATTGGAAGTATGATTTTTCTAACACCCCGACATGTCGTTTCGACATGTTCGTTTAATGGTTAGTAAAAGGAACAAAGGGAGCAAATTATGAAAAAAATTATAATTGCAATTATATTTATGGTTGGTGCTGTAACTGTATACGCCGCGGGGGAAAATGAACGCGCAACTTCGGTGGGCTATGTTGCCGAAGAATTGGAAACGCGACAAGACAAATTCAATAAATTGGGTGCGGACACAGCTATGACTTACAGTGGCACAACCGATGGTGCGGTTGGTACGCGTACTATCACGGGCGATTTAGGTGCGGAAACGAATACAAGTGCCACGACTTTACCGACGGTTGGCGGTGTAAATACAAAAGTTGCAAACAAACAAGACGAATTGGACTTTGCGGCGAATACGGTTTTGATGAATACTGGGGTTGCGGGCGCACCGGCGGCAAAGGGTATATACGATGATTCTGGGTCTTATGCCGACCAACAAAGTTCTTTGATTGAAGCATCAACATTTAATGCGGCGTTGCAAAATGCAATAAACAGTGAATTCACATGCGCACAACGCAAAGACCCAAACGACCCAAACAGTAAATGTTTATTGTTCAATATCTTTAGCCCCGTGAACCCCAGCCGGAATTTGTTTGATTCTGATAGACTGTTACAAGCAGACGGATGGACAAAAAGCAATGGTGTTTATACTGGAAGTGTGGCAAATCTTTATGACCTATACATAAAAAGAGGAAATTATTTTTTTAATGACAAGGATGTTTTCCAATCAAATACACAATATACACTATCTTATACTATGAGCGGTATTAGTGAGGGTATGGCAAGGAGTCGATTTTTCTTTTTGTATACCGATAATACCTACAGTCAACCCCCACTATCTGACATGGTTTCATATGGTGAAACCAAATATGTCGTTTTAACGTCGGACCCTGGAAAAACTGTTAAAGGTATTTTTGCAAGTTATGGATACGGTGGAACCATATCTATATCAGACGTGCAACTGGAAGAAGGTACCGTTGCCACACCATACCAACCGTATGGGCAAAATACTTTCATCCCGCAAAACGTGGTGCAATAGTGGCTAGTGATTTAGTGTTAGTGGTTAGCAAAATCTCGCTGCAGCGATAGAGAAAGCGGAATGGCGCGACATCCGCCTCCACTACGTTGCGCCGCGACACAGGGCGGAAACAAAAACATGCCCCGATGGGGCATATTTTTATTTCTGGTGGCCCTGGTCGGACTTGAACCGACACTCCTTGCGGAACTTGATTTTGAGTCAAGCGCGTCTACCAATTCCACCACAGGGCCAGGTTGGTTTATTTCGCCTTTTTCGATTCCACTTTTTTAACCAAACGCGCACTGCGATTCGGTTTATGCGCCGGTTTCTTTGCAGGCTTTGCCACCGCACCGTTCTTTTTAACGATTGCGCGTTTAATCTCTGCCATTTCTGGTGTCAGACGCGAAATAGGCTTTGCCATAACATAAGCATCCAATCCACCGTGCTTGGTCAGCGTGCGCAGACCCGCCGCAGAAAGGCGCAATGAAAAATTGCGTCCCAAAATATCACTGTGGAACTTTAAAACATGCAGATTCGGCAAGAACGTACGCTTTGTATGGCGTTCCGAATGGGAAACATTCATACCGACTTCTGTCTTTTTACCTGTTACTTTACATACACGTGGCATATTAAATCCTTTAATCACTGGCGCATAATTTATAACAAAAATCGCCAAAAGTCAAGTTTTCTTTTGTATTTTTTTGTTTTTATTTTTATGGGCTTATGTTCTCAATGCTTGAATTTCGAAAAAATGCAACTATATAAAGGTCAACAAAAATAAAGGAGTCATAAATGAATCCAGATGAAATGCAAGAAACGCCCGACCAGGCGATTGCAAAATATACGACCGATTTTACGAAACTTGCCGCCGAAGGCAAGCTTGATCCGGTCATTGGACGCGACGAAGAAATCCGTCGGACTATCCAAGTTCTTTCACGGCGAACAAAAAACAATCCTGTGTTGATTGGTAATCCGGGGGTCGGTAAAACCGCTATTGTTGAAGGCTTGGCAGAACGCATTATCTCACGCGATATTCCGGAAAACCTTCAAAACAAGAAACTTTTGTCTTTGGATTTGGGCGCGATGATGGCGGGCGCAATGTTCCGCGGTCAATTCGAATCGCGATTCAAGGCGATATTAAAAGCCGTCAAAGACGCAAACGGACAAATCATATTGTTCATCGATGAATTACACACTTTGGTCGGCGCCGGCAAAGGCGAAGGCAGCATGGACGCAGGAAACCTGATTAAACCGATGCTGGCGCGTGGTGAATTGCATTGTTTGGGCGCGACTACTTTGGACGAATATCGGCAATATATTGAAAAAGACCCTGCCCTGGCGCGTCGCTTTCAACCCGTCTATATTGATGAGCCAAGTGTAGATGATACGATTTCAATCTTGCGCGGGCTTAAAGAAAAATACGAAGGTCATCACGGTGTGCGTATTGCGGACGCGGCACTGGTTGCGGCAGTACGGCTTTCAGATCGGTATATTACTGACCGTTTCTTGCCCGACAAAGCCATTGATTTAATGGACGAAGCCGCGGCGCGTGTGCGTATCGAGGTTGCGTCAAAACCCGATGCGTTGGACGAAGTTGATCGGCATTTAATGCAATTAAAAATCGAGCAACAGGCGTTGAAAAAAGAAAAAGACGAAGAATCCAAAAAACGCCTTGGTGAATTGGAAAAAATCATCCATGACACCGAAGAAAAATCACAAAAACTGACCGCAGAATGGCGCGCCGAACAAGAAAAAATGCGTGCACTGTCGGACGCTATGGCGGCGTTGGATGCCGCCAAAGCCGAAGTCGCGGCGGCGATGCGGAACGGCGACTATGAAAAAGCATCCGCGTTGCAATATGGCAAGATTCCAGAATTAGAAGAAAAAATAAAACAGATGAACACCGAATCGCGCGAATATAAAACGGTTCTGCCGGAACATATCGCGGCGGTGGTCAGCAAATGGACTGGTGTTCCCGCCGAACGATTGACGGTGGCGGAACAATCGAAACTTTTGAATATCGAAGACGAACTGCGCAAACGCGTTGTTGGTCAAGACGAAGCGTTGGCGGTGGTCGCGCGTGCGATTCGTCGTTCACGTGCGGGCCTTTCTGACCCGCGTCGCCCATCGGGAAGTTTCATGTTCTTGGGTCCCACCGGTGTCGGTAAAACCGAGGTCGCAAAAGCATTGGCGGAATACCTGTTTAACGATGATACTGCGATGACACGAATTGATATGAGTGAATATATGGAACCACATTCTGTCGCCCGTTTAATCGGCAGTCCCCCCGGATACGTCGGTTATGAACAAGGTGGCGTTTTGACCGAAAGCGTGCGTCGTCGCCCTTACCAGGTGTTGTTGTTCGATGAAATCGAAAAAGCAAACCCAGACGTGTTCAATGTGTTCCTGCAAATATTGGACGATGGGCGTTTAACCGACGGTCAAGGTCACGTTGTGAACTTTACAAACACCATTATAATTATGACCAGCAACCTGCCCAACATGGAAGCAGTAAAGAAACATTTCCGACCGGAATTCATCAACCGAATCGACGAAATAGTGTTCTTTAATCAACTGGGCAAAGATGTAATGTCGGGTATCGTTGAAATTCAACTGCGCGGGGTGCGCAAACGCCTTGCGGCGCGGCGCATAGATTTGGATGTCACAGACGCGGCGATAAAATGGTTGGCGGAAAACGGATACGACCCAGTATTTGGTGCGCGACCATTAAAGCGCCTTATTACTTCGGCGGTCGAAGATAAAATCGCGGATTTGATTTTGTCTGATGCGGTCGGCGAAGGTTCAACCGTATATGTCGATGTTCACGGCAAAGAATTGACAGTGAAATAAGCAAGAGTGGTTAGTGTAAGTGTTAGTGGTTAGTGTTAGTGGTTAGTGTTAGTGGTTAGTGTTAGTGGTTAGTGGGCTCTGGAATTATTTCGTAATTACGGGTTTGTTCCAGATACTACTAACCACTGGCCACTTACACTAACACTATTGCTGATTCTGTGGCAAATAACTCGCCACTGGTCCGGCGACAAATGTTCCTGTGCCCGAATTTGTAAAGAATGTGTTTGATACACTATCATACATTCCCAAAACACCATCAGTGTTACGACGTGCAGGGATACCATTAAATACCAACACATTGTTATCATACAATTTTACATTACTAATATAACCAATAAATCCAACTGAACTCAAATAATTAGGTAACTTTCCAATTAACCATGGATAACTGGATATTATAGAACCAGTATATTGCTGGGTATATATTTTATTATCACCTGTTTGTATGGTTGCTGTACCATTATCCCCAGACAAAATCACATGTCCAAATACGTCTGACGAAAATAACTTGATATGCGGGAAACTGGCAATACCAACATATGGATTATTATGATATACCAGTAATGCTGAATTAGTATATGGGGCATCTTGGGCACCGAACATACCAGACCAAGCAGAACCTGCGATAATTTTTGCGTTTATCTCGGCACGCGCAATTTCATGTGCAAAAATTACATTTGTATTTATGTACTGTTGTCCATCAAACTCCAAGTATTCCAATTGTGTGTAATCCGGAGGTAAAGAACCACTAAAATTTTCTTGTGTTTTTATACCCCACAACCAACAATCCGTTGGGTCAATAGTGCTGTATTCCGTGCATATAAACTCACCGTTTATTGCCATTTGAACCGCAGAGTTCGCAGTCGCGGCCGTAACAAGTGCGTTTTGTTGATTCATATATGAGCCCGACGGGTCATAAATATTTTTTGTGCCGATTCCATCGGTCGCGGTTGAATCAAAGGTCATAACAACATTTGCGCCCTCGGCGGGTATAGTCGGTTGTTTTGTGGCAAGTTCGGTGTCCACATATTCTTTTGATGTCGCCGCATTTTCATTTTCCGCATAAGCGGTTGCTATACCCACCACACACATAATTGCAAATATAAATTTTTTCATGATTTGCCCCTTTTCTTTATTAAAAACCGATGTCTAAAAGACATGTCGGGGTGTTAGAAGATCATAAGTATTAATGATTCCATTGGCCTTTATATATACTCCAACGGCACCCCAACAGAAGTCAGGGATAAAACATTATTACGGTGCAAAACTTTTGAAACCACAACGGATTACGATGCTCTGCACCGATACTTACAGGCCTTCTACAGCCCCGAATCGAATTCCCATTCGACTCTGGTTTAATCCTAGCAAAAATCTGCGGATAAGTGCAACAAATTTTTATCTTGATATTTATTTAGAAAAATACATGTACATATATCGGGGACTAATTGTTGGTGCGGCATAAGCCCCAACCCAAATTTGCATTTGTTAAATTATAGAAATTCATGTTCTTGTTTTCATCGTTTTCAAACACCGTAGTCCATGTTCCATCTTGGCGTTCGCATTCCGCCGCCAAAACCGTGGCCATATCAACTTTGATTGAATCCATCAAAACATTTACATCCGCCAAAACTTCGTTTGGAATTTCTTTTTCTGATTCTGATGGACGCACACAGTATTCCAACGCATACGCAACCATTTTTTGATAAAGACTTCCGATATAATCATCGCCACATGTTCCGGTCTTGGGGTATGCTTGGGCCCCGCCCCCCGGGCATTCCCAACCTTCGGGACATTCATAGCATTTATCATTAGACAAGTAATAATTTGCTTTACAGCTTGTATATTTCCGGTTTGACGGACACATGTAATCGTTTAAGTTAGAATCAAAACTTGGTGTTATTGTGGCGGTTTGCCAATTTGTATAATCTGGTAAAACCAAACTTGAAAATGCGGGCTGGTTGATATAAGTGCACTCTGGTTTTGTGGCATATAATACATTCCCTGGCGCATATACGCGACAGCCATACGGATAATCGTGTAATGTGTCATTTGACGATACGCGACAAAGTTTTTTTGCATAATCTTGCAAAGATGCAAGGCAATTTTGCGCGATCTTTTGATTTGTTATATTACGCATTTCGGCGATCAACAATTCCAAACCGCCCGGACCGCCACCATAAAGATTACTGCATGTGGTCAATTTTTCGGTGCATATTTTTTCAGACAATTCCAATCGGTCCCCCAACAATATTTGTTCACCAAGGTTGCTGTAATCGCGTAATTGTTTTGTTTTTTCATCATAACATGTATTTACAACATCCATACATTCATTTTTGACTTGGCGAATTTTTGATTGTTGCCCTTGGTATATTTCGGTTATCGCCTGGCGTAAGAATTCGTTCCACACATCGTCTGATAAATCGCGACATGTTTCCAAAGTATTTTTTGCAAATTCTTTTTTGCGATTCAGTTCTGCAATCAACTTTGCGTTTGTTGAATTTATCAAAATATCACCTGATAAAGAAACTTGGCTTTCCAATTCATAAAATTTCGAGCTGTATATAGGTGTCCCATTTGATTTATTCAGATATAATCCTGTTATGTCTAAACAATGCACAAAATCTGTGCCACACGCAGTATCTGTGGTTAAATCAGCACGCACATTTGCAACACATTCATTTATTGTTGCCGAATTATGTGAATCATAGTTTTCCAAGCGTGCCGTCATCATTTCCCGATTCGTTTCGCGAATCGCCGCGTTGGCATTTGTTGCTTGCTTGTCCAAAGTCGCAAGTATAATCGTACAATCATTTTCAATATACATTCCATATGCTGACACAACCATATCCAAAGTGCTTTGCGATGGACACTGGTTTGCGACCAATTCTGCACATTGGGCATGCACCGCATTATACAACGATTCACCCGTAAGGTTCGCGATATTTACCCCCGAAATCAGATCTGTGGTATTCCAAATTTGCTTTATATCGCCCGCAATATCCAACTGGCCTCCTGTGGACATCGCATTGTTGCGGGTGTTTGTTAAAACATCACTTATCGCCGTCAACTTTTTCATAGATGCCGAAGTGTCACGCTTTTTTGCCAATTTTAATTCACCTTCGCTGGCACTTAGCATTGCTTTGACTTCGGCGGGTGTTTTTAGAATCGATTCGATATTTAAATTTTTAAAGTCTTGCAATTGTACCGATGCATTGTCCAAAGCGCGTTCGCGAGCTTTTACCACATCCAACTTTGCCGAACACGCACAACGACGATACCGGTCATCGGCTTGGGCGCAAAATTGGTCCATGCATGCGAAATAAGCATCTTGGCATTCACTGTGTTCCAAATTAAAGGTGTTTGTTGCAATATTTGCTGTTGCTGCACGCGCGGTTTTATTTGTTGCCAACCGTCCCGACCGTGTTGCATTCGTCAATGCTGTTGTAATTGCGCCACGTGGTGTTGTCGCCCCTTGGGGGGCACGTGTCATTGTTCGGGTTGTGCCAACGGGTGTTGATCGAATCCGCGTTTTTCCTGCGCGTGAAGTGGTTCCGATGCGCGACGAAACACTGCGTGATAAATCTGATACGCGGGAAGAAACAACTGTTGAATTTCGATTCGCATTATCCGTGACACGCGCCGTCGCATCGGGGCTGCGTACCGCCGCCAACGCAGAACATGCGCAAAAAAACGCGCAAACTATAAAATAAAACAACTGTTTTCTCATCTCGGTCAATCAAAGATTAGCAAAAAACCGAAATCCATCGCAAGCATAAATTGATGTTTTATATCTTTATTTTAAAAAAAAATACTTGCGCAAAGCAACCAAATTTTGATAAGGTAAAATTGAATCAGACGGGAGTCTGATTTGGGGCTGTAGAAAGCCTGTACAAAGTCGGCACATTATGTCGTTATCCGCAAAATTCCGATGTTTTGTGTCGTTATGATTCATACCCCATGTTGGGGTGCCCATGGCGTATACATAAAGGTCATGGGAGTCACTTACTTTGTATGATTTTCTAACACCCCGACATGTCGATTCGACATGTTCGTTTAATGGTTAGTAAAAGGAACAAAGGGAGCAAATTATGAAAAAAATTATAATTGCAATTATATTTATGGTTGGTGCTGTAACTGTATATGCCGCGGGGGAAAATGAACGCGCCACTTCGGTGGGCTATATCGCCGAAGAATTGGAAACGCGACAAGACAAATTCAATAAATTGGGTGCCGATACCGCGATGACTTACAGTGGTTCAACCGATGGTGCGATTGGCTCGCGTGCAATTACGGGCGATTTGGGTGCGGAAACAAATACAAGTGCCACGACTTTACCGACGGTTGGCGGGGTTGACACTAAACTTGATAACAAACAAGATGAATTGGACTTTGCGGCGAATACGGTTTTGATGAATACTGGGGTTGCGGGCACGCCGGCGGCAAAAGGCATATACGATGATTCGGGGTCTTATGCCGACCAACAAAGTTCTTTGATTGAAGCATCAACATTTAATGCGGCACTGCAAAATGCAATAAACAGTGAATTTACATGCGCACAACGCAAAGACCCGAACGACCCAACAAGCAAATGTTTATTGTTCAATATCTTTAGCCCCGTCGCCCCCAGCCGGAATTTGTTCGATGTAAGTAAAATTCCAACATACTTATTTGGTGACGGTCAGGGAATTGTAAATAACGGTGACGGCAGCATAATTGTATCAAAAGGAAGTGTAATAAGTATTATAACCAACAAAAAACTGTCCGAATTAGCCCCCGGTTTAACAGCTGGTAATACATACACATTCAATTTTGATACCACCGACGACATACTAAAACTTATATACTTAGGCTCACCAGCAGATGTATATTGGTACCCGGGACGAAGCAAAGTAATAACCCAAGATATGCTAAATTCGCCGGTTTATTTTTACTGTTCCGATCCACAAAACCCCGCGATTATATCAAACATACAAATCGAAGAAGGAACAACCGCCACCCCATATCAACCATACAGGCAAAATACATTTATTCCGCAAAACGTGCAATAGAGTGGTTAGTGGTCAATGATAGTGGTCAGTGATTAAGCGGTATCTGGAACAAACCCATAATTACGAAATAATTCCAGAGCCTACTAACCACTATCACTAACACTATCCACTTTTTATCGTGTCATCGCGCCGATGGTTGTGGGGTACAGCGTTTCCCAAACGCTGCCTATTTTGCCGACACGCACACCCATCCATACACGTGTGTTATCATTCACGGCAAATTCGCGCCGCAAGTTTGGAATAAAAGAACGCGCAATTTGATATCCACCCAAATCCAAACACCAAATTGCATTTGGACTTATATCATGGCCTTGGTAAATAACGATTTCGTTGTTCATAAAGTATCCACGTGGAACTTCTTTTAAAATGCGCGAAATTTCGTTTGCCGCGATTCCATGGTTACGCAACATCTGTTCGTGCGTTATATCCATATTTTTCGGTGCAACCCATAATTCATTCGGCATCATTATAAATGCGCGTCGCATGGTGTGAAAATTTGTCGCATTTTGTTTCATTACATCTGCCTTTGTTTGAAATAGCCGTTTATTTTATCGTTCAAAATGTCGCGTCCGCAATACCGTGCGCCTTCGGGACATTTGCCCATAGACAAGCATGGCGGGGTCAAATACTTCATCAATTTTGCATTTTGACCAATATATTGTCCCAAATCGCGACGCAAATCACAAGAGATATGATAAATTGCCTCTTGCGAGCACCAACATGTGCGTTTTGCCTGTTCATGCATCAACGCGTTCAGATCCGCCATTTTTTCATATTGCACCATCGCACCATACGGCGCAATTGCGGTTATCATGCTGCGCGGAATATTGGGGTTCCGAACCAAATCATAAAATTCGTTCATAAATCTATATACTTGAATACCCGCGGCACTAAGCAGTGGCGGCAAATAAAAGTATCCTGTAAATTTTGGCTCGGAACGTTTAATAGAACGGTGACGTTGGTCTTGCCCCATGGTTGCGCCCGCATCAACATGAATACGGCTGTGCACATATCCCATCGAATTATTCATTTTGTATGGCGAAAATTGCAAAGTGTCGACCATATCATGCGCATCGTTTTCCGTGAAAGATTTGTCATCATAGCGATAATCCAACAACTTAAATTCCGGACGTTTTTTTACACCACAATAATGCGGAAAAATTGTTGGCGACCAATCTGTGGTTCCGCACACCGAATCATCAAACATATATGCGACATCGGCATGATTTGCCTTAACTTTGTTCGCCATTTGACCAACCGCGTCACGCATAAACGGATTCCATGCTGTCCGCCAAAATGCCGTCAATGTCGGCAAGTCAATCGTATAATCCAACGCCGTTGGCGCAATCATTGAAACAAACATACGCAACTGTTCTTGGGCGAATTTTGGTGCATTTTGTTCAATGTACTTTTCACTTGCCTTTGGACGCTCGCGTTTTATAGCGTCACGCGCCAGTTCAGTCACACGTGATTTGTTTTGTGCATATATATCCAACCCCATTTCAATAAAGCCGCACGCTTGGTTCACAATATATGGCGATACATCAGGATAATATGTCGCAATAGTCTTTTTTATTTCCGCCATATCGGGTTCGTCATACATTTTTGAAAAACGCCCTGACCGTTGGTCAGTATTATAAAAAGGCGCGGTCAAATGCAAACCAAAAACCATACTGGACACTGGGATACCGTCTATATTAAACGTAAAATAATTATGTTCCAATGTTGTATGATGACCCGCTTTGAACAACCGATTTTCCACATCAATCTTATCGCCTAAATCTGGCACTGTCGCGGAATAGCAAGTCCGCGCCGCATGCGATGCCAATGTTGACGGGTCAACATTTGTTTCCGCAATTTGTTTTACTTTGATTATGTCACTCATTGTGTATTCCTTTTGTTTATTCCATTAAAACCTTGATTCCGGGTAATTCACGACCCTCGATAAATTCCAAAAATGCACCGCCACCGGTCGAAACATAACTGATGTCACCCATAACGCCGCACGCATCCAGTGCCGCCACCGTGTCGCCGCCACCAACAATACTGTTCAGTTTTCCGGCACGAGTGTTTTCTGCAATCGCACGTGCAATCGCAAAAGACCCAACCGACCAAGTCGGCATCCATTCCGCCATGCCAACCGTACCATTCCAAATTACCGTTGCGGCGCGCCCTATCTCGACGGTATCACGCGCAGCAGTTTTTGGTCCACCATCAATAATCACATCACCCGGCAAGATATCTGCAACATCTTTATCGGTGCGTGGCGCGGTTGGTATAAACTCCGGCGCAACACCTTTATCCAACGGCAACAACAGCCGGCAATTATTTTCCGCCGCATATTTCATAATTTCGCGCGCATTTTCCGCCTGGTCTGGCTCGTACAACGAATTCCCAACGGGCATGCCTTGGGCAAAATTAAACGTTGTTCCCAACGCGCCACCAACAATCAGAGTATCCGAAATCCGCGCCAATGCACGCAGCACGCCAATCTTGGTTGAAACCTTGGACCCGGCAACAATAGACAAAACAGGATGTTTCGGATTTTCCATCACTCGCGTCAAATTATCAATTTCATAATTCAGCAACATACCTGCATATGACGGCAAATATGCCGTAACACCAACAGTACTGGCATGTGCACGGTGCGATACCGCAAACGCGTCATTCACATATATATCAAAACCATTCGCCAACATACGCGAAAATTCAGGGTCATTTTCTTCTTCGCCAGTATAGAACCGCACGTTTTCCAACAAGACTACATCGCCATCGTGCATGTTTGCCAAAAAGTCACGATTCAGGCAATCTTCAACCAGCGGCAATTTCATATATTCTGCAACGGGGCGCAGCGAATATTTCATATCACGTGTGCCCTTTGGTCGCCCAAGGTGCGATACAATCGCCACGCGCGCACCCGCATTTCGCAAAAAATTTATTGTTTCCATACTCTGTTCAATACGGAAACCTTCGGTTATTTTGCCGTCGACAATTTGCACATTAAAATCGTCCCGCAAAAGAACATTTTTTCCACGTAATTCGACACCGCTTAAATCACGAAGTTTCATTTAACGACTCCTTTCGTTTTTATTCATATTCGCAATAAAGGTTTGGGGTTTGCTGTCATTTGAACAAAATGCTCGCCGCTGGTTCAGAGCATACCGTACAGCCATCCAAGCTTTATAACTAATTTTTCGGCCCGCAAAATTAAAGACGATTACTCCAGCTTCTGGCACTTTTGACGTTAATTTTTCTGGCATTTATATCTCCTGATATCCAAGCATGAAAATTATAGTAATGCCACCCCAAAAGTCAAGGTTTATAAAAATACCTTTGGGCAATACGGTCAATACTGTATATGCCTTTTTTCACAAGAACTTTTATAATTTATTGCACGTTTTGCGGAATGAAAGTATTTTGCCCGTATGGTTGATACGGGGTTGCAACTGTGCCTTCTTCAATTTGGATGTTTGAGATAGATACGATACCACCATGAAGGTAATCGGGTTGGATAATATCTATTGTTTTATTACTATCTGAAACCATTACAACGTTTTTTGTTTGACCTTGTGACACAAGATACTGCCACGGTGCTAGTGTCGATCCATCAGTGTATAAAATTTGAAATCTGGCATTACCTACACCTGAATTTTCCGGGGAACTCATTGTATATGATATTGTATATGACACATTTGGTTTAAAGTCATTCTTAAAATAAAAACCGTCGTAAATAAATTTTGCTATCAATTTGTGAAAATTCCCAGTATAAACACCATTGTTTTCCGTCCAACCTTCTGCAGCTAGTAATTGCGAAGAATCAAATAAATTCCGACTGGGTGCGACGGGGGTAAAGATGTTGAACAGTAAACATTTGCTTGTTGGGTCGTTGGGGTCTTTGCGTTGGGCGCATGTAAATTCACTGTTTATTGCATTTTGCAACGCCGCATTAAAAGTTGCCGCTTCAATCAAAGAACTTTGTTGGTCGGCATAAGACCCCGAATCATCATATATGCCCTTTGCCGCCGGTGCGCCCGCCGTGCCAGTATTCATCAAAACCGTATTTGCCGCAAAGTCCAATTTATCTTGTTTGTTTGCAACTTTTGTATTCACACCGCCAACCGTCGGTAACGCAGTATTTGTTGTATTCGTTTCCGCGCCCAAATCGCCCGTAATGGTACGCGAACCAACCGCACCATCGGTTGTGCCACTGTAAGTCATCGCGGTATCGGCACCCAATTTATTGAATTTGTCTTGTCGCGTTTCCAATTCTTCGGTGACATAGCCCACCGAAGTTGCGCGTTCATTTTCCCCCGCGGCATATGCAGTTACAGCACCAACCATAAATATAATTGCAAATATAATTTTTTTCATAATTTGCTCCCTTTGTTCCTTTTACTAACCATTAAACGAACATGCCGAATCGACATGTCGGGGTGTTGGTAAATCATACATATCAAATGACTCCAATGGTCTTTTGACAAATCATTATAACCATCGGCACCCCAACACGGGGCATAAAATCATAATTGGTGCAAAACAGGGAAATCTCACCGGATAACGATGTATTTTTATTCTGCACCGGATATGTAAAGGCTTACCACAGCCCGCAAACCGAACCCTCGTTCGATTCGTTTTTAGTGTATCAAAAATTATGAATATAACGCAAGAAGTTTTTCAAAAACGAAAACCCATCGATAAATCGATGGGTCAAGGAAGAAAGAATGATAAAACTGATATTGTGTTTATTTTCTTTTTTTGGTATTTGATTTAACCTTTGCGACACGTGGCGTCGATGTCTTTTTGTATTCTTGATACAACATTTCGACACATGTGTATGCCAACAAAGCGGATATTGCGGTTATAATTCCACCAATAAGACCGTCTGCAAATATTGCAAACAGAACAATCGCCAGAACCAACACAATCGTCAGCCCCATATTCTTGGTCAAAACCGCCAAAATTCTTTCAAGTGTTTTCATTTTATTTCCTTTTTTGATACGCAACATTATACCACATTTTTAAACAAAATAACAGTAAAAAAATAACCGCCATTTTGGCGGTCATCTTTCATTGTGCTTTTTATAAAATCACCTGGCCGCCAACACGCGCGTTATAAGGAATTGGTCCAAACGACGAACTGGGGCTTACATAAATATTCCCTTTGACCGCAAATGGTCCGCAAAATTGAAGCAAGTTCACATCACGCAAGAACAAATTCCCATCAATCACAACACCACATGGCAAAACATACTTGCGCATACGTTGCAAATACAAATTTCCGCGAACATGACTTCCGTTTTTCAAAACAACTGCATCAGCCCGTGATTCAATAATCAAATCACCATATACATCTGCGGGCTTTGCGGCGCGCACAACCCGGGCATCTTGCACGATCGAATTTTTTTCATTTGAACGACGATTCGGTAATGGCATAGAACCAGCTTTATTGCCGTCATATTTCGTTGCAACCACAGTAACATTATTGGCCGATGCATTATTCACGGCAATTGCGCGACCACGGCAATCACGTGTCACATCAATAATAAGCATTGAAAACAATATGATTATCGCCAACAACAATGTCAAATTGACCAAGCCAACGATATTGATTTCGCAAATCCATTCCCAAACCCATGCACATATTGCACAAATTGTGTCACAAACCCAACGCAAAGCGCGCCCAATCATACGAAAGGGTTTAAGAATCGCGCATTTCACAGCACTGTCGTTTTTCGCGATACGCTTATCGGCGGCGGCAAAGTCTTTTTGGCGCTGCATCCGTTTTGCGGCGAATTTCATTTTCAATTTTGTGAACATATTTAAACCTTTTTGTTTTTAGTTATACTAAATATATCCTAAATAAAACTTTTGTCAAGTTATTTTGTTGCTTTGCAGTTTCGCTATTTTTGGTGTATTATATGGTCATGAGATTTGTTTTAATGACGCTTTTTCTGTGTGGTTGTGCGGCGACTTGGACTCCACGTCCAGATTTTGCATATATCCCTGTTTCGGCGGGGAAATATGAAATTGTGACTTACCAGAAAATAAATGACGCAACATCACCAATTCATATCTATATCGAAGGTGACGGACACGCGTTCGATTCCCGTGGCATACCAACCAACGACCCAACACCACGCGGAACCATGATGCGCGATTTGGCTATGCGGGATAAAGCCGCAAATGTTGCATATGTTGCGCGCCCATGCCAGTTTATTATGCCAGATACTTGTGACGAACACGATTGGACCGATGGACGGTTTTCAGAAAAAATTATAGACGCAATGTCAAACGTGATACAACGCGTTGCAGGCACACGTCCAATTGTATTGGTGGGTTATTCGGGGGGCGCAATGGTTTCGGGTTTGATTATCGCACGCAATCCGCAACTTTTAGTCACCGAATGGGTGACTGTTGCGGGTGTATTAAATCATCGTGCATGGACAGAACACTTTGGCGACACACCATTGTTGCGTTCACTGGATTTAGAAAAAATACCGAATACACCATCACGACATTTTGTTGGAACACGCGACAAGGTTGTGCCAATAGAATTGACGCGGAGTGCGCTTGGCAACACCGGACACATCATAGAAATCCCGGGCGCTGGTCATGCAGATTTTGCAGATATTGATATTTTTTAATTGATTACAACCTGTGTGCTGCTTGTGCGAATGCACCATATTCTCTTTGAACCCAAAAGACAAAAAATATCACTTCTGGCTTTAAATAACCTTTTGATGAAGTTACAGAATCAAAATTTATTTAGTCACAAATCGATTATACGTCTTTTCGTTTATTTTGATTGGATATTTACGGGTCAGGTAAGAATTATAATCAGATTCGATATGATGCGATGACATTTTCTCTGCATCTGTCATTACCGAGTCTAACTTTTTATTATCGACCTTGGGCAGCTTTTCGTTTTCAATATGAATTACATAGAAAGCATCCGCAGAATCGACAATAGCATTTTCACCAATGGAATTCTTGAACACAGAAACCAAGACCGCCGTCGGCGCACCATCGGTCCGTGATACTGTCGCAGTTTTCGCACCCGCCAATTTGCCATTTTTATTTAAATCAACCAACAATTCATTTGCACGAACATACGCTTTTTTACGTTGTTCTGCACGTGTCCATTCGGTTGCCAAGTCTTTTTTAACAGAATCAAAATCTGCATCGTGTTCGGGTGTAATTTCGTCCACACGAACGATTACAAATCCATCTTTGGTTTCAATCAATTCACTTTCAGTTCCGGCATCCATATCAAACACACGACCAATCAGCGCATCACGCAACACCGAATCGTCTGGCAACTTTTCGCGCGACATATTCTTATGATTCACAAATTTTGCCCCATGAGTTTTTGCCGCCACATTCAGTGATTCACCACCAATGATGTCATCTTCTAACTTTTGTGCGACCTTCAAGTTCTTTTCGTATTCGTCAGGTTTATCCATTTCGGTCTTTAACATCACATAAGAAACATCACGCGATTCGGCAACCCGGTGCGGATTTTTTGCATAGAATTCACGCAACTCTTCGTCTGTCGGCTTTTCAACCTTGAAATCAGCCAACTTTACCGTTGCCATATCAACCGTACGTTCTGTATTGCGAGCATTATACATTGCGCGCGCCACAAAATGCGGAGTTTTTATCTTGGCACTAACCGGTACCATGACCATTTCATTTAATTGTTTCATACGAAAATCATTCGCAACATCTGATTCGCTAAGACCAGAGTTATGCAGAACCACATCAAATGTCGCCGGCGAGAATTTACCGTTTTCTTGGAATTGTGGTACCGCACGAATTTTATTCGCAACGAAGCGATCAGACACCGCATACCCCAAATCGTGTGCATGGTGTTCCAAACGCTTTATATTAGCAATACGTTCAACGACACGCCCTTGGAATTCCGCCATGGCAGTTGGGTCAGTATAAATTGTCCGTTGTTCTTCACGGGACAACGCGGCCAGTTCACTTGACCGCATAGAATTATATTGGTTCACAGAAATCTTTTCCCCATCGATTCGCATCAGCGTCGTATCCGACGAAGTAAGACCAAAAACCCATTCCGCCACGCCCCATCCGACGAACGAAAAGATTAAAACCCACATCAAAACCTTTGCCACAGGTTTATCTGCCGCATTACGTAAATATTCTAGCATTTTTTCACCTTTTGCGATAAGATTAGCAGAAGTCTTAATAAAAATGCAATCAAAAAAAGGAAAAAACATGAAAATTATTGCAGGAAACTGGAAAATGAACGGTACACGTGCCGATTTAGATAATATGATAGCAACAATCGATGCAGAAAAACCCAAAAATCGTGTGATTTTGTGCGTGCCTTTTACCATATTGTGTAAAGGAACCGATTCGGTCGCAATTGGTGCCCAAGACATAAGCACACATGCACGCGGGGCTTATACCGGCGAAGTTTCGGGCGCGATGATACACGAAACAGGTGCACGTTATGTAATCGTCGGACACAGCGAACGCCGCATGTATCACGATGAAACCAACGATATTGTACGTGCCAAAGCAGAAATGGCATTGGAAAATGGTCTTACACCTATTATATGTGTTGGTGAAACCATGGACGAAAAGCGCGCCGGCAAAACATTGGATGTTATCGAATCGGGTGTGCGTGAATCTGTGCCTGAAAATGTTCATGACGATATAATCATCGCATATGAACCACGTTGGGCAATCGGTGCAGGCATTACACCAACCACAGAAGACATCGCAACCGCACATCGGGCAATTGCAGAAACTTTGTCTTATATGGGACTGGAGGGCACACCGATACTTTACGGTGCCAGTGTAAACGCGGAAAACGTTGCAGACATAGTTGCAATTAAAAATGTCAGCGGTGTTTTGGTTGGAGGCGCATCCTTGAAACCTGACCAATTTATACCTATAATACAGAATGCAAATTAAAACAAAGAGATAAAAATGGACGAAACCAAAGAAGTAAAAGTTGAATCTGTATCAATAAATGATGCAAAAACCGAACCAGAATCCACGACATCCGTGGAATCTGGGCCGGAAGATTCGATGGTCACAGAATTGACCAAAAAATTATCAGAAATGAACGATAAATACCTGCGGGTTGCGGCGGAATTGGAAAACACCCGTCGACGTGCGGCTATTGATTCCGAGGCTCGCGCCCGTGCACGTGCGATGATGGTCGCGGAAAAAGTCTTACCGGTTATGGATGCGGTGGACGCGGCATTGAAGCATTCGCCCGACGATGCGGGTATCAAGTCGATGGCACGCGCATTGGAATCCGCTTTTGAACAAATTGGTATTACCAAAATAGAAACCGTTGGCAAACCTATGAATCCAACTTTGCACAATGCGATTCAGGTTACGCCGGCAACGGATAGTGTTACACCAAACACAGTGGTCGAAGAAATGCAACCCGGTTACATGTTCGGTGAAAATGTCTTGCGCACGGCGATGGTGGTGGTTGCAAAATAAGGCGCGCATATATTTGCGAACCGACTTTTTGTATGTTATAATTGAATAAAAATATAAGGATTTGTTATGTCATTGATACCTGTTGTAATTGAAGAATCCCCGCGGGGCGAACGGTCTTTTGACATCTATTCGCGCCTTTTACGGGACAGAATAGTCATGATAAACGGCGAAATTGAACCACAAATGGCGAATACTGTGGTGGCACAATTGCTGTTTTTGGAATCGGAAAATCCAAACGCGGATATTTCATTGTATATCAACAGCCCCGGTGGCGATGTTTCTGCGGGATGGGCGATTATGGATACTATGCAGTACATTAAATCACCGGTTTCGACAATTGGTATGGGACTGGTTGCATCTATGGCATCCGTTCTGTTGGCGGCGGGCGAAAAAGGTAAACGTTTTGCATTGCCAAATGCCCAAGTTATGATTCATCAACCGCTAAGCGGTATCCAAGGGCAAATTACCGATATGGAAATTGGTATGCGCAAGGCACAAAGGATTAAAGATACGGTAACCAAACAAATGGCTGAATTTACTGGTCGTAAAATTAAAGAATTACATGATGCAATGGAACGTGATAATTGGATGACCGCCGACCAAGCCAAAGAATTTGGTCTTATTGATAATGTGTTGGTGCGGAAATAATTTTATGGGTGGAAAATATGAGTGACGAAAAAAAGACATCGGAAAAACCAAACCAGTTCTGCAGTTTCTGTGGCAAGGCGGTTTATGAAGTCAAAAAATTGGTCAGTGGTCGTAATGTGTGCATTTGCGATGAGTGTATTGCGCTGTGTAACGACATTATGGCGGACGATATGCGAACCGAGGTCACTCAAGATACCGCGAAATTACCAACCCCATCGCAAATATATAATTTCTTGGATGAATATATAATTGGTCAAGAAGATGCAAAACGCACATTAGCGGTGGCGGTCTATAACCACTATAAACGGCACAATGTAACACTGAATTCTAATGTAGAAATTCAAAAATCAAATGTGTTGTTGATTGGACCGACCGGGACAGGAAAAACTTTGTTTGCACAAACATTGGCGCGTATTTTGGATGTGCCTTTTGCGATTGCGGACGCAACCACTTTGACCGAGGCGGGATATGTCGGCGACGATGTGGAAAGTGTTTTGACCCAGTTATTGCACAATGCGAATTTTGATGTAGAACGTGCGCAACGCGGAATTGTTTATATCGACGAAATTGATAAAATTGCACGCAAATCGGAAAATCCATCTTTGACGCGCGATGTTTCCGGTGAAGGTGTGCAACAGGCATTATTGAAATTGGTCGAAGGAACAATTGCAAATGTTTCTGCGGGCGGCGCGGGTCGCAAACATCCGGGTGAGGCAACGGTGCGTTTGGATACTTCGAAAATATTGTTTATCTGTGGTGGCGCATTTGACGGTCTTAATCGTGTAATCGCAAATCGCAAATGCGAACGTGCCGGAATTGGATTTGGTGCCGATGTGTCGTCGAAAAAAGACCGCGAAAACCAGAATCATATTTCGGATGTTCAACCCGAAGATTTGGTAAAGTTCGGAATTATTCCAGAATTGGTTGGACGTTTACCGGTTGTGGCGACATTGACCGAACTGGACGAAGAAGCGTTGGTTAAAATTCTGACCGAACCGAAAAATGCGATTGTGAAACAATATGCGGCGATGTTGGAAATGGACGACGTGAAATTGACGATAAAGCCGGACGGGCTGCGCGAAATTGCGCGATTGGCATTGGCACGAAAAACAGGTGCACGCGGTCTGCGCAGTATTTTGGAAAAGATTTTATTAGAACCAATGTTCAATGCACCGGATAAAACGGACTTGGCGGAAATTGTCATTGATAAAGATGTGGTATCCGGCAAAAAGCCCCCCATGGAAATAATGCGTCCCACCAAAAAAGCCGCATAATTTTATGTGGTAAAACACCAATAAAAGTCGGGGTTTATCGCGCGTTTTTCATATTTTCCCGCACCGCCCGCCTCATAACATCGTTTGAAATATCACGGATTCTTTGTGTCGGGGTTTTATCAAAAAAATCCCGGAGTTCCGTCCACAACGAAACATGTGCGTTCGTATCACGCGACACCCAGTATACAGACCGTATAATTTCCGGCTCAACCGAAAAATCAACGTATGTGCACGCCATATTTTTACAATACACCAGCGCATTTCTGAATACGCATGCGCTGCAATTGCCGCGTGTCCCTGCAGGCACCGCAATCAAATTATGCTTGAACCAATTCTTTGGATATTTGTATTTCATGTTGTGCCCTTTTGTTTCCCAACCATATCACAAGTGGAACAAATGTCAAGATTTGGTAACGATATTCAATACCTTCTTGACCGGACCAAAGGTTTTGCGGTGATGTTCCGTAATGCCGTATTTTTGAATTGCCGATAAGTGTTCTGCGGTCGGGTATCCCGCGTTTTTATCCCAACCATACATCGGAAACTGAGTCGCCAGCCCCCGCATAATTTTATCACGCGTTTCTTTGGCAACTATGGACGCCGCCGCAATAGACAGTGATTTTGCATCACCTTTTACAACCGCCCTGCCCCGCAACGCCGCCGGCACACGGTTGCCATCAACCAAACAGAGTTCCGGTCTTTGCACCAAACCCGCAACCGCGCGTTCCATCGCACGCATAGACGCCCACAATATATTCAATTCATCTATTTCCGATGCACTGCATTGTCCGACCGCCCATATCGTATTTTTTGTAATCCAATCGTATGCGACCGCCCTTTGCGCCGCCGACATTTTTTTCGAATCGCGAATTACAACCGGAATTTCAATATCACGCGACGGAAAAATCACCGCCGCCGCAACCACCGGCCCACACAGTGGTCCCCGACCCGCTTCGTCCACACCGGCGACAATGTCCGCGCCACAATCTTTTTCAATAGAAAAATCCGCAACCGGTATCATCGCGCGCCTTTATATTGAATAAGGAATCTCATCAACACGAACATATTCATCTTCACTGGTATACAATGGCCATTCAGAATCCGCCAAGACTTTCAGTGTCGTCAGCGGCTGGTTCAATCGTGCGCGATAAAGCCACAGGTTCGCCATCACACGCTTTATATAACCGCGTGTTTCATATGCCGGAAAGCTTTCTATGTACAACAACGGGTCATGCGTATCAAAAGACTTTTCAAACTTTACCAACGACCCCATGCCCGCATTATACGCAACCAACATTTTGATAATATTGTTGTTGATATTCGGGTGCATCAGCAAATCTACGATATACTGTTGCCCCAAGAACATATTATGTTCGGGATTTGACATGTCAATATCAGACATTTTAACTTTGTTTGCTTTTGCAACACGTTTCGCGGTTCCCGGCATAATCTGCATCAAGCCATTTGCACCGGCGCCCGATTTCGCATTCGTACGGAAACCACTTTCTTGTTTAGTAATCGCCAACAATAACGCGCGATCAATAGACCAACCGCCCATTGGTTCCCAATCAGGCAACGGATATTGTGCGGTGTATATAACATCATCATCGATTTCCAAAATGCCACGGTCACGAATAACACCTGATGCTTGAATCGACACACGCGGCATACCATACGCCGTCGCCACAGAATTTATTGCATGCAAAGTCCGATCGGACACACGCGAAGTAATCATATATTTCAGATATTCTTGGGCACGGTCGCGTTGGTTCACTTGCAACAATGCAAGCGCGATTTTTCCGTATTTATCACGGCGCAGTTCGTCCACATCTTCGTCGGTCATTTCTTGTTCAAAGAATTCGTATTCCGGCACATTACCCATCATTGTCGCCGCCAAAGCCCCATAAAAAGCCATCGGATGTGCCGCCGCAATTTTCCAATATTCCCGCGCTTTGGACGATTCACCGCGCATATCCGCCGCACGCCCCGCCCAAAAAGCCGCCTCGGTCTTGCGGGCATTGTTGATTTGCTTTAATTCAAGAATTTTTCCAAAATACTTTTCGCTTTCTTTATATTTTTCTTCTTTGAAATAAAGTAACCCCATAGTCCAAAGTCCATATTCGGAATTCGCATCCGATGCCACAAATCCCCACTTTTTTGCCAATTCGACTTCACCATTTGTATAATACACATATGCTAAACGCCCCGCAAGCCGTCCATAATCCGATTCGGTCAGTTTCCGCTTGAACGATTTATCTTCCAGTATTGTGCGCGCGGTTTTCGTACTGCCGCTGCGAATCGCTTTTTTGAATTTAGTAACGTTTTTATCAACATTTCCCGAATACTGTTTTTCGGTCCATGTCTCTGATTGTGCAGTCTCGATTGATAATCCGCCCGACAACATATTTGGCACGCGCGCAGATTTTACCGTTGCCTTTTTTAGTTTTGCCAACTTTTCCATTCGCGCGGCACCCGGCATATCAAAGTATTTGTCCATCCAGGCCTTGATTTCCGAACCTTTGGTACGATAGTTTTTTGAAAAATATTTTTGATATAAAACTTCATTTATCAAAATAGGATCAGAAATTTGCCGCTGTAATTTTTCAGCGGTTGAAAACTTCTCTGCATCATTCAGTACAAAAATTTGAGAATACAAACTTGCATCCGCATCATTCAACACGTCAATTGCCGGCGCACAAAACGCGGCGCGCATAAACACACAGGAAAAAATGACGGCAACAATTTTCTTCATCATTTAACCTATCAAAACAAAGTTGTCTTTGGCAATTTGCAAACGATTGCTTCGTCGGTTACCTCGGGTATAGTGTCAATAATTTTCTTAAAATCTGCAATTTTGGAAAACTTGCGATACACGGACACGAATCGAATAAACGCAATCGGATCCAAATTCAACAAAGAATCTGAAACCATTTCACCGACTTGGGCGCTTGTTACAACATCGTCTATATTTTCTGTTTCTAATCTGCGCTGTATAGATGCGACCACACGTTCAATTTGCTCGTCACCGACATCACGGTTGTGACACGCAAGTTTAATACTGCGGCGTAACTTATCGCGATCAAACGGTTCAGTTTTGCCACTGTTTTTACGTACGACCAAATCGCGCATTTGAACACGTTCAACGGTAGAAAACTTTGCACCGCATTGATTACATACACGACGACGACGTATTGTCCCACTTTCCATATCGGGGCGGGAATCGGCGACGCGACTGTCAGCATAATTACAGTATGGACATCTCATGCCACATAATTTAGCAATCTATTCTTTCGGTGTAAAGTGTTTTTTATTTATAAAAAATTGCAGTTTTTATAAAAATCAAGCCTTTTTTTTGCATTTTGCCCGCCACGCGCAAATTTTTTTCATCAAAAATATGGTATAATTTATCGTGCCCAAAAGCAGAGAGAGATGGACAAATACCTGAATCAAATTTTAATCGGCGATTGCGTTGAAATTATGCGCGGAATTCCCGACGGATCTGTGGACGCGGTTTTTGCGGACCCGCCATATAACCTGCAATTGGGGCAAAAAACACTTTATCGCCCCGAAGACCAAACGGCGGCACGCGCAGTCCGCGATGATTGGGATGCTTTTGCTTCACCCGCAGAATACAATAAATTTACACGCGAATGGTTGGCGGAATGCCGGCGCATTTTACGTCCCGACGGCGCGATGTGGACAATTGGTTCATACCATAATATTTTCCAGGTCGGCGCGATTCTGCAAGAAATGGGATTTTGGATTTTGAACGATATTGTTTGGGTTAAAACGAATCCTATGCCGAATTTCCGCGGCACACGTTTCACAAATGCACATGAAACTTTGATTTGGGCGACACCACAAAAGACCGGGAAATATACGTTCAACTATGAAACGATGAAGAAATTGAACGGCGGCAAACAAATGCGTTCAAATTGGGATTTGAATATTTGTTTGGGCGAAGAACGGTTAAAAGGCTCGGACGGCAAAAGCTTGCACAACACACAAAAGCCCATGGATTTATTGCGACGCGTGATTTTGTCTTCGACAAAGCCCGGCGATATTATTTTGGACCCATTTATTGGTTCGGGCACCACGGCGGCGGCGGCACGCGAATTGGGACGGAACTTTATCGGCATTGACCGCGAAGAATCTTATGTGGCGGCGGCACGCGAACGCGTTGCAAATGTGACCCCGCGCGACCTTGGTGATATCGAGGTTGCAAAACCGAAACGCGACGAAGCCCGTGTCGCATTCAGCGAACTTATCCAGGGCGGTCTGCTGTATATCGGACAAACACTGGTCAGCCCGCGTGGCGAACGCGTTATGATTGCGTCCGACGGAAATCTGGTCCACAGTTTGTATGGCAAAGCGTCTATTCATGTTATGGCGGCACGAATTCAAAATTGCACCAGTTTTAATGGTTGGGATTATTGGTCCGCAGAAAAACGCGATGGCACATTGGTTTCCATTGACGAATTGCGTAAATATGTGCGCAGTATCAAAACCGGTATCAAAAAAGCCGCATAATCTTATTGCACATTTTGCGGCATAAAGACGTTTTCACCATACGGCAAAATATCCGTTCCATCATAATTTCCACGCACCAACATCAGCTGCAGTTTCATACCACCAACCACAGATAAATCTGTTTCAATTGCTTTGGCAATAATTGTATAAGTTGTCGATGGTTCAATCGCAAAATATGCACCAATGTCTCGGGGGTTATCATTATGTTTCACATATAAATAACGGGTATTCGGCCCCGTAGTGAATGTATTTTTAAATGTCTGTCCTTCATACATAATATACCCTAATATAATATTTACTAGAACAGCACTATATCTTGGCTCATCAGAATACCATACATACAAGTTGATATAATTTTTATCAGTGGCCCAAGTGTTAGATAAAATTGCCGTCGCCACATCAAATGTTGCATCGTATAATATCACAGGTGTTTTTAATAAATTTGTTGTTTCTTTAATTCCCCAAAGCCAACAATCGTTTTCGACGATAGTGCTCCATTCCTTGCAATAAAATTCACCGTTTATTGCCATTTGCACGGCGGCATTAGCGGTGCCGGCGGTCACCAGTGCGTTTTGCTGTTCGGTGTATGACGCAGATTCATCATAGATTTCTTTTGTGCCAATGCCGTCCGTCGCGGTTGAATCAAATGTCATAACAACATTGTTGCCTTCGGCCGGAACGGTTGGTTGTTTTGTTGCAAGTTCGGTGTCAACGTATTCTTTGGATGTCGCCGCATTTTCATTTTCCGCATATGCGGTTACGATACCCAACACACATATAACCGCGATTATAAATTTTTGCATATTGTACTCCTTGGTTAAATAAAAACACGCCATCGAATTTCGACAGATCGGGGTGTTGAGAAATCGCATTTTCATTGACCCCGGTGGACTTCATATATACTCCACCAGCACCCCGATGTCGGGGGAACAAGACAATACGGTGCAAAAACAACGAAATTTACCAAGAATAACGATGCCGTGCACCGGAAAATGCGGGCTTCTCAGGGCCCCGAATCGAACTCCTATTCGACTCAACCCAACCATAGCAAAAATAACGGATTCAACGCAAGTAATTTTTTTGATGTCCGGCGAACACCTGAACGAAAAGTGCCCCTTGTTTTTTCAGAAAAATAGATTATAATCTTGTCATATGCGCCCGTAGCACAATGGATAATGCAACAGATTTCTAATCATCCGTAATTTTTATGGATAGATTTGGATCTGAATGCATAAACGCCTGATTTGTGCGGATGTGCGCAAAAATCAGTTCTGTATAAAACTGGATACAGATTGATTGAAATGTACGCAAATGGATGTAAAATGTTACATATTTGCTACATAGAATGTTACACAGGAATTGGACGCATGATGCGCCGAATTCCGCAAAACAGTTAAGTGCCCATGGCTCAACTGGATAGAGCAATTGCCTTCTAAGCAATAGGTTGCAGGTTCGAATCCTGCTGGGCACGCCAAAATCAAAACCGGCAATATGCCGGTTTTAATTTTGTTGTGTTGCCCCAAGCATTCACCAAATTATCCTGTTATCATGCTTGCGACATTGTTTGCGGTGCGACGTGCGGCATTACTTGACGCATGCGCATAGATTTCTGTCGTGGTGATTTTGGTGTGTCCCAGTACGTCTTTTAATATTCTTATATCTTCGCCCATGCTGGTTGCCAGTGTCGCAAAGGAATGACGCAAGTCGTGTATGCGCATCCGTGGTAATTCGGCCCGATCCAATGCCCACCAGAAAGCTTTACGCAAATCTGTCAATGGACGCGTATGGTCGATTGGCGAATAAAATACATATCGTTTACTTTTACAAATTCTCAAAGCCTGTTTTATAACTTCTATTGCTGGATCGCCCAGTGGCACATTAAATGCATCTGTTTTGCGTTTGTTTAAATGCAGATACCCGTTTTCCAGGTCTAACTCGTCCAGTTCCAGGTCTGTTATTTCGCTGCAGCGACATCCTGTCAGTGCGAGAGTTTTGATTGCTAATATGGCTTGCGGTGCATATTTTCCAGCGCAATACGCTTCATCCAGTGCATCGAACAACCGTTTATACCCATCGATATCCAGGATTGTATGGGTCATCTTTGGGGATTTTGCTTTTTGGACCAAATGGCACGGATTTGAATTTATTGTGCGATAATTGTATTTTTCACACCAATTTAGAAAAGTCGACAATAATCGCATAACATGCAGTGCAACCGCAATGGTTTTTGTATTTTTGATTTTATCGTACATGTCTTGGATTGTGGACAGATCAATATCCGCAATGTATTTATCGCCAAGATATGGGATTATATACAAACGCATCAATGCTTCGTTTGATTTATAGGTATTTGCCCGATTGTTTTCGCGGCAATGTTTTTCCATAAATATTGGGGTTAATTCATGGACTTGTTTACGTCGTGCCTCGGCCATTTCGTTTTGCTTTATGCGCATACGTTGTTCTGCTTGTGGGTCCAGTCCATTGGTAATATCTTGTTTGGTCTTTATCGCGCGAGCCCGAATTTCGTTCAAACTAAACTCTGCCGATGATCCCAGTTTCATATGCTTTTGTTGATATGAACCGCGAACACGATACCCTAAATAGAACACTTTGCGACCAGTTGCGGCAGAATACCTGCATTGTAACCCCGGTATGGCCGCATCTGTTATCTGCAAATCAATGTCGGATTTCAGCTTGTTCAGAAACCCTGTTGTTAAAACCAACTTTTGACATTTAAGTGCCCGCATTTTAACGCCCTTTATTACACACAACATTGCCAATAAAAGTGCACAAGTCCAGTGAATAACGCTATTAAAGTTTCTGTGATTTCGGCATATTTTTGCAGTATTCTTGTATAAAATATTTCATGCCCATATTACAAAAATCTGTCATTATTCTATCCCAAATTATGCGCATTTCATACTCGGACTTTCCCATCATCTCAAGTGCGGCTTTTTCAGATAACTTGGTTGATTTTTTTCTTAAAAATGCTATCGTTTTTTCAAGAGATGTTTTTGCGTTTGGTGTCATTTTATTCTCCTTTATTTTTTCCTGTTAATAAGTCGCACAAACTCGTTAATGAGTTTGTAATTTCCTTAGTCAAAATATATTCGATCTCGGAAATACTGTTTAGACCGATAATTCTTGGCGCAACACGCTTTGGAATCATCAGTAAATGATCCCTTGTAGCCCGAGAGGCTGCAAAGACATCAGATTCTACTTGTGCTCTAGAGACTAACTTTCCTGCCTTTTCTTCATATTCCAGTTTCTTCAGCATCGCATCATATGTCGTCTTCATCATTCTGCTTTTCTGGTAAGGGGTTGAAAAATTGTCATCTGCACGTGGAGTGTTATAGGCGGAATTAGTGTTTTCTGCCCACTCCTTATCTGCTTTTTCAGGATCTATCTTTCCGTCCGTCAGGCTTATTCGTCCCGTTTCAATCGCCTTTTGGACTGCTGATACCGCAACCCCACGATGTGCTGCATATTCTCTTCTTGATAATAACATTGTTGCTCCTTTTTGTTTTGTGTTCACCGTTCACCGTTTTTTTGTTTCTGTCGCTAGGCAAATGCCGCGCTCGCCGTTACCCTCAGTACGAAAGGTCGTCACAGTACCTTTTACTTATGTGAATTTTCCTTCGTTCCTTATCCATCCTATGATTTGTGCCATTGTTTTGTCTTGTCCCATACATTTGCGTATCAATGACATTTGTCCTTTTTCCAGTTGTTCTGGTGTAAATTCTTTGAATACTGGTAACAAATCACGGTTCCTTTTAATGATTTCTGGCAATGAAAATTCATTATCTATATGATATTTAGGCGTGCGTAATGGGCTGAAAGAGTTTGATAATTTTTGAAGCATATCATTTGCACGACTTTGTATTGCCTTGCTTTGTTCTATTGTATTTGTATTGTTGGTCTTGCTATTTGCTATTGCGTCTGATTTCTGTCCGATATCTGATAAAGTCTGTTTGGTATCTGATGAATTCTGTTCACCCCAACGTGCCAGTCTGTTCGTGGCCAGTCGTTCACATTTTGCTTTGTATTTAATATCGTCTTCGTCCAATTCGGCTTTTATAAATGGCCACACAGCACTTGAACATTCCACGTCCGGATACTTCAAAACAGCCATAAATATATCGCCACGTTCTTCACGTGATATATTTTCCAATAAAAGTGCCCATTTTGGATTGGCCAGCCGTTTCATAGCTGTTTCCTATTGTTTGTTGTTTGTACGTTGGAATATATTGTTTTGTTCGAATTCGGCTATATCTTGTTTGCGATATACAATGCGACCAACACGTTTCAGAAATTTTGGCCCAACACCGGCGCTGCGCCATTTTTGTAGAGTGTTGCGTTTCAATCCCCACATTTCAGCCAGCGCACGTTCGGTCATATATTCGTCTTTTGATAATACTATTGTCATGGTTTGTCCTTTTGGTTCGGGTTCTGATATGTCTATATACAAAAATATGCATAAAAAATAAGCGTACGCAACGCACGCTTTTGCGACAAAATATACGTTTTTGTTGTTTTGGTTGTATTTTAGGGTGTAAAAATATGCGACAAATAATGATTTACGTTGCAGGTTTGGTTTTCGGTGTGATTCAATTTCCAAACCAGCGCATCTATTGCATTGGTGTGACGACGACTGACGGTCTGCCGTAACATTCCGAGCATTGCTCCGATTTTATTCATTGATAAATTGCATGAGTGCAAGATCAATATTTTTCGATCTGTTACACTATCCACAGAATCTAACCAGTGTACCAAGACATTGTATAAATTGTCATAGTTACCATATTCGCTGCCAAGATTGGGTTTCAATTCAATGTCCGCAACGACAGATTTAAACCATTCGTATCGCACGGAACAATCCGCCGGCCATGATGCCAACATTTGTTGCCATGTCTTGTCGTTTTTGTTCATGCGTACAGCAAAAAGGATAGCTGTGCAAATGTGACATTCAACGTTCGCACGCGTCCACTTTGTATCGTCGTACAGTTCTTTATCAAAACGTTCATGAATAATACGCGGATTATTATTTTTCATACATAAACAATACCGCATAATCCGTAAAAATCAAGAAAAAGCAATAAAATGATGAATTTTATTTGTAGGTAAAGATTCTTAAAATCGTTTTTACTCCCCAGCGCAACAAAAAATCCCACCTGTTTGGTGGGGTTGTTTTAGATTTTCTTTTTATATTCTGTTCCCCATTTCGCCATTGCATCTAAAACAGGTTCCAATGTGGCACCTAATTTTGTCATACTGTATTCAACACGTGGTGGCACTTCGGCATAAACTTTTCTGGACACCAATCCGTTGTTTTCCAATT
>JAZLAT010000011.1:0-7392 GCA_045613345.1 Candidatus Enterousia sp.
GCGTCGGAAATTCCGCACGCAACCGAAAACGAATCCTTTAATCTCGTAAACGGTGCGACGTACGATCCGCATGAATTTTACGGCACAAACGTATACGTCAAGTTTTATAACAAATACGTAACGTTTGAAATCGACAAATCAATCGCGGAACGTCAGTTGAAAAGCGCGTTTTCCGGCGCCTCCGAAATGAACGGATTTATATCAATGCTGTATAACGAGATCGACAAGGGCTTTACCGTCGCGCTTGCGAATCTCTCACGGCGCAACGTCAATAACATGATCGGCGAAGTTATTAACGCCGCCGGTGCTAATGCTATTAACCTGCTTGCCGATTATAACGCCGGCCCGAACGCCGGCGGTACGGCGCTTACGGCCGCACTTGCGCTGTACGACGTTGATTTTCTCAAATATGCGTCCATGCGTATACTTGAGACGTCCGACCGGCTGACCGAAATATCAACGCTGTTTAACAATGGCGCGACTGAAAAGTTTACGCCGAAAGACATGCAGAAAATTATTATGCTGTCGGCGTTTCAGCGTGCGGCTGATACGTATCTACAGTCCGGTACTTATCATAACGAATTTACGCGCCTGCCGGACGCGGAAATCACGTCTTACTGGCAGGGTACCGGAACGGATTACGGTTTCGACAGCATTTCCGCGATCGACGTTAAAACGTCGGAAGGCAACACGGTTGCCGCAGATGGTATACTCGGTGTGATATTCGACCGTGACGCGATCGGTATAAACTGCATGGAAAGATGGGTGCGCACACAGCCGAACGCAAAGGCCGATTTTGTAAACTATTTCTACAAAATGAAAGCACAGTATTTCAACGATCTTAATGAAAACTGCGTTGTATTTTTCATTGCTGATCCGGTAACGCCTTAATGTAAAACGCCTTTCGATTTTTCGCCGGCGGCGCATGCGCCGCCGGCACTTTTAAAAGGAGATTGAAAAAAAATGATCATAAACGCGTATATTTGCACTGACGATGAAAACGTAATATCAAAAAATTTAATTTTTGCCGCGCGATTCAATGGTACTTTGCGCGAGCCGTCAAGCATTTTAAAGCCGTCAATAACGTTTGAATATTCCGGCAATCCGTCCACATGGACGCATATTGGTATTGCAGATTTTCGCCGGATTTATTTTATAACGGATATTATCAGCGTCGGTAAAAACTTATGGCAGATATCCGGCCGCGTTGACGTGCTTTACACTTATCGCGGTAACCGTGTTGACCGTGACGGCCTTTACGGTTTAACCGGCATTGTCGTGCGTAACGCGGACGAAACTGACGCACTTTTAACGGATACGGCGATACCACTTCAAAACAATACTACATTAACCGTATTATCATGTGGACGTCCGGATATAAATAATTTTTGGACAGGATCAGAAAATATTATGAAATCAACCGGTGATGATAGACATTACCGGTATATACAAATGGTTGCATTACCGCCGCTTGATTCAAACGACGCGTTAATAACGACCGGATATCCGCAGGCGTTTTATTGTATGGAAGGAGCCGTATATCATCCGTTAATACAGAATCAATTATCACAAGTTGCGTTATTTAATAATAAAACATTAAGTGATTATATTATGCTTAATTATTGGCTTCCGTTTGAACCTAAAATAACGGGTAATATTGTCGCAAAATTACAACGTGGTGGATTCGCAAGTGATTTTAATTTCGGCGGTGCCGGTATTTACGTAATTGATTACGGGAATAAAATTTCACGTTGGTATTGTGATATTACTTGTCAATCATTGATGTATAAAAATTTTGCACCGTTTCGCGACGTATATATACAGTTTATGCCGTTTGGCCGTGTAAAATTAGATAATTCGGTTATTTTTTCCGGTGCGACGACAACGGTAAAAGTATATTTTAAAGTTGTATCTAACGTTATGACGGGCGACAGCACGTTATATTACGGTACGGACAAAGATAATATTAATATATTCCTTGCGCAATCTAATGTTAAAGTTGATTTGCCGATTACAACACAAACAACAAATTATGGACAAATTGCCGCGGGTCTTGCGCAAACTGTAATTGCCGGTGCCGCAATGGCTGAAAGTGGCGGCGCAATAGCCGCGCTTGGTGCTGTTGGCGGCGTGGTTAGCGGTGCAAGTAATGCGGTTAATGCGTCGCGCGGATCATCTGCAGGCGGTATATCATCTAAATTTATTGATAGTGATCCCGTGGTACTTGTTTACGATAACACAACAAACGCGGCCGCGCGAAATAACGCGATACTCGGTCAGCCGCTTTATGAATCTCGCGCGTTACATACAATCCACGGATATGCGGAAATTACGCACGTCCACTTTGACGGCATAAACGCGACGGCAGCAGAAAAAGAAGAATTAAAAGCACTTCTTGCGGCCGGTGTAATTTTTGATGATGAAACGCCATGAAGTATTATAGTAGTGAAAAAATACGCGCGCTGAATTGCACGTATAATATTATTATCGGTCAGCGATCAAACGGAAAATCTTATGACGCGTTGCAAAACGGCGTAAAAGATTTCCGCGAAACCGGCGCGCAATTCGCCATTGTGCGCCGGTGGGATGAAGATTTCGCCAAACAGCGCGGCGCGTCCATGTTTGCAAGTTTGATTAATAACCGATACGGCGAAAACGTCATAGCACGTTTGACGGACGGTGAATATAACGACGTTTATTATTATTCGCGCCGTTGGTATTTATGCCGGTATGATAATACATTAAACAAACGCGTAACGGATGATAAGCCGTTTGCGTACGGTTTTAGTTTGTCGGCGCAAGAACATGACAAATCAACATCGTATAACGGTATAAAAACGATCATATTTGACGAATTTTTGACGCGATCCGTATATTTGCAAAATGAATATGTGCTGTTTATGAACACCGTATCAACAATTGCGCGTGACCGTGACGACGAAATCAAGATATTTATGCTCGGAAATACTGTAAATCAGTATTGCCCATATTTCGAGGAAATGGGTTTGACGCGTATACGTCAACAGCAACAGGGGACAATTGACGTTTACACAATGGGTGATCCGAACGGAAAGCACGTTAAAATTGCCGTTGAATATTGCGCTGAAATGGACAGGAAAAGCAAAACAAAAACATCAAAAGTTGATTTATTTTGCTTTGATAATCCGCATTTGCAGATGATAACCGGCGGCGCGTGGGAAATCGAAATATACCCGCATTGCCCAACAAAATACAAAAGCACCGAAATAATATTTAACTTTTTTGTTAATTTCAAAAGTGATGTTTTACACTGCGAAGTAATCGCACATGATGATTTATTGTTTATTTTTGTCCATCCAAAGACAAGCGAATTGAAAAACACCGAAAAAGATTTGATTTACACGACGGATTATTCGCCGCGGCCGAATTACCGACGCAACATAACGCGGCCGATAACAGATACAGAACGTAAAATTTACGCGCTGTTTCTCGCTGATAAAGTGTTTTACTCGGATAATCAAACCGGCGAAATCATGCGAAATTATTTATTGTGGTGCAAATCGGCATAAAAAAAGGCCGGCCGTTATGGCCGGTCTTTTATTAAAGATATTCGCTTTGCATACGTTTAAAGAAATTCAAATATTCACTTGCAAGTGATAAATTATATTCCGTTGGTTCAAGATGGACGAACGACAATTCATGATAATGTGCTTTACGTCCGGTGTAATCGGTTAAATATCCGTCTATTTCTTCATCGACATAAGTATGTGTATTTTTGCCGGCAGGGTGTTCAATTGTAAATTTCGCGTTAGGATCAAGTTTTGTATCATCAATTATATTTCCGTTTTCGTCAATTGCGATTTCCGACGGAATAAATAAATCATTTGTAAATGCGTTAAATACTTTAACGTTTGTTTTATATTTCTGCTTTAAATATTTCACGGCGTTTTGTTTATGCAGGCCGGCAACGGTCAAGTGTAAACCGCCGTCGCGATCCTGCAATAAATAACGTTTCGCGCCTAAAAATTTCATTTTTGTGTATTCGCCATCATCATCCCACACGCCTATTATTTTTTGCTTTCCGTCTTTAGTATACGGCATAACATCATCAATTGATATTCCGTGATGATTACATGCTAATTTTAAAAGATAAATAACTTCTTGATTGTATCGTTCGAAAAACGGCCGGTGCTTTTCGTAGTTTAATAATTTGATACTGTCGGTATCGCTGTAAATATAATCTTCTTTACATTCGAGAATTGCGCGCCATAATGACATGCGCGCCGCGGACGTGCAACGGATCCCCCACAAATACGACGTAAAGCGCGTTTTTGATTTATTGTAATCGTCAATGCATTTTTCAATATTTGCGGAATTTTGCCGCCATACGTTATTTTTATATTCGATTTCCGCGCGGCATATATCAGTAACGCACATTCCGTATAAACTGTTTAAATTTTCTTTGGCGGCGGCGTATTCTCTTTCAAAACCGGCGACGCCTTTTAATGTAGTTTTCTTTTTGTAAAGATCAACAACAGTTTTTATAAAATCTGTCGGCAGATAATAAAGGCGATAACGGCGAAAATTGTAAATTGTAAAATGCTTCCATTTATACGTTGCCGCGATAATTTTAAAATCATCAGAAGAAATTGACGTTATTAGATATTTAGCGCAAACGACGCGGCCATTATCAACGGTTTCGCCGCGGATATCAAGACATTTTGATTTTGATATATAGTGATCAAAATAAAACGTTGCTTCGATATCGGTAAATTCGACATCGAAAACGCAATAATAATATTGCAATTGTTTTTGAAAATCCTGTAAATCCAACGGCGTGTATTCTTCGCCGGCTGTCATAGGGTATTTATACGCGATCAGATGATAAGGATACGATGACGTAAAATCTTTTGAAACGATATCCGCGTCAATTGTCCGGTCGGTGTAATAACTGTTGCCGTGCGTAAATCCCCCTTGATAAACGCGTTTGTGCTGTTCGTATTCTGCTGATGTAGTCGTTAATTGTTTCATTAAAGCACGATAACGCGTATACTTTTTACCGGCTGTATACGTTTTATGATTTCCATTATCATATAAACAATTATCGCGGCATAGATGACGCACGTAACCGGTTTTTGTCAGCGGTATTTTATTTATGCCGCCGTCGTTTTGGATTTTCTCGAAAATATAACTTTGCAAAACTAAAACGTCATTTATACAATACTGCATTTCCTGCGGCGTGATCGGCGTTTCGCTATGACGCATTAAACTATAATCAAGATCACCGGACAATTTTTTGACCGGATATAACGTTAATGATTTTGAGATTCCGGCAAGACTTGTACCGCTTAAATATTGCGCGCAACGAAATTCAACACCGTATTCGCATAATGCTTTAACCGGTCGACGTAATTCCATGGCGAATAATTCCGGCCATTTAAAACGATTTTTTATAAATTGGAATTCAAACGCCATATTTTCGATATAACAAATGATTCGGCGATCTGCGGATAAATTCAAATGTGCCGATAATGCATATATTAACGTTTCAAATTCTTCCCATGTTCGACCGACAATGACCGCGCCATTGATGGAAAACATCCAAATATACATAATTGCCGCTTTTGTTTTCTCGCGGTAAAAGGATGTCGTTTCTATATCAAAACTGCATGGCACGTTGAAATATTCTTTTTTCCGTGCTTTTATGATCTGCGTTTCCGGCGGCAAAGCCGCGGCGAAAAATTCAAAAATTTCTTTTGCTTTGAAAAATTCGCCCGCGGCCGCCTTGTTAAAATTTTGTTCAAAAAGTTTTTCCGTTTCCTTTTCGGATTCGGTTAATTGTTTCGACGTCTTGTTTTCGCTGTTCTTCATATTCGGCGTTTGCTCTTTCTTCAAGTGTTTTTAACGCAGAATCAACCGACACGTTCGGATTTTCCTTAAAAATATCACTTATCGTATCAAACGTTAATTCGCGGTTATAATTTCCGGAAACAAATTTCGCCGGTTGTGACTGTTGCATTTTGTGGAATATTTCCCAAAATTTATTTATCTGTCGGCGTGTCAACGTCGGTACGTTTTGCCGCTTCGCGACGGATTCCGGAATAATTTTACCGTCAATTGTGTAACGGTAACGCGCATACGTCCGGCCGTATTCCTTTTCGATTTTCGCGCTTACTTTTGCCCATTCGCCGCCGGTGCTGGCCTTTGATCGTAAATATACCTGTTGTGACTGGATTAATGCGATTGTTTGCGCCTTTGACGCGGATTTTTTAACCGTAAATTTTTCTTGTTTTCGGACGGACGCCGGCAATCCTTGAAACGCCGGTGAATATGCGCCGCCGGCCTTAATAAGACCGGACAAACGGCGATTTGATAATGCCGCACCGTTACGCGCCAAACGCAACAAATCGTCACGCGACATTTTCGCGAGATCGGCCGGCGAAACGTTCGTAAATTCTTTAATTTTCATCTTCTTCGCTCCTGTTTTCCGGTCGTGTCAATTCGTATACCGGATCAAAACCACAATGAATGTACGCCGACAAAATATAAGGCGATTTTATACGGCCGGTTTCAAATTTGTAAATTGATGTATAATCAAGATCGGTAATTTTTGCCATATCGCGCCGGCTGATCTTACACCGTGCGCGCCATTTCGCCGCGTATTCGCCGAAAGAAATACTTTTAAATTTTCCTGTTTTACGTTTCATTTTTGTTTTTCTCCTTTTTAAAATTATGCCGGCATATTTCAGCCGGCATAACGGTTTTGCAATAATTACAGGCGCGTGGCGTCGGTGATCATTAACGCGATACCATTTGTTTTAACGTCGTCTTTTATTGACGTGCGGACGGTTAAAAACGCGTTTTTAATGTTGATCTTGTTTTTTCCCTCTTCAAGCGTAATTTCGCATTTTTTCGAAAACAAGACCGGGAGATAAAAATTTTCCCATTCATTTTTTTCGTTTTTCGTGCCGATCGAAATCGACGTTGACGCTTTCCCGTTTTCAAACACTTTCACAAAAACCGTTACTATGCCGGCTATATTGTTCCATGTTTCGCGCTCGATCTGTACGCCGTCTGCGGCGGCCTGTACGGCCTTTTTGTTGATGGTTGCCATTTGTTATATATCCTTTCTTTTATCGCGCTTTGCGCGTTTATTTAACGATCATACGGCCGTGCGTAATAGCGTCCGAAACGGTTAATACTTGTTTGACGGACGGCACGCCATCGTAATACCGCATTTTTATAATACCATCGTCAAGTACGTAATACGTCCTCACAATGATATCATTTTTGTTTTTTGCCTGCGACGTTACGTAATACGCGTCCTGCGTGTACGCGTTTTTGCCGACGGAAAAAACGTATTTGATCTTTTTAATTGTGATCATGCATTCGTTTTCACCGGCTCCGTCGGTC
>JAZLAT010000012.1:0-1246 GCA_045613345.1 Candidatus Enterousia sp.
CGTTAGCACGGGGATGCCAGTTTAACCGGATCGGCCGCCGCGGCCTGTGTCATTGCGCTGATTGCGTCGGCCTGTTGGCCTGTACTGTATATGCACAATATGCATTGTTTACAAAATAATGTATAAATGTTAATATTGCGTTCACACATATGTGATATAATATTGACAATGGGGATGCGGAAGCATTGCCAAATCTAATATCAAAGGGGATCATAAAATGATCAACAGCAAACGCGAACATGTCAAAATCAACGGATACCGTGGCGAATGGGTGGTAATTGACAGCGAATACCTGCGCGGTCAAAGATGGTACTTACTCGAGCACGAAACCGAAGATACGTTTTATCTTGTCGTCGATAGTGACGGCGACGTGCTAACCGAAACATACGACGATCTTACATGCGCATTATATGATACTTTCGGTGCGTTACGTCTTGATCGCGGCCCGTTTGGGTGCTGAAACTAATAACACAGGAGAAACCAAAAATGAAGAAAACGTTTAACGCGCAAAAAATGATTGATCGGTGCAGAAAAGAAGGTAAATCCGATTTATTAACGCCGGATATGATTGCATATATACGCAGTCTTGATGGACAAATCGGAGATACGTATAATTTTGAATCCGTTGTACACGGCGAAAACATGGTATGGCTATATGAAAAGGGCGTATATGTGAACGCCGTTGATTGCGAGTGATTTAAAACAACCGCGGCCGGCTCCGGCCGGCCGCGCACAAAGAAAGGATAAAAGACAATGACAAAACAAGTTTTTGCTTTTTTAACGGCTGGTATGGAAAAAATAGATATAATTAATTATATCCGCGATTATTGCGAAAATCGTTATGACAATTTCGAACTTGATTTAATTTTTGTTGAACAATCCGCATACACCGATACGTATTTTTACATTGATTTTAAACGAAAACTTTGCGTTTATGATCGCGTATATATAGGTGATTAACATGACCGACGCAATTATTGAATTTATACACGATTTTTTCCGGTTTATTTATTACCGGCGCACCGAATCACTTATTATATCAATTTTTGTAATCGTATGTTGCATTATAGGTTTATTCCTGTATTGCGAATATGACAATATCAAGAAAGGAAAATACAGAAAATGACAAAACTTGAATCAACAACTTTTGATCTGATCGCCGCAATCAACGCGACCGACGGAGCCGGTGAAAACGAATGCATGATCACAATTAAAAAGATCAAATACGTTTTTTCCGTCGGCAAAA
>JAZLAT010000013.1:0-17344 GCA_045613345.1 Candidatus Enterousia sp.
AAATTATGTTGCGATGTATGATTCGAATGCGCATATGACCGGCGGATCCAAGGGTATATATAATGCAAGCAGCCTGACGGACCTGGACACACTGGTCGAGGCGGGCACATTAAACAGTGCGATTGTTGATGCGGTGAACAGTGAATTGATTCAGGTCGGCCTGGACGGTCAACCAAGTGCCAGTGGCGTCCTGTGGAAATTGAACACGGCGGCGAATTTAACCCTGCTGGGTCCCGTCGCAAGTGGTGGTTATGATATGAGTTTGCTGACAAGTTCAGGCTATACTTATTGCAATAAAACGCTTGATGCGAGGGATATGTATAGTGATGGGTGTGATTCCACAACATATAATAATTTATCATACGGTGATTGGGCGGTTCCATTTACCGTGAACAATGAAACAGTATATGTGACGGGAACCAGTGCATGCAGCAGCGTATCTGGGACATATGGCGAAGTATCCCCAAATCAATCAACAATTGACACGGAATATGCCACCCAACGTTCCGCGTCACCAACGGACAGTCCCGCCGGGGTCAATTGCCATTGTAAAGTGACGGGTGTTGATGGAAATAATGTGGTGTCGTCTTGGGTGTTGGCCTGGGTCGGCGATGATTCTGAGAGCTGTGCGTTCGGCTGTGCGATCACCTGCGCATACTACGTCCAGAGCAAGGCCGACTTCCGGGGGGCGGTCTTTGGGGCTGTGCAACAATAACAATATATTTATCCAAACCAAAACCGCCCCCGCGGCGGTTTTTAAATTCCTAAAATTATAAATATTCCAGAGAATTATTTTTTTATAGAACTTATTCCAGATCCCTGTCATTGCGGATTTAGTCCGCAACAGGGTCTATAAAATGTGAGCCGGTTGTTTCAGAATTATTCTGAATAATCCGTCCAGAACTCTTAGCCCTATGGCGGACCAAGCCCGCCATGACAGTTCTCTGGAATAATGGAATAAAAAACGGATTATCTGGAATACGCTCGCCCACCGCCCCCCCGTGGCGGTTTTTTGTAACCCCGCCGTTACCACCCAAAAAATGCGTGACATTTTCCAACCCCGCCCTTGCGGCGGGGTCGGCAAGCACAAACAAAGTGCAGTGCGAGCCGGGGGCGGGTAAAAAGAACATTAAACCCGCCCCTGCATTGCGCTACGTTATCACTTGCGCTCTGCGGCCCCTCCGCAAGGGAGGGGCTTGGTCTCTGGAATAATGGAATAAAACACAAACTATCTGGAACCTTTCTGTCATTGCGTTGCGGAACGGCGTCCGTAATGACAAAATTATTCCAGAACCTACTAACCACTAACACTAACCACTAACACTAACCACTATAAAGGGGATTCATGGAATATCTGCTTGCCTTATTGGGGAAATGGGGGTATGATTGGGCGATGTTTATAAAAGGAAAGTAAAAAATGGCAAATCTGATTGTTGATGGAAACTGGGCGGCGGCAGATGTCGCGTATCGCTGCGTTGATTTTGCGGCGATTTATCCGATAACCCCCAGCAGCACTATGGGCGAATTGGCGGACGAATGGTCTTTTCAACACAAGAAAAATATTTGGGGTGCAATCCCACAAATAATCGAAATGGAATCCGAAGGCGGGGCGGCGGGCGCGTTACATGGCGCGCTGCAAATGGGTGCATTGGCGACAACTTTTACCGCGTCCCAAGGATTATTATTGATGATTCCAAATATGTATAAAATCGCCGGCGAACAGACGCCTTTTGTTATGCACGTTGCCGCGCGCGCATTGGCGACGCATGCTTTGTCCATATTTGGTGACCACAGCGATGTTATGTCGGTTCGTTCTACGGGCTTTGCCATGTTGTCTTCGCACAATGTGCAACAAGCGCATGATATGGCGGCAATTGCACATGCCGCAACATTGCGTGCACGTGTACCGTTCTTGCATTTCTTTGACGGGTTCCGCACAAGCCACGAAGAATCACGCTTGGACCGAATTTCCGATGATATATTACGTGAAATGATTCCTGAAAAATTGGTTGCCGAATATCATGCGGCGGGTATGAATCCGGACAAACCAAAAATTCGTGGAACCGCCCAAAACCCCGATGTCTATTTCCAAGGACGCGAAGCCGCAAATGAACTGTATGCGCGCGTGCCGGAAATTGTGGCCGGGTGTATGGCGGAATTTGCAAATCTGACCGGACGAAAATATAATTTGGTTGAATACTTTGGTGATCCGGCCGCCGAAAATGTCATTGTTGCAATGGGGTCGGCGTGCGAGACAATTGAAGAAACCATCGCGCATTTGCCCGCGGGGGTTGGATTGTTGAAAATTCATCTGTATCGTCCTTTCCCGATTGATGCTTTCTTGCGTGCATTGCCCGATTCGGTAAAACAGATTGCAGTATTGGATCGTACCAAAGAATCTGGGGCGGTTGGTGAACCGCTGTATATGGATGTTCGTTCGGTTGTTGGTGATCGTGCAGCCGTCTTTGGTGGACGATATGGCATTGGATCCAAAGAATTCAAACCGCGCGATGTGGCCGCAATTTTCGAAAATATGAAGCGTGGGACACTGCATCATAATTTCACGGTCGGTATCGAAGATGATTTGACAAATTTGTCTTTGAAAACTGACCCGGCATTCGCGGTTGAAGATCCGAATTTCAAGACCGCGATTCTGTATGGCATCGGCAGTGATGGAACCGTTGGTGCGGTGAAAAATATTGTAAAAATTGTTGGTGAAAATTCGGACCTTTATCCGCAATCTTATGCGGTGTATGATTCAAAGAAGTCGGGGGGGCTGACCGCGTCGCATATTCGTTTTTCGAATGCGCCGATTAAAAGCCAATACTTGGTCGAAGTTGCCGATTTTATAAGCGTTTCAAACTTTATGATTGCGCAAAGGTTCGATGTTTTTCGCGGGCTGCGTGCCGGCGGGACGGTTATGATAAATACATCAATGGCGCCGGATGTTGCATTTGCAAACCTGCCGCGTGATGCCCAAGAACACCTTATACGGATGCGCGCAAATGTATATTTCTTGGACGCAAATGCGGCGGCGGCAGAGTTGGGTTTGGGTAACCGAATCAATACTTTTATTATGCTGAATTTCTTTAACTTGACGCGCGTGATTGACCCCGATGTCGCCGCGAAATCTGCCAAAGACGCAATCGAAAAGACATACAAGAAAAAAGGTATGGACGTGGTCGCGGCAAATTGGGCGGCGGTGGACAGGGCGGCGGATTATTTGCGACGCTTTGATTTGCCATCGTCGGTGTCGAATTTTGCACCAGACTTTGTGCCGGCCATGACCGCGGACGCGCCAAATGAAATCGCCGGAACATTGGGCGAAATGGCGGCGGGGCGTGGCGATAGTATTCCTGTGTCGCGGTTCCGTGTTGGTGGTGAATTTGGTGCGGGACAATATCCGGTTGGAACGGCAAAATATGAAAAGCGTGCGATTTCTTCGCGTGTTGCAAAATGTGATTTGGAAAAGTGTATTCAATGCGGCAAGTGTTCAATGCTGTGCCCTCATGCGGCGATTCGTATCAAGGCTTTGAGTGATGACGAGGCTGCGCGTGCTCGTGAAAATGGCGTTATCGTCGTGCCGATGAAAACCCCTGAATTGGGCGCAAATATGTATTTTACTATTGCGATCTCTCCGGCGGATTGCACGGGTTGCGGGCTTTGCGCAAAAAATTGTCCGGTGGGTGCGATTTCTATGGTTGATGCAGATACAGATGACCAGCGGACATTTGATGCGGTTGTGAAATTGCCCGATGTGCCGCGCGAAAAATTGAACCTGAATTTGCCAAAGCACATTGAATTGTTGCCGCATTATTTTGAATTCCCGGGTGCATGTGCGGGTTGCGGTGAAACACCGTATATCAAGATGATGTCGCACTTGTTCGGCGACCGTATGATTGTGGCGAACGCGACGGGGTGTTCTTCGATTTATGGTGCAAATTTGCCGACTACGCCATGGACCACAGATGCGTGCGGACGCGGGCCGGCATGGTCTAATTCATTGTTCGAAGACAATGCGGAATACGGTTTGGGTATGCGTGTCGCGTTGAATGGTCGGCGTGATGCGTTAAAGGGGTTGCTGTTTGGTTTGGGAATAAAGAACGTGGAAGAAATTTTTGCCGAAACCGATACAGAAAAACAACGTGAATATCAAAATTCTGTGGCGGCGCAACTTGCCGAAATTGATTCACCAAATGCGCGGTTGGCGGAAAGTATGCTGGGTGATATTGTGAACAAATCTGTATGGATTGTTGGTGGTGATGGCTGGGCATATGACATTGGTTATGGTGGCTTGGACCATGTCTTGCACAGCGGTGAAAATGTGAATATCTTGGTTTTGGATACCGAAGGTTATTCAAACACCGGGGGACAACAGTCCAAGGCGACACCGTTCGGCGCAAGTATGAAATTCGCAATTGGCGGAAAAAATCATGCGAAAAAAGATTTGGGTATGATTGCGATGATGTCGGGCGCATATGTCGCACAAATTGCACTGGGTGCGAACCCGGTTCAGGCAATACGCGCCTTTCGTGAAGCAGAAAGTTTTAATGGCCCGTCAATTATATTGGCATATGCGCCATGCATAGCGCATGGATTTGCACTGCAAAATGGGCCAGAACATCAAACACAAATGGTGAACACTGGGGCATGGCCGCTGTATCGGTTTGACCCGCGGTTGGTGGTCGAAGGGCATAACCCATTGACTATGGATTCAAATGTTGACGATTTGGCACCATTGGAAGAATTTATTAAAACGGAAACTCGGTTCGGCGCGGCGCGTGCGGCAAATCCGAACTTTGATAAATTGGTGGAATACGCCAAAGAAAACAATCGTTACAAAACGCAATTAAAGAAATATATTGCGCACTTTGCGATGATGCAGGCGAATACACCAAAAGAAAATGGGGAGGCTTAATGTATAAACCCTTGGCAGATTTTTTGCAGGATTCCGAAGTGCGAATTGTAAACGATAATTTGCACTTTCGTATGTTGCCCGCGGTTGCTAAGAATTACGACCACGGTATGTATGATGCGGCGGTTGATATGTGGGTCGATTTGGTCGCGGAAATTAGTAGAATTGGAATAAGGTCGCCAGATAAAAAAAAGAAAGTTTTTTATATTTATTTTGTCCCAGATGATTTTTATTCGCATATGTCTGGTTATGAGAACACTTTGGGAAAACCAGAGGTTGGTGCAGATGCCGATGGATTTGTGTATGCATTATGTTATTTACAGCAAGTGTTGCTGCCTGGGACGCAAACTGATAAATTAAATTTATTTAATCGTGTAACAAAATTGCATGAATTATCGCACTTGGTTCATAGTGTTTTTGGAAAGAATCCGTTCTGGTTTGGCGAAGGGGTTGCTGAGATTGTTCCGTGGTATTTGCTGGGGTATGAAAAACGTATACCAACGCACTTGAAATGGATGCGGGCGTTGCCACAAATATATACTTTGGAAGATTTTAGTAATGGACAGGGGTTTTCGCGAGAAAAAGTGGAGAAAAAAATTTCTTCGTATAGAACGGGTTATGTTTCCATGTATTTGATTACTCGTGCAATAGTATCGGGTATAGCGAAAAAATTGAAAATATCACCGGTGGCGGCGGTACAAAAATTTCTGGATTTATGGCATAATGCCGGGGCGATATCAGGTCATGAATTTACAGAACTTTGTGCAAATATTGCGGGTATGGATGCACATCGGTTGATTTATACCACATATTATCAAAACATTGTTTTAGATGATATCCAGAAAGAAATAACATCGGATAAACAATTACAACAAGGACGGACAATATGAAAAAAATGATTTTTGTTTTATGTGCAGGGGTGGTTGCGGCTTGCACTTTCCAGACGAAACATCGTGGGTATGTTTTTCCGGATAATCTTGACGACAAAGTCGCGACGGTTAAAACAACGACGCAATTAGAGGAAATGTTCGGTTCACCCCAGGTGAAAACAATCTATGGCGATAATATGTGGATTTATTTCGGGGAAGACGAAAATTATCATGGTCCATTCCCGTTGACTTATGACAATAAAACCGTGCTTGTTGCGTGGGTGAACGGGTCGCGCGTGACCAAGACGCAAATACTGCATGATGATGATTTACCGAATATTGCGATGGACAATGACGAGACGGAAATTCCGGCGGCAATAGAGTTGAACGCGTTGCAAGAATTGTTCAACAATATTGGTCGGTTTAGTCCGGCGGGATTGGGACAATAATTTTTGTGCAGAAAATTTGTCTTTTCAATATTTTTGTGTTATAATTGGTAGACAAGAGAGAATGGCAAAGAAAGAGAAACGCTATGCCAAGTAAGAAATTAGAATTTAAAAACGGTCAATATGTAGTCTATCCGACCCAGGGTGTGGGTAAGTTGGTGCGCACCGAAGAGCAGGTTATTGGCAATCAAAAAATCAAAATGTTGGTTATCAGTTTTGAAAAAAGTCGTATGACATTGCGTGTGCCACTGGAACGTGCCGAAATTTCAGGTCTGCGTCCGTTGACATCCGCAAAAAAGTTGGACGAGGCGATTGCTTCGGCCAAGGGCAAAGCCGGCGCAAAGCGTATGATTTGGGCGCGTCGTGCGGCGCAATATGAAGAAAATATAAATTCGGGTGACCCCATGAAATTGGCAGAAGTTGTACGCGATCTGCAACGGCGAAACCCGACGGATACGATTCCTTTTTCGGCGCGTCGGCTTTATTTGCGTGCGTTGGAACGTATGGCGCAAGAGTTTGCCGTCCTGCACAAGATGGAGGTTGAAGAAGCGTCTGATAAAATCGAAGATATTTTGGGTATTCCAAAGGAAATCGACCTTAACGCCGTCGAAGAAGATGAAGAGGACGATGAAGAAGAGGGCGAAGATTATTCAGAAGACAGTGCGGGTAATTAGGTTTTTGTATGTAAAAAAACCGGCGTGTTTCGCCGGTTTTTAGTTTACTATTTTGAATGGAATATTTGTTTCCATGCTGCATGGCGTTGGTTCGAGATTTGTGTGCGATACAAAATAATATGATTACCAATATAAAATATGATGACTACATCGTGAAATCTTGGCCCAAGTAGACTTTTTTCACCATTTCATCGCGGATGATTTCTGCACTGGTGCCGTGTTTTAATATCTTTCCGTCGTGTAAAACATAACTGCGGTCGGTAATGCCCAATGTTTCACGCACATTATGGTCAGTAATAATTACACCCAATCCACGATTCTTTAATTGGGATACCAAATCACGGATTTCGTTTACTGCAATCGGGTCAATCCCCGCAAATGGTTCGTCCAACAATATAAATTTTGGGTCGGTTGCCAAAGCGCGCGCTATTTCAACACGGCGGCGTTCCCCACCCGATAGAGAAGTCGCTGCGCTGTGTCGCAAGTGCGATATAGAAAATTCTTCCAACAATGCATCTAACTTTTGTTTGCGCTTTTTACGGTCAGGTTCGACAATTTCTAAAATTGCCATAATATTTTGTTCCACGTTCAGCCCGCGAAAGACACTGTTTTCTTGGGGCAAATAACCAATGTGCAAACGCGCCCTTTGATAAAAAGGCAAGTGGGTAATATCTTGGGAATTAAGGAAAATTTGTCCGCGGGTTGCCGGAATCTGACCCGTTATGCAATAGAATGCTGTTGTTTTTCCCGCACCATTTGGTCCCAAAAGTCCGACCGATTCGCCTTGGGCGGCATACATCGATATGTCGCGCAGAACAACGCGCCGACCATACGATTTTGACAAATGTTCAACTTTTAATACAGATTGTTTCATAATTTCACCACCAATTCGTTTGTATCCAATTCGGAACCATCATCAGATTTAATGTGAACGTTCCCAGATAATGTTATTTTCTTTGTCTTGCGGTTATATTCGCCATTTGCCGCAGAAAAATTATATACAACTTTTTTATCGTCGCGAAATTGTGTCGTATACCCCGCCACGCGTTCCAAAAATATTACATCAGGCTTATCGTATTCTTGGCGACCGGTTTCGGCGGTAATGTGAAATGGTTCACCGTTTTTATCAATTCCCGAAAAAGCCGCACCCGACATTTTAAACTGGTTGCTGATTACATCGTGCATGTTTATTGCGGCAATCGGCGACCACAGCAACTGTTTTGTGAAAAGAGCCCCCGCAACCAATGCCGCCACCATGACAAGTCCCCATCCTGTAAAGAAAAACTGCCACAGACGTTGCCAACGCCGGTGCTTTGAAAATATAATAAAGTTACGTTTGTTTCTTGTCATATGTCACTATGTTAAACCGATATAAATAAAAAAGCAATTTTTTATGTTTGTTCATTTGCGTTTTTTGTGATATAATAAAATCTAAGAGAGAATTGTATCATGAAAAGAATACTTGTTCTTTGCAGCCTTTTGTGCGTTATGTGCGCGGGCTTGCGGGCTTTTGGTGCCGCAAATGTTTTGGTGCCGAAAAAGGCTGATTCTGTTCAAAAACGCGAAGCTTCAATGTCGGTGAATGATATAGGATCAAGTTTGTTGCCGACGGCGGTAACGCTTGTTGGAAATGTGATGGCGCTTTCGCAACAGCAAAAGGCGTTGACCGCAGAGTGCGAACCGACGGCCAAAGAAATTAATTTTGTGAATAATATGGTCAAAGAATGGGCAATTGCCGGGGCGGCAAATCCTTTGGCAAAAGATACGCGCAGTATGCGCCGTTGTGATAAAACTATAAGTGAGACATATGAATCCAGTGTAAGGAACGGTTTGTCCGGGTCAGATGTTGAAGAAAACATGATATGTTACGATGTTTTTACCGATGCTGATGCGCGTGGTGCGGTTTGGGCTGGTTTCCCCAAGGCCGCAATCGCAACATATTGCCCCGGCAGTAATTTATTAGATTGCGCCAAAAGCAAACAAAAAAAGGTTACGAATCTTTGGACTATATTCGATATGATAAATTTTGATGAATCTGATTACACTAAATCCGAAGCGTCGCAAGCCCAAGCTTTGTTGCAAAAATCAAAAAATTGTTCAGGGTCGAAACTTGCTGCAAAAAGATTGGAAACTTTTGGTGGTTTCGTAACAAGTACGATTGGAAATATGGGGCAAACAACGAATACGGGCACTGTGATGGATGCGGTTTCGGGCGTGCTTAAAAACAGTGGCGGCGGTGGGCTTGGAAATCTTGGTGGTTTGGCAAATGTTGCAACACAATTTCTTGATAGATAATAAAATTTAATTTGATGTGAAGTTTTTTTGCTTTACTAAAATTTGAAAAATGCGTATAATGTGCGAAAGAAAAGGAAAGGATTTTTTGATGAAAACGCAATATGATAAGTTTGTTATGTTGTTGGGTCGCTTGGTGGCTGTGGCGGGCGTGTTGGGTGTTGCGGCATGTGCTACATCGAATGTCGATTCGGAATATACTGGGGGGGTGGCTACTCCGACGGTGGATTATGTCGAAAGTTTGGATGTTTATTCTGCACCGCACAGTGATTCTTTCTTGAACCAATTGGCGATGAATTATCGTTCTTATGCGATTTATAATGCACGAACCAGTGGTTTTCCTGATGTTGGCGAATTATTCGCAAACAAGGCGGTTTCGGCTTTTTCGGGTGAAGTGCCTTTCCCGGAAAACATGGATAATTGGCGTATAGAAAATGAACGTAGTGCTTATGATTTATCCACGGCATATAATGAAATGATTGAATTGTTTCAAGATGATTTAACGGCGAAAAATCCTGAATTGGCGGCAGAACTTCAGGCGAAGTATGATTGTTGGCTGTCGGCGACTGCAACGGGCCAGCTGGGAACCGCCAAAGAATGTCGTTCACGATTTGAAAAGACGCTTGCTGCGATTCGTGACTGTAAGGGTGGTAAAATTGTGAATAATTCGTTGCGTTCTGTTGAAACATTGACTTCCAAGAACGAAAAAGTGATGACCGCGGGTGGCGAAAATGCTTATTATCCTGAAACTGCGGGAATGGCGGCAATGCGTGGCGCAAATCGGGCACGTGAAGGTTTGATTATTGTAAATAATGTCAATATTCCGGAACGTTTGATTAACCCTGAACCGGTCAGTGCAACACAACCATTGGTCTTTAACCAGAATATTTACGGTGGTGACAAGACATTTAATAAAACCTTGAATGATAACAGCGGAAGCAATAATGTCACGGACAGTGGTAATACTGTTATGGGAGGTGATTGTCCTTGTCGGCAACGTATGAATGCTCCGATGGATTTTGATGCCCCGCAATATGCTTTTGAACAAATGGAAGATTGTGGTTGTGATGACGAAGAAGAGGAAGAAGAAATTGTCGTTATTGGTGAAGAATTGGTGACACGCCAAGAATTTATCAATATGATGATGGCGATGCGTGCGGAATTGGCGGCGATAAATTCGCGACTTGATACATTGGCGAAAAATGAACCGGTGGCGCGTGACGAAACAACGGTTATCAAAGTGCAACAGATTCCGGTCGAACCAAAGCAACATGTGATGGAAGAAGTCTTTGAAATTCAATTTGATTTTAACAAGGCGACGATTAAACCCGAATATCAAAATCTGATTCGCCAATTGGTCGATGTCACCCAAAACAACCGTAATGTTCGTGTTTCTGTGGTTGGACATACTGATACAGTTGGAACTCAAAATTATAACTATGCTTTGGGCGGTCGACGTGCCGAAGCAGTCCAGAAGATGTTGATCGAATACGGAATCCCGTCAAGTCAGATTGTTGCGGTAAGCGCGGGTGAAGAAGACCTTAAGGTTCCGACACCCGACGGTGTGCCGAATGCCGAAAACCGGCGTGTACGCGTGGTCAAAGAAGTGACTTATACTGATGCAAATGCGCCGACAATGGTTCCGGTGGCGGATGTTTCAGTGGAACAATTTGTCGATTCCTGTGACGGGGATTGTGAAGATTAGGGTCGGTTGTAATTATGCTTGACAAAAGATTTTGTTAGTATATAATGCGACTTACCAGAGAGATACTTTGAAAAAGGTGTTGAAAATGGCGATAACAGTAAAAGAAATAAAAGAAGCAACGAATCGTGTGAAACGCACTGTTTTAGGCATGGCACCGGTGAATGCGGTGGATTTGGGTGCTTATTTCCGTGCGCGTGAAATTCCGGTTGGCAATACACAAGCTGGTGATACGGTTCAAAGATAAAAGTATTTAATCTTTTAAAAAATTTGTGTGCGGTGGCGCTTTGTGCCACCGTGCGTTTTTTACAAAATATAAAAAAATTTTTTTGTGGGAAAAAATATGATATAATATGCGCGTGTTAAAGGAGAGATTGTATGTCCAAAATTATATCAGTATTGTTTTTATGCACGGTCATGTTACCGTTGGTGTCGAACGCTGCGCCAAAGTCGCGGGAATTTGAATCAAACGCGGTGGATGTATCATTGGTCGTTCCGGGCACCGAAGGCATGAGTGAAATGCAGGTTGTCGCCACATTAAAACATGACATTGAATTACTGGACGAAGAATTACGGACATGCGAACGCAAGAAAAAGGGCTGGGTTGCGGCAACGGTTGTTGGTGGTGCCGGTGTTGTTGGAACTGGTATTGCGGCATTGGTTCAAAACAGCAAGATTCAAGACAAAAAGTCCGAAATCAAACGCGTTGATTCCGAAATAAAATCAACCGAAAGCGAGATTGAAAGCGCAAAAGAAAAAGCGAAATAAAAGGGGGCAAAGATGAAATTTACAAAATCCATATTGATGATTGGTTTAATGACGGTTTGCGGCTATGCGCACGCGGTAAATGTAACGCCCCAGATTCAACGGTTGTTGAATGAAAAACAAGAAAAAATGGCGGAATTGGAAAAATGCGAAGGAAAAAAGAAAGGCTTTATGATTGCGGGTATATCGACAATTGGTTTGACGGCGGGCGGAATTGCATTGAATATAGTCCAGGCGAATAAAATCAGCAACCTGAATGAAGAACTGGATTCCAAGAACAAAGAACTTACGCAAAAGCAGGGTGAGTTGTCGAGATTAAATACACAATCAGAAACATCTACAACAACTTCGACAGAAACAACCAAAACCGCTGTAAATCAATCAAACAATAAATCCGAATCCGGTTTACCAGATGTGAATACAGATGGGTCAGGGTATGGGTATTATGATATTGACGGGGACCATAATTATACCGAGGAATGTTCGGTATCAAACCCTGGGGAATGGTGTGTCACATTCCCGAACAATATGGTTGTATCGGGTGTTGCGGTGTGCAACAATACCGCCGGAACATACGCGGTGGCGTCTAACGATGAACAAACTGAAACAGGTGGTGTAAAATGTTGGTGCAAGATGACGGATCCTGCTGTGTCCCGTTGGGTGTTCTGCCGCTCGTACTCGTCGGCCTCCGTTTGTTCGAATCTCTGTGCGTACGTCTGCGGTGACGACGTCCGTAACCGCTCCGATTTCCGCTCGGTCGTTTTTGGTTCGGTCGCACAATGATGCCATGATGTGCAAAGCACATCATGCACGCAAAACATAAATAATAATCGGGTGCGAATGCACCCGATTATTATACTATTTTTTTATTGCCCAGAACAGGGCAAGCATCCATCCGATACCGGTCCATCCGAATACCCACGATGCAACGCGCACACGCATTACGTCAACTTTGCCTTTGTCATTTTTTGCCGCCATCCATGCCGGTGCCAATATCACACCGACCACCGCCGCCGTGGCAAAGATATATTTCGCAATTAAAATCGTATGCGCGTCCATTTGCATCTTTATTTTCCGTATGTTGCGCGGTCGCCCAATTCTTCCTGGATACGCAACAGTTGATTGTATTTCGCCATGCGATCTGTGCGCGACATAGAACCGGTCTTGATTTGCCCCGCGTTTGTTGCCACCGCCAAATCCGCAATTGTTGTGTCTTCGGTTTCGCCGCTGCGGTGAGAAATCACAACACCATACTTTGCGTCTTGCGCCATTTTAATCGCGCGCAGTGTTTCTGTCAAGCTGCCAATTTGGTTCACTTTGATAAGAATCGCATTCGCAATACCGCCGTCAATTCCGCGTTTCAATCTTAACGGATTTGTCACAAATAAATCATCACCGACCAGTTGGCATTTGTCGCCGATTTTGTCGGTCAATTTCCGCCACCCGTCCCAATCTTCTTCCGCCAATGCGTCTTCAATCGATATAATCGGATATTTTTCAATTAAATCGGCATAGAAAGCAATCATATCATCGGTTGACATTTTCTTGCCTTCAAAATTATACACGCCATCCGCAAAGAATTCCGATGAAGCCACGTCCAACCCAATCGATATTTCATCGCCCGGTTTGTATCCTGCATCGCGAATTGCCGCAATAATTGCGTCCAATGCTTCGGCGCAAGAATTAAAGTTCGGTGCAAATCCGCCTTCGTCGCCGACATTGGTTGAATGACCGCCCGATTTAAGAATTTTCTTTAAATGATGGAAAACTTCGGCGCCCATTTGGATTGCCGCCGATTCGGTTTTCGCGCCGTTCGGAATAATCATAAATTCTTGGGCATCCAATCCGTTGTCTGCGTGCGCACCACCGTTGATGATATTCATCATCGGGCGCGGCAAGACATGCGGATTGTCGTTGCCATAAATTTCCGCCAAGTATTGATAAAGTGGAATTTTCTTTTGCGTCGCCACCGCACGCGCCACCGCCAATGACACTGCCAAAATAGCATTTGCGCCGAATTTATCTTTGTTTGCGGTGCCGTCCATGTTCAGCATTTTTTCGTCTATTTCGGTTTGATGGCTTGCGTCCATGCCAATCAATTCAGGCGCGATAATATCGTTCACATTTTTGACGGCCTTGGTTACGCCTTTGCCCATAAATGCGGTGCCACCATCGCGCAGTTCCAATGCTTCAAATGACCCCGTGCTGGCACCTGATGGAACCGCCGCGCGACCCATCGCACCACCCGACAGTATGATATCGCATTCAACCGTTGGATTTCCGCGGGAATCCATAATCTGGCGTGCATGAATTTTTGTGATTTTATACATATTTTTTCTCCTTTTGTTGATTAACGCTGAATTATTTTCCGCCTAAATGTTGTATAATATTGCGACAAAAGCAAGGGAAAAATCATATTAAATAAAAAATTATTATGTTTTGGTGCAATTAACACTATCACTGATTTTCCGGCAAATAGGTTTGCGGGTATGGTTCATATTCTGTGGCCGTGGACCCAAGTTCCACCTGGAAAGCATTTAGAAATTCGTCCCAATCAGTTCCTGGTTGGGTTTCACAGTATCTTACATATATTCCTATATATTTTGCGTCGGTGGGTGTTGTAAATGTTGCGGTTCTGGTTGTGGCATTGTCTATAAGATTCAAGATTAAGCAAGAGTCTTCATTACTTGGTGTATCACTAAAGGAGCAAATGCGCATCCGATTATAACACGACCCCAGGTCGGTTCTTCTTTGGACAGTATAGGTTGTGTTTGGGTTGGCTTTTATAAATAGTGTTTTATAACCTTTAGTAGAGGAAGTTAGAACGAAAAGTTGACCACCTTCGGCATATGAATATGAAAGATATCCATTAAATTGCATAGTCGAATCATTTTTATCAAACAAATTTTTCCCGGTTGTGTGTGGTTTTATTCCCCACAGCCAGCAATCCGTTGGATCGATAGTGCTGTATTCTTTGCAATAAAATTCACCGTTTATTGCCATTTGCACGGCGGCATTGGCGGTGCCTGCGGTGACAAGTGCGTTTTGTTGTTCAACGTAAGATGCGGATTCATCATAGATTTGTTTTGTTCCGATTCCATTGTCTGCGGTGCTGTCAAAAGTTATAACCACATTATTTCCCGCGGCTGGAACAGTCGGTTGTTTTGTTGCAATGGCGGTATCAACATATTCCTTGGATGTCGCCGCATTTTCATTTTCGGCATATGCGGTTGTTATACCTAACATGCACATAATTGAAATTATAATTTTTTTCATGGTTCTATTCCTTTTGATTAAATAAAACTGCCGTCGCAGAACGACAGGTCGGGGTGTTGACAAATCACACTTTCATAGATTTCTGGGGACTTTATATATACTCCACCAGCACCCCGACAGTCGGGGTAATATCATGACGGTGCGAAAACATTCATAAATCTTGGTCAGAATAACGATGCTTTGCACCGGAAAGTGTAGGCTTGTCACAGCCCAAAATCAAACCTAGGTTCGATTCGTTTTTATCATAGCAAAAAGAATTTATACAACACAAGTGATTTTTTTACAAACAACAAACACCCCCGGAAACCCAGGGGTGAGAAGGACACACAATGAGTATGAACCACTTTCATGGTTCGTTATGATTATATCACAATTTTGGGTGCTATACAAATCTTTTTATAAAAAACTTGCCCCATCGGGGCAAGAGGAGTAAATGAAAAAACTTTATTGTTTTTTCTTCTTAGAACGGGATATCGTCGCCGATTTCCGTAATAGAAACTTCTTCGACCGGTGCAGGTGCGACCGCAGATGTACCGCCCGACATAGAATCCATCGCCTTGGCGCCGGACAATATGACCATTGTGCCACCAAATTGATTCAACACAACTTCGGTTGTGTAAGTATCGACGCCTTGTTGATTTTGCCATTTGCGTGTGCGCAAAGCACCTTCGATATATAATTTTGTTCCTTTTTGCAGCATGCGTTCTGCGACTTCGACCAAATTAGGATTAAAGATTACAACGCGGTGCCATTCGGTTTGTTCTTTTTGTTCACCGGTTTGGCGGTCGCGCCAACGATCACTTGTCGCCAAAGAGAAAGTGACAACCTTTTGACCGCTTTGCATTGTACGACTTTGTGGGTCTTGCCCGATATTACCTACCAAGATAACTTTATTTATGCTGCCTGCCATTTTACGTTCCTTTTGTTTGATTATGTCCGCATTGAAGCAATATTTAAAATGAAAATCAAGAAAAAAAACAAAATTGCGTTTGCAAAACCGGCTATCGCGTCGAACCTCCGGTTCTCATCCGACCCGCCCAACAAATTTAAAAATGCCCAAACGGGCATTTTTAAATTCATGGGGCCCCGATTATGGTTCAGTTCCAACCGCTAATCTGCAGGAAACCTTGGATTTAACCAATTTACTAAATGAAATTATTTCTGAAATTTGTAAAATTGATAATAAATTATTTACTTGTAAAAAAACGCTGTAACGGCTACTATGCGATTGAAAGGAGTCAAAAATGAAAACAGCAATTATAATCACAATCGTGGCAATTTTGGGAATACTTGGATATTTTCTGTTGCCTTGTAACAAATGGGATAAAACATTCGCCAAGAACCCAGAAGTAATTTCACAGAAAGTTCACTTTACAAATCGTTATGGTGTTGAACTGACAGGCGATTTATATATGCCTAAAAACAAAACCGCAGAAAAAATGCCTGCAATCGCAGTATCTGGTCCATTTGGTGCAGTCAAAGAACAAGTTTCTGGTCGCTATGCACAAGAAATGGCAAGTCGTGGATTTATAACATTGGCTTTTGACCCATCGTTTACTGGTGAAAGTGGTGGTAAAATTCGTGATGTTGCATCACCAGATATAAATACAGAAGATTTTTCTGCCGCAATCGATTATTTGGTAACATTGCCGTATGTTGATGAAAATAAAATCGGTATGATTGGTATTTGTGGTTTTGGTGGTTTTGCATTGAATGCAGCCGCTATGGATACACGTATTAAGGCAACTGTCACATCAACAATGTATGATATGACCAGGGTATCTGCACATGGATATAATGATTCTATGTCCGCAGACGAATTATATGCACAACGTGTCGAATTGAATAACCAAAGAACCGCAGATGCCAAATCTGGTAAAATCGCAAAATCTGCACCGTTACCGAATCCAGAAGATTTGACAGATGACACACCTCAGTTCGTGAAAGATTATGTGAATTTTTATAAAACACCATTGGGCTATCATAAACGTTCCGTTGGGTCTCAGCGGGGATGGAATACAACATCGACTTTATCTTTGATAACAATGCCTATATTGGAGTATTCTGACACAATCAAAAGTGCTGTATTGATGATACACGGTGAAAAGGCACATAGTCGTTATTTTAGCGAAGATGCATATAAGAAATTGAAAGGCGACAACAAGGAATTGATGATTATCCCAGGTGCAAACCACACAGACCTGTATTATAAAATGGATGTAATACCATTTGATAAAATCGAATCCTTTATGCGTGAAAATATGAAATAAGAAAACGGGGAATTATCCCCGTTTTCTTTACTGTTATATTATTTAGCAAATTTCTGCGTCACCAAAACCAAATTGTGTTAGCGAATTTTCTTTCGCTTGGATACAGATATACTGCATTTCTGTATTACCAGTATT
>JAZLAT010000014.1:0-1223 GCA_045613345.1 Candidatus Enterousia sp.
GTCTTGAATTGGGATGGGATCATTTTTCCGATGCCGATTATAATAAAACCCCATTATTTACGGGCGATTTGGTGTTAAGCAACGGTCTTAAGATTTCAAATTTTGATATCGGTGGCGTTCAATCAACAATGTCAACGGATATCATAAGTGTCATGGCGTTTTACGATTTCTTTAGCGGTAATATTAAGCCTGCGCATACAATGATTCCGTATATTGGAATTGGGTTTGGATATGCCGATACTAAAACAGTAATGAATTTCTATGATAACACCGGCGATTTGTCGAGTTTTAGTATATTGCAACAATTTGGCGAATATGATGGGACTGTTATTGATTTCTATAAATCAACAACGAACACAACAAATGTTGCGGCGGTTGCGTCGCTTGGTTTTTCGTACGGTTTGACCGAATCGTTATTCTTTGATTTTGGTGCGCGTGTATCGTATTTGCCACGTGTTAAATATCAATTGGTGAATTCGGACGATACGCGTCGTATGGATTGGTTCAGTGCCAAAAATCTGATATATACCAACGTTATGCTTGGGTTGCGATTCGAATTTTAGTGCAACGAATTAACACCGTATTTTCCGCGATTGATTGGGCGGTACGACAGCGCTTCGGTTAAATCGGCCATTTCGACATTTTCGGCGCCGCGCAAATCGGCAATAGTCCGCGCAATGCGTTTTATGCGATTATATCCACGTGCCGACATTCCCATCTTTTCCGCCGCCATATTAAGCAGGTTGGTTAATTCCGGGTCAAGTGGAATATATTTTTCCAAATCGGCCCCATCAAGGCGCGCATTAACACAACCCTGGCGTGCCATTTGACGCGCACGTGCCGCTACAACGCGGGCACGAATAGTCGCACTGGATTCCGCCGGTTCCGTGTTATTGTTTTTCATTTCCCATGGATTTACCGCATCAACATCAACGTGCAAATCAATACGGTCCAAAAGCGGCCCCGATATTTTATTCTGATATGCCTCGGCACACCTGGGTGCCCGAGAACAGGACAGAGCGGCATTTCCCAAATGTCCGCATGGACACGGGTTCATTGCCGCAATCAGTTGAAATCGTGCCGGATATGTCGCGTTGCGCCGTGCGCGCGAAATCATAATTTTGCCCGATTCCATCGGCTGGCGCAGGATTTCAAGGGTTGCACGATTAAACTCTGGCAATTCGTCCAAGAATAATACCCCATTGTGCGCCAATGATATTTCA
>JAZLAT010000015.1:0-44201 GCA_045613345.1 Candidatus Enterousia sp.
AAGGGTATGGCTGTTCGCCATTTAAAGCGGTACGTGAGTTGGGTTAATAACGTCGTGAGACAGTTAGGTCCCTATCTACTGTGGGCGTTGGATATTTGAGCGAACTTGACCTTAGTACGAGAGGACCGGGTCGAACGAACCCCTGGTGTACCTGTTGTCGCGCCCGCGGCACCGCAGGGTAGCTATGTTCGGAACAGATAACCGCTGAAAGCATCTAAGCGGGAAGCTGGTCGCAAGATAAGATATCCCCACGAGTTCAGTCCTAGACCAGGACATTGATAGGTCGCACGTGTAAGCCCTGTGAGGGGTTTAGCTTAGCGATACTAATCGAACCATTGACTTTTTATCTTTCGTTTGACTTGTTCAAACGGAATGCTTGAAGAGAACGTTGAAGTTGATTTCTTACTACGATGTTCCGCTGGATTTATTCTGGTGATTATAGAGCGGGAGTCACCCTCTGTTCCATTCCGAACCAGACAGGGAAACCCCGTATCGCCGATGGTACTTTGGCTTCAGCCACGGAAGAGTAGGTCGTCGCCAGAATAAATCCAGTTTCTGATGTAAAAACCGTTTTAAAAACCGCCCGCGTGGCGGTTTTTTGTTGCATTTTGTATTGTTTTTGTTAGGATAAATGCCGCTAAAGGATGCAAAAAATGAAAAATAAAAAATCATTAAAACAAGCGTTAAAAGATTGGTGGTCAGAGTATCGCGCTGCAGCTTATATCAGTTCCGCGATTTTAGGAATTACTGTGATGGCTATATTGGTTGGTCAATCAAAGGAAAATCGCCAAGAACAAATAAACAAACAGGTCGAAACATATGAAAAAACTTTGCCGGGGTATTTGGAGCAAAAACAGATGGTTGAACATTATCGCGACAGTTTGATGCGCACCAAGAATCATTAAAAGACACAGAAAATGAAAAAAACAAAAGAAAGAATAACAGATGCCGAAGCGAATGCATTGGTACGTGCAAAGTTAAATAAACAATCTGCAAGATTGGGATATGATGCACACAGTTTAATGCTTAAAGGCGATATTTTGTTGTGTTTGGATGATGCCGAAATTCTTATTCCTGATGGTTCGGGCGTGTTCAGTGATGTCTATAAAATGGATGAAGAAACCGCAGCTTTGGCTCGGCGCGCATATGATATTGCAAAGGAAAAATATGAAAAACGCAAAAAACGCCGCGATAATATTAATCGGGTTGTAAATTCAAATACGTTTTTTACATTGCTGGCACTATCGGTGATTGCTGGATTGATGAGCCCTTTTGTTTTTGCGGTTAAAAAAGAAAACAAGCGGCAATGCCAGGCGAAAGCTAAAGAAAAAGTTATCCAAGACGAAATCGATGCTTATGTTGCGACTTTACCGAATTGGGATGATTCTGTGCGTATGGCAAAAAGCGACGAAGATTTACAACGTGCGTTGAACCGCCGTGAACAGGCACAGTTGAAAATTGCATACTATGCCGACAGTTTGCGCGCGATATGCCGGTAATTCCGCGTTTTTTTGACATATTTTTATTGACAATTGGTTTTTTTATACTAACATCGACCCAACCAATATAATTAAAGGGTTGAATTATGCAAAAAATAGATGTGGCGACAGTTCGGCATCCTTTGTCAGATTCCAAGGATTTGGTGCCAACAGAAAAAACGATATGTGTTGTTGTAACACCGGCGGAATACGCAGAAAACTTGCGTATTGCCCAAGAACGTTATTTAAAGCAATTTTTTGAATCTGTGAGAACAGGGTTGATTTATTCTTGACAAGATACAAATTTGTGTTATATTTAGCACAAACCAAAAGGAATAAACATGAAAAAATTAGTATTTGCTTTGATTGCGATGGTCACAATACCCGGGGCGGCGGATTATTATAGAACCAAAACGAATAATTGTGATCCGCGTGCTATGCGTGCAACCTTGGATGATGCGGTGCGTGCGCACAAGGCGGTTATTACCGAGGTGACCTGTGAACGTGTTCGTGTTGTGCCGCAACCGGTATATGTTGCGCCAGAACCAGTATATGAGCCGGTTTATGTACCAATGGTAAATTATGACTATATTCCGGTCGTGGATTGTTTGCCGGGGCCTACACGTGCTGAATACTGTGGCGGATGCCGTTAAGATTTCCCGCAATTTTTGCGGGATTTTTTTGCACTATATTTGCAAATGAGTAAACATGTGTTATAATTTGCACCCAGAAAAATTATGGAAATTGAGTCAAGTAATGTTTTGTATTTAATTGGTGGCCCTAATGGTTCGGGCAAGACCACTTTGGCGACTAGTATATTAAAAACTCATCCGAAATTGATTTTTCTTAATCCTGATGAAATTGCGCGTTGCCAAAAGTTGGTTTATAACGCATCGGTTGGTCGTGTTTTATTTGACCAAATGCACGATATATTTTTGGCGCATAATTCCTTTTTGTTGGAAACGACTTTGTCGGGCAAATTCCCGATAAGGTTGATTCAAAATGCGCGTGCGGCGGGCTATACTATTGATTTTTCATATGTGGTATTATCTTCGGTAGAACAAAATTTGGCGCGTGTGCGCAATCGTGTTGCGTGCGGCGGTCACGATGTTCCTGAAAATGTTATTCGTCGTCGTCATAATAAAAGTTTATTTAATTTTGATGTGGCTTATAAATTGGCAGATTCATGGAAATTATATGATAACGCAGGTAATAAATGTTGTCTTGTTGCGCGTGGCTTTGGCGATACAGTTGATGTTATTGAACCCGAAATTTATAAGTTTTTTTTGGAACGCAAGGCAAGCGCAGTTGAACAATATGTTTCGGATATGGCGGTTCGACGTGCCGAAAGAATCTAAGAAAAATTTCCAAATATTGTTAAAAGATAAAGGTCTTGCTTTGCAATTAGTTGTATCTACAACTTGCAAATAAAAAAATTTTATTTTACAATTCGTATCATGAAATTCAGAAAGATTTTTCGTGTGTTTTTGCACATTGTTTTTTGGTGTGTGGTTGCCGCGGTTGCGGGTGTTGCCGCGATGTTTTTGATATACGGTGGAAATTTGCCCGATTATCGAAAGTTGGCAACTTATGCGCCACCGGTTGCAACACGGCTTTATGCGTCGGACGGAAGTTTGCTGATTGAATACGCCGAAGAACGTCGCGTGTTTATTGATTTTGATGATATGCCGCCACAATTGATAAATGCGTTTGTTGCCGCCGAAGACCAAAATTTTTGGACTCATCCCGGAATCGATATCCAAGGTATTCTGCGTGCTTCGATAAATAATGCTATGCGTATGTTTGGATTTAATACGACATTTACTGGTGCTTCGACAATCACGCAACAAGTTGCAAAAAACTTTTTTCTTTCGTCTGACCGCACTATGTCGCGCAAAATTAAAGAGGCGATTTTGGCGTTGCGACTTGAACGTGCGTTTTCAAAAAAGCATATTATGACGCTTTATCTTAACCAAATATTTTTGGGTGCGCGTGCATATGGCGTGGGTTCTGCGGCTTTGATGTATTTTAATAAACCGGTGTCAGAATTGACTTTGTCGGAATGTGCTTTTTTGGCATCGCTGCCCAAGGCGCCAAATGACCGCGCGCGTGCCGAAGAACGGCGAAATTATGTTTTGCGCCGCATGGTCGAAGAACAATATATAACTCGCGAAGAAGCCGCGGTTGCCGCCGCCGAGCCTTTAAATATCAACAGTGGTTTCACCGCGCAAATGGAAGATGACTTTCAATATTTTGCCGAAGATGTGCGTCGACAATTGCTTGATAAACTTGGGCGTGAAGTTTTGTATAACCAAGGTTTATACATAAAAACAACCATTGTTCCGGAATATCAACGCGCCGCGTCCGCCGCACTGAACAAGGCTTTGGACGCGTACAACGAAGGGCGCAGTGAAAAATTACAAGGCGCGATTATTGCGATGAATCCGCACACAGGGCGTATTCTTGCGATGGCGGGTGGGCGGTCTTTTTCGGAAAGTTCTTTTAATCGTGCAACCCAGGCGATGCGCCAAATAGGCAGTACGATAAAGCCGTTCGTGTATTTGGCGGCGTTGGAACGCGGTCTTTCACCCGAAGAAATTATTTCTGATACTCCGATTGTAGGTTGGCGTGAAAATAATATGCAATGGAAGCCTGAAAATTATGATAAAAAATTCTTGGGTGATGTGCCGTTGCGTCTTGCTTTGGAAACTTCACGGAACGTCCCCAGTGTGCGTATGGTCGAACGTATTGGTGTCGAAGACGCTATCGAGGTTGCTCAACGTTTTGGTGTATACCCCGAAGATATGAAGAACTTGAATTTGTCTATGGCGTTGGGGTCGGGTGAAACGACACTGGAAAAATTAGTTTTGGGTTATTCTGCATTTGTTAATGGCGGCCGTCGGATTAAACCGCAATTGGTTGACTATGTAGAAGACCGGTATGGAAATGTTATTGATGGTGCAAAAACTGAATTTATAGAATGGACAACGGATGCCGAGCCAGCAACAGAAAAAACAGAATCAGAACCTTTGTCTGATGCGCAAAGCCTGTATCAAATTGTATCGATTTTGCAAGGTGTGGTTGAACGTGGAACCGGTCGCCAGGCGGGTGTCAAAGGGCATACTATTGCGGGAAAAACCGGCACGACAAACGATGTCAAAGATGTTTGGTTTATCGGTTTTTCCAAGAACTTGATTGCAGGTGTATATTTGGGATTTGATACGCCGAAACCGTTGGGCAAAGGCGCAGGCAGCCATATGGCGGCGCGTGCGTTTTCTGATTTTATGAGTACGGTTTTGGCAAATGAAAAGAATCAGCCTTTTGCGGTGCCTGATGGTTTAAGTTTTATTCGTGTAAATCGCCGCAGTGGCGCCGCCGCCACAGAAGATCCCGAAGGCACAATTATTACCGAAGCGTTCAAACCGGGGCAAAAACCCAACCCTGCGCCATCAGTCAAGGCGGCGGGAACGAACGCGGTTGTTGGCGGTGTGTTTTAAAAAAAATCAGAATAATAATTTCATTATTAAAACTATTGTGATAAAATAAAGGCATAATAAAGGAGAATTTATGCTTACAGATTATTTTTTATCACGTGGATTCGGATTATTCTTTGGTGGGTGGACACAATTTGGTGCGGCTTTTGTGACGGCATTTGCCATAATGATTTTGTTTGGGCGCCCGTTTATACGTGCAATGCATGCATGGCAAAAAAAAGGTCAACCAATCAGTGAAAATGTCCCTGAATCGCATCGCCAAAAGGCAGGAACACCGACGATGGGCGGCATCTTGGTTTTGGTCGCAACAATTGTGGGGGCTGTTCTGTTTATGCCGATGACCAGTGAAACCGGATGGATTGCATTGTTGTCTTTGGTTATGTTTGGAACGGTTGGTTTTATTGATGATTATAAAAAAGTGACAAGCCAATCCAAGAAAGCATCAAACGGATTATCACCAATGCTGCGTTTGATTGTCGAAGGCATTTTTGTCGTGATTTTGGCATATTTGATAAATAAAACCATGCCGTCTTATATTCCAGAATATTCGCTGGCGTTGCCATTTGGAATAATTATTCCATTGGGTTTGTTTTACTTTGTGTTTGCGTATTTTGTTATATGTGGTGGTGCGAACGCGACGAATATCTCCGATGGTCTGGATGGAATGCTTGCCAAGTTATATATTCCGGTTTTGTTGGTGTTGGTTGTTGCGCTTTATGGTGCAACGCGTATTGGGTTTATGGATACAGTATTGTTTATGCCGGCAACCAGTGGTCTGTATCCTGTGTTGGGCGCGGCGTTCGGTGCGGTGTTGGGCTTTTTATGGTTCAATGCGAAACCTGCATCAATATTTATGGGTGATGTTGGTTCATTGGCGTTGGGCGGATTTATGGGAACGGTTGCAATGTTGCTTAAATCCGAAGTTATTATGGGAATTGCAGCAGGCATGATGGTTTTGATATTGCTGTCTTCGTTTGTGCAAACTATGTTTTTCAAGATTACTCGTCGTGCAACCGGTACTGGACGTCGGATATTTTTGCGCGCACCATTACACCATCATTTCGAAGAACTTGGATGGCCGGAAACAAAAATCGTAGATAGATTTTTTGTGCTGTCTATTCTGTTTTCGGGGTTTGCGTTGATGTTATTAAAATTTGCGTAAAGGTGTTTTGATATGTTCAAACGGACCGAAGAAAGTGCAGTTACCAGTTGGTTTTTTGAAATAGACAGAAGATTGCTTTATGTCGTTCTGTTGATGATAGGTATCGGTATGTTCTTTGCGGTTTCCGCGGGCAGTGTTGCCGCCGAACGTATGAATCCCGCCCAGCCATGGTATTTCTTTATTATCAAAGGTTTGCCGTTTTATATTGTTGGAATCGCCACGTTGTTCATTGTCAGTATGATGAACAAGCGTTGGATTTTGGGAATATCTTTGGTTGATGTGATTGTCGGATTGGGGCTGTTGGGGGTGACGATTGTTGCGCCCCATGTAATCAAAGGTTCTTCACGTTGGGTGTCGATTGCGGGCATAAATATTTTGCCCGCAGATATAATGAAACCTGGCTTTATTATGTTGACTGCGTGGTTTTTGTCCGAGATGCGAAAAAAGTTCGGTGACAAGATGTTCTTTGCTCGTGATGCATGGAAGCCAAGATGGCCAAGTTGGTGGGCGTATCTTGCGGTGTTTATCCCGATGCTGGGCATAATTTTGACGCACCCCGATGTCGGAACAAGTTTGTTGTATTTGGGTGTGTTGATGGTTATGTTGGTTATTGCAGGATTACCGTGGTACGTGTTTGGTGGTTTTGTGGCGTTGGGTGGCGGAATGTTGTTTTTTGCATATCATACTATGTCACATGTACACAATCGTATAGATGCATTGTTGACCGGAACGGGTGATAATTACCAAGTGACCCAATCTGTTCAAGCGATTCAGCATGGCGGTCTGTTCGGACGTGGTGATGACGCATTCATAAAACAATCTTTGCCCGACGTTCATACAGATTTTATATATGCCGCAATAGTCGAAGATTTTGGCGCAATATTGGCTTGTGGGCTGCTTTGTTTAATGATATATGTTTTGAAATTGTTGGTGACAGATGCGTTAAATGCGCGTGATAAATTTGTATTCTATGCGGTTGGTGGTGCGGCGGCATTGTTCGGAATCCAGACTTGTATAAATATGGTTTCAACTTTACACTTGTTTGCGCCCAAAGGCATGACTTTGCCGTTCATATCATACGGGGGCAGTTCGCTGGTTGGGTTCTGTCTTTTGTTTGGTATGGTTTTGGCGATTGTGCGCGAAGACAAATGGAAATAAACCAAAGGAGTCGTAATATGAAAATATGGATTGCAACAGGTGGCACAGGTGGACATGTTTTTCCGGCATTGGCGGTCGCCGAAGAAATTTCTGGGCGTGGACACGATGTTACAATATCGTGCGATGGGCGGGTCAAGAAAATGGTGGCTGATGGTGCCCCGCATGATGCAAGACGCGTGCATATATGGGCGTCGGGTGTTGGTGCAAAAAGTCGTATAAAACAAATGTATGCGTTATTTAAAATAGGTGTGTCATCGGTGGCATTGATTTTGCGATTCGGTTTTTCGCGTCCTGACCGGGTGGTTGCATTTGGCGGGTATGCTTCTGTGCCGGCGGTATTTGCGGCACATGTATGGCATGTTCCGACATTCTTGCATGAACAGAACGGTGCGATTGGTCGTGCGAATCGGTTTGCTTTGCGATGGGTCAAAACATTGATGACAAGTTTTCATGATGTTTCGGGTATTCCAAAGAACACATCGGCACGTGTGGTTTATACGGGGTTACCAGTGCGGCGCGAATTTATAGAATTGGCGGGCGCGCCGTTACCAAACGAATCACGTCTTTTGGTAACGGGCGGTTCTTTGGGTGCGCAAATTCTTGATGTCGTGGTGCCGTCGGCAATCGCGGTTTTAAAGAATAAAAAGATTTTCGTTACACATCAAACTCGCCCTGAAAATGTTGAAAAACTTCAAAAGTTTTATGCAGAACACAAAATCCACGCAAATGTTTTATCGTTTATACGCGATATGGCGGGTGCTATTGCTGGGGCGGATTTGATTATTGGACGCGGTGGTGCCGGAACAGTTGTTGAAATCACAACTATTGGTCGTCCGGCGATATTGGTTCCATTGGCGATAAATCCAGACCAAGCGGCGAATGCGGCGAATTTTGAAAAATTGGGTGGCGGATTCGCAATATCCCAAGATAAATTCACACCGAAATGGTTGGTGGCGACATTATCAGAATTGTTTGATAATCCGTCACGTTTAGACAAGATGGCAAAAAAATCATTGGTTCCCAATCGTGCAGTTGAATTGATTACAGATACAATCATAGATGATTAAAAAAATTATTTTAATAACCGTTTGACATAGTGTTTAAAAAGGTGTATCATAAACGTGTATAAAACAACAAACCAAGAAGGGAGAAAACATGAAAAAAATAGCACTTTTTAGTTTAATTGCGGCGGTTGCTGGCGTTTCGGCGGCGGACGCAGGTTGGCGCGACATGTTAAGCAGCGCTCCATCAAATGGCGCATGGCGACAAAGATTGGCTGATGCTCCATCAAATGGCGCATGGCGCGATGTGTTGGCAGAATCGTCAGATGTTGAGGCAAAGCCTGTGGCGGTTGCGCCAAAAGCAGAAGAAAATGTTGGTGGATTTGTGCCGGCATCTGAACCGGTGGTCGAAGAAATCGAAGTTACCGAAGAATAATAAAAAAGTTTTTTTAAATTTACCCGCCAAATGGCGGGTTTTTTCGTTTACAGATTGAATCAAAAATGTTATAATAAGGTAAATGATGGTGTAATCCTTTGATGGATTGCGCCCGAAAAGCCACAGATTTCGTGTGTTACAGAAAGAACCAGGAGAGGAACGATGAAAAAAAATTCGTGCAGAAATTTATATAAAGATGCAATCGGCGCCATGTTTTTATTGGCATGTGCATTTTTTGTTGGGTCGACATTGTTGTCTATGCGTGCGGTATTGGCGGACCCAATTGCGCCGGTTGATTCTGGGGCGACAAACGCGCAAAATATGATGTCGTCGCGTCAAAGTGCGAATCGCGCAAATCCGCGTGCAAACGGTCGTACAACGAATACTGCGCGCCCCACAACGACGGCGAATGCCAGTGCGCGTGGCGTTGCTTCGCGTAATGTCGCATCACGCACAAGTACGAATTCGGGTAATACCAATACTGCACGCAGTGTCGTTGCGCGCACCGCTGCGCGCACAAGTGCCGCAAATCGCACGACCGCTACACGTGGCACATCAACACGCAATGTCCGTTCTCGTAATTCTGGGACGACAATGGCGCGTATATCGGCAACTGGCGATGTTATTCGTGGTTCCAAAACAACAAACAGCACGTATTACACATACCTTTCAAATAAATTGTATACAGGGAATTATTCGAACATAATCGATTCTACAACTGGTCTGATTTCGGCGGATGCGTACAGTAACTGTTTGGAATCATATTACACATGTATGGACGAAATCTGCACCGCTCGGAACGAGGCTCAGCGTCGTTGCGCATGTGCCGGTCGGGTCAAGGCTTTTGCCGCGGCTGAGGCTGCATTGGAATCTGCAAACGAAGAACTGATCAAGGTTTCTGGTGAATTGGCATTGTTGGTCGCAAACAAAGGTAAAGATGTAAGTTCTGCCTTTACTTTGACCGAAGCAGAACAGGTTATGAACTGTGTGTCGTGGAAAGAAGTCACCGACAAGTATGGTACAAACTCTGAACAGGCCATAGAATGGTGCAATAGCCACGGAATATATAAAACAACATCTGGGTCGGATTTGACCACATGTGCGAAACCATCTTATTGTACCAGTGGCGATAATGGCAATAATTTCGGATTCAATGTTGACGATATGAACGGTACCAGCAGTGACATCTTGGCATCACTTGCCAAATGGGCGGATGAAGTACAGACGAATACTAACACGATATTAAAAGATACCGACAACAGCGTGCTGGCAACCAGTCTTACAAATATGGCAAATGTCACAAGTGGTTTGTTCGGAATAAGCGACGTGATAGATACGGATACCGTTGAAGATACATTGGCGGAAACATGGGGATATGATTTATTCCAATATGCACATAATAATGTTTGTGCGCGTGTTTTGGATTCATGTTTTAACGGAATATATGAAGCATGCGGTACACCGCCGTCTGGGGGGCGTTGTGCAAACGGTGCAACATCGTCATGCCCATATAATTACAACAGCAAGGTTACAATTTCTTCGTCGGGCGATGTCACTTTGAATGAACGCAGCACAACAAGTGCAAATTCATCTGCGTCTTGCTTTGGCTATACATCCACATCAAGTGACCCATATTCGTCTTTACGTGGACCGGTTGCGGATGCGCGTCGCAGTGTGATGCAGAAATACTTGCTGGATGCGAATGCAGATTGCGATGCATATGGTGAACAATTAAAGACAACTGCGCAAAAGATTACTTATCAAAAAGTTGCCGCACAACAGGCATTGCAACAAAAACGTTTGGATTTCTATAACGAAGAACAAAATCAGATTTTGTCTGATGCGATTTCTGCCGGTACGAATTTCAACGAATGTATAAGCGAACTGCTTGATTGTTACGAAACCCAAGAAAGGTATAATACCACTTGGTCGACCGCGCGTATCAAGAACTACTGCGCCCAGATTGCGAATGCACCGCATTGCTATGAAACGATGGTTTGCAATCCGTCGTATGCCCAGTTCCGTGCGATTATAGACAAGCCAGATGCTGCCAATTGCACATGGGATGCAAGTGATTATACTAAAAACACTTGCCGTAATGTTGTGACTTTGAATGAAATATTGAACAAGGCGGCGGACAGTGCGAGTTTGCCGGGAACGTCAAATAACGATTCTGCAAAGATTCGCGAAAAATGTTTGCAAGAAGCACTTGGCTGTGGCACAGATTCGGCGAATGATTGTATTCGTAATTGGTCGCGGGCAGATTAAAAACAAAAAACCGAACCGTTTGGTTCGGTTTTTTTATCGATTAACAAGCCTATCTTTGGTGCTCGTTCATTTTCGCAAATGAATAGTTCATTTTCAAATGGTCGGCATCATATGTTTTGTTCATAATCCCAAGTGTATCTTCAACGATAACCAATTCTTCGTTTGTTGGAATCATAAAGATTTTGACGCGTGAATCCGGTGCAGAAATATCACATTCGCCCGCGTCCAAACGTGCCAAAGCCGCATCGTTCTTTGCTGGGTCAAGTTTGATACCCAATTCTTCCAATCCTTCACAGAACTTGCCACGCAGATAAGAATCGTTTTCGCCGACGCCCGCCGTAAAGACCAACGCATCGACATGCCCTAATTCTGCCATAAACGCGCCAATGTACTTTTTGACACTGTGAATTTCCATTTCCAATGCTAACTTACAGTCCGGATTTGATTCGCGATTCGTTTCTACATCGCGCCGGTCGGCAAAGCACTTTGTAATACCCAAATGTCCAGAATCTTTATTCAAATGCTTGGTCATCTGTTCGGGTGATAATTTCAATTTTTCCATCACATACAGCAACGCACCCGCATCAACATCGCCCGGACGTGTCCCCATCATCAATCCCGCCGTTGGCGTCATGCCCAATGTAGTATCAACCGCGCGTCCTTTTTTAATTGCAACACCGGATGCACCCGAACCAATATGCATAGTAATCAGGTTGCATTCATTTGCAGGTTTGCCTAACATTGCCGCTGCGCGTTTCGATACATACAGGTGGCTGGTCCCGTGAAAGCCATAGCGGCGCACGCCCAGTTCGCGATACCATGCGTCTGGCACCGCATAGCGATACGCGTATTCAGGCATAGTTTGTAAAAATGCGGTATCAAATACGGCAACCTGGGTTGCGTTCGGCAACATTTGACGCGCACTTTCGATTCCCATCAGCGACGCTGGAATGTGCAACGGCATCAAATCGCGCCAGTTTTGAATTTCACGCATAACTTCATCATTGATTTCAACCGAAGAGGCGAACTTTGCACCGCCCATAACAACGCGATGGCCAATACCGCGAATTTGGTTCATGTCAATTGACGCTTCGCGCAACATAGTCATAACAACACCCAAAGCTTCGTTATGATTCTGCATAGGCACTTCTTTCTTTTGTTTTGTGCCGTCCGGATATTTTTGTGTCACAAAAGAATCTGGTGACCCGATTTTTTCGACATTGCCACCAACGATTTGTTTTTTTGAATCCGCGTCAAAGACTTGGTATTTCAAACTGGAAGAACCACAGTTCAGTGCCATAATATACATATTCTTTCCTTTTGGTTTAAGTTTTTTTGATTTTGTGTTTATTTTGTTTTTTGGTTGGTTCGTTTTGTTATTTGAACTTGCTTTACGCGCCAAAGTCTAGCACCACACAACCCCATTTTCAACACAAAAAATCCCCCAGATGGGGGATGAAATTCTGCTTCAAATTCCTTACGCCGCATGATACCCGCTACGGAACGCCGCAAACTGTGCGAGGGCAGCAGTTTGCATAGGCTTTTGTTTGTTTTTTGCACTTCCTGGGCGCCAACTGTATAACGCACCAGTATGTGAATCACGTCCAGTTTCCAAGAAATCCCAATACGCCATCAATTCGTTATAAATATCTTTGTGTTGATCGTCCCATTTGGATAATTCTTTGGCGCGTCTGTCCATACTTGCTTGCGCGTTTTTAATCTCTTCTGTTGCTTTGCGAAAATCGTCAATGTATTGCTGTTTTTCTGCATTTTCTTGACTTAATAATTCATAATCTAAAACAGCATTATTATACCCCGCATCATCATTTTGAATATGGTCTATGATATCATCCACCCCATCTTTAGTAACAGCATCCACGTCTAAAATTCCGCCATATGCAGGTATAATGGTCAGATCAATTTTATTTCTAAATTTAGCAAGTTGATCGGTAAGTGTCTTCTTAGAAGTTAGTAACGTAGATAATTCTGCTACCTTAATATCTTTATCTGGTCCCCCGGCCATAATATCCGCACGCAATGGTCCCTCTGCCGCTTCAATTGGTTCTAATTTTTCTTTTATATCATACAATTCTTGTAGCTGGTCCAAAATTTCTTTATAAGGTTCAAGTGCGTATTTTGCTTTTAATTCATCTTGACGACCTTTGGTGTCCAATTCTTTTTGTTTTAATTCAACATCTGCGGCACCGCCCCCGGCAATTCCTAATCCAATTAATGCGTCAGCTTTTTTGATTACATTCGAATCCCGATTCATTGCATCAGTTGAAGTGCCTGCGGCATCTTCGGCCACTTTTGCAGATAACACGCCTCTGGCCGCAACATTTTTTGCATTCCATTCATTATACGAATTTTTCATACCCTTATTATGAAATTTCTGGTTAAATTTGCTGCCAGATTTCCGTATGCTATTTGTTACAAAAGTGGCACCATACCCGATACCAATGAATGCCGCACGAACGCTTTTATCTAATGCAGTAGTGACAAATTGGACGCCGGCATTTTTGTTCCAAGATAAATCTTTATTTGAAAATAATCCAAACAATTCTTTGTCTTCGCGAATACTGGTCATAATTTTACTGGTTGTATTACCGTATTTGATAATCGATAGTACTTCCATTGCAGTTTTTACTTGCTTTAAAACATCTTCTTTTGTTTTCCCATTTTTTGGGTCTTGGGCTTCCTTGGCGGCTTTCATTATAAGTTCGTTAATCAGGTTTTTCATTTGGTGGCCGTTCTTCAGGGCGCCCGCAAAAGATTTCGCCATGTTCGGATCATCTTGAAACTCTTTCAGTGTTGATTCCAACCAACCAAAAGCCGCAGCCGCATTATTTTTTCCTTTTAGATTACCTTTAATTGCTGCGGCAGATTCTACAATTTTTCCAAGTCCATCTGTCGGTTTAATTTTGGCTTTATCAAACGCTTTGCATATATCTTTTGCAGCTGGATTTAAATATATTCTATCACCACGTAATTTAGTATATTTTTCGAACAAATTCTCATAGGTATCACCAACATATTTTTTTACTTGTTGCATAAGAGTCAGTTTGTCAGAACGTTTAGGAGATACATAATCTTTTGATTCAGGATTAGAGTAATCAACTTTTTCCTTTGCAACAGCAATTGCCGACGAAATTTGATTGTTTTCACCTTCGTGTTGTTTAAAAGCATCCAACACCTTTTGGTTCTTATACAGTATCCGCATAAAATCGGGATAATGCAGTTTAAAATCTGCCAATTTTGCTGGATCGACCTCTGGAGTTATCCAGCCAGCATAATCATTATTGATAAAGCCTACATCTTTGTTCCGCCATTCTTCGATCAGGGCGTCCTTGTCTATACCAGCGACCTTCTTGCTGTTATCATAGATAAATTCTGTATACTTTTGTGCAATGTCACGAATTTTCTTTTGAAAGTCTGATTTATTGTAATCTTTGTGTGCGACATGAGTTTTTATTTCATGTATATTTGCATACGGCAACCCCATTTTTTCAAATAAATCTGGGACCAACCCTAATAAATCTTCTAACTTGTTAATTAAATAATTTATAGCTGCCTCTGTCTCTGGAGTCGCTTCTTTTGTTTCACCCCAAGATTTATCAAAACGAGATTTGTTATCGTCAATAAAGTTCACCACATCGTCTTCACCAGCATTAACATAAAATTGGCGACGCATAGAAAGCGAAGACATTGCATTTTGAGTGTCAAGAAATAATTTTTCCCATTCGTCTTCATTTAACTCTGTTGGATCTAAATCCATAATCTTAAAGAAACCATCGGCATCCAAAACAATATTACCAGTTACAGGGTCTCGTTCTAGCAATTTTGACCAATCTGACATATTTTTGGTCAAATCATCTTTTTTTACCAAATCCTCAAATTGAACCCATCGTTCAATGTCATCGGTCTTCATCTCGTTCAAACGAACAAGTTTAAAGTATGTTTCTAGAAACTTTTTCATATTCATTGCCATCACCGACTCCTTTGGTTGGGTTGGAAACCGTGCCCACACACCCCGTATTATAGTGCAAAATTGCCTAAAATTCAAGGAGATCGCACAAATTTGCATGTGTGACAAGTGTGGTAAAGGCTTGTATTTGGAAAAAGAATTGAAAAATATATGTATTTGCATAAATTTTTCAACAAAATGCTTGACTTTTGGTGTAAAAATCATATTATTTGCATAAACTTTTAGACAAAAGTTAAAAACAAAAGGAAAAAATATGAGTGACTTTGCAATATTCCAGACCGGTGGCAAGCAATATCGTGTCAAGGTCGGTGATGTTATCAAGGTTGAAAAACTGAGTACGGACGGCGATGTCACATTTGATAACGTCTTGATGTTGGGCGACCGTGTTGGTAATCCAACTGTGGCGGGCGCAAATGTTGTGGCAACTGTCGTCGAACAAAAGCGCGCTGACAAGGTTTTGGTGTTCAAAAAGAAACGTCGTCAAAACTATCGTCGCACACGCGGTCATCGTCAGTTTATCACCGTGTTGAAAATCAAGGCAATCAACGGATAATAAAGGAGTTTAATTATGGCACATAAGAAAGGTGGTGCGAGTACTTCGAACGGACGCGATTCTGCGGGACGCAGACTTGGCGTTAAAAAGTCCGGTGGTTCGCACGTGATTCCGGGCAACATCATTATTCGTCAACGTGGAACTGCGGTTCATCCGGGCGAAAATGTCGGCATGGGTAAAGACCATACACTGTTTGCAAAAATCGCCGGTGTCGTGAAATTCAAACGCGGATTCCGCGACCGTAAAACTGTATCGGTTGTTCCCGATGAGTCTGAAAAATAACAAGAAACCGCCGCAAGGCGGTTTTTTAGTAGCCACTAACACTACTTTCTCCTTTTTTCCATGCTGATTTTGTGATATAATTATCAAAAGAAATGAAGGGGATAATTGTTACTCTTTTGGTTACGCTGAATACGTTGCCCGTGTTTGCTGCGGGTGGCGTTTCGCGTGTTATCCCCGGCGCCGATAAAACCACAGCTTCTTCCACTGATTCTTCATCGCGTGTGACTGCGTCGTTGCGGGGTGCTTCTTCAACATCGCGTGAGGCTGGCGAATCAAGTCGAACGGGGACAACGCGACGGGTTATTCGAACCATATCTGTGAATGATGATACGACGGGCCGGACGGCTGCACGAACTTCGGAAGCCACGCGCACGGCAAGCAATTCTGATACTTCGCGTGCGAATTTGTCGGAAAAGATGAATACGGGTGGGCGTTCTGTGCGGGTTGAAGCGGCAAGTATAAACGCAAATCCGGCGGTTCGTCGTGCGGGATTAACTTTGCGTCCTTCTACGGCCGAAGTCGGTGGACGTGCGATTATGTCGGATGGGCGCCAGACGGGGTCGAATATTGATGAAGAAATAAAAAAATTAAAATCTTCACGTGTTGCGGTTATGAAAACGCGGTCGGAACAAAAATTGGACCCCGACGCGATTGCCGAAGCCAAAGATCGCTTAGAGCAGACGGCGGCATTGAATAAATCGTGCCAAGAACAATATAACGATTGTATGGATCAATTCTGTGCGGTAATCGATGCGAACCAAAAGCGCTGCTCTTGTTCTGCAAACCTTGCAAAATATACCAAGGTCGAAGCGGCAGTCAAAGATGCAAACAATCAATTGAACGAAGTTGCACAAAACATTCGATATGTTGGGCTTTCTGCTGATGAAATTTCGGCGATTATGTCCGCAACCGAAGCCGAAGAAGCGCTGGGTAATACCACAGATACGACCGAAAGTCGCAGTATGCTTGCCGAAATCGAAAAGATGATAAAAGATCCAACCACAAAATCTTCTTCGTCATCTTTGTCGTCTGATTCGTATGGTTTATTGGACGTTGATTTGGATTTTTCATCCGATGAATTATCTGATTTATTCAGTTTGGATTTTTTGAATAATTCAAGCAACAGTTTTTCTAACTTGCGCGGGGTAAACCTTTATAACGCGGCAAAGAAACGTTGCAATACGGTCATAACTCAATGTAAAGAAGTTGGCGCAACCGCACAACAGATTACCGGCAACTATGATTTGGCGATTGATAAAGATTGTATCGCATATGAACAAGGCTTGAACAAGATGAACGAAACTTTGGTTTCCAATGTGCGCAGTGCAACACGCATGTTGCAAAAGGCGCGATTGGCGGTGTTGCAAAACCAGAATACTTATAATGCGCGTGAATGCATCGGTGCATTGGAAAATTGCATGACCGACGAAATGGTGTGCGGTGAAGGTTATTTGAAATGTCTTGACCCAACCAAGAAGTACATCGATGAAAATGGCAACGTTGTTTTAGGTAAAAATATAAATACAATCCAAGGATTTATGAAAAATTATAATAATGCTGATATCAATTTGGCGACGGCGAACAATGTCACAATAAGCGAAGAAAATTGCGGCGATGATGGCAAATGTGTTATCAAATATTTGTTAAGCAAAATTGGTACGGGTAAAAAAGCAACTGACAATGGGCTGTGTCGACCGGTTTTGGATAAATGTCGCGCATATACTTATGATGCGAACGGGAACTATTTACCATATAATGATATTGTTATGAATTATATACAACGTGCGATGGTGAATATCAAAGCGGCGCAATACAAAATTGTATCAGATTATGCTTCAACATGTTTGACCGATATAGCATCATGCTATAATGACCAAGTTTCGCAAATCACATCTTGGTCTGCAACTGCGGCGGTTAGCAGTATATATAAGGTTATGCGTGGCGCGTGCCGAAATGTCGCGCTGACATGTGGTTATGCGGTATTTTCCGGAGACACTGACAACAATTGCCCAAATGCGGACACGTGTATCAAGAATATATCAGAAGTTTTCTATCAATCGTTATTGTGTCCGGATAATTCGATTTATAAAACTGGCGGAACCGAGATTTCAGCGAATAATACTGAAAGCGGATGGGTAAACAAGATGTGTCAATGTAAAGAAGAATTTGTAACATTTAATGGTCAATGTTTACCACAATGTGACAACGGTGGTCGATATCTGTCCACCGGGGTGTGCGGTGACCCCGTGACATGTCCATCGGGACAATATTGGTACAAGAGTGCTTGTCGTTCATGTCCGAATCATTCAATCGAAGTTACGAGTGCCGGAAATGTTCTTGGCGGATATTGCAAATGCGATGATTCTGATGCAACAAATCCATATATGCCGGCGCCAAGTGGTCTGGCGTGCCGTCGGTGCCCGAATGATGCCCAATATAATGCCGAAGAGGGGACTTGTGTTTGTACCGATACAGAAAAGACGTACAGCAATACATATAATCAATGTTTGTCGGCTTCACCTGGTGGCGGCGGTGGCTCAGATGAACAGCAAGAAGAAGGGGATCGTTAAAAACCGCCGCGTTTGCGGCGGTTCGTTTTTATGCTTTGCGATTTTATTTCCGTGGGAATTTAACCGCTGCTTGCGCCGCCGCAAGGCGTGCAATTGGCACACGGAACGGACTGCAAGACACCGAATTAAATCCACATTTATGGAAGAATTCAATTGATTCTGGGTCGCCGCCATGTTCGCCGCACACCCCAAGGTGGATTTTATCGCCTTTGGTTGCGCGCGCTTTTTGCACCGCGTCTTTAATCAACAACCCAACACCCAATTGGTCAACCGACGCAAATGGATCGGCAACATAGACACCGCGGGCGCGATATTCGTCCAAAATCTTGCCCGTATCATCACGCGACATACCCAATGTTGTTTGGGTCAAATCGTTTGTTCCAAATTCAAAGAATTCGCAACTTTCCGCAATTTCATTCGCCAATACGGCGGCGCGTGGCAATTCAATCATTGAACCAACCGTGTATTCGATACTTTCGCCGGTTTCCGCAAACAGCGCACTTGCCGTCGCATCAATCACAGATTTAACGATATCGACTTCTTTTTTCGAACCGACCAATGGAACTTCGATTTCCGGATGCACAGATACACCGGCTTTCTTGCATTCCAACGCCGCCGACAAAATCGCACGTGTCTGCATTTCACAGATTTCCGGATAAGTAATCGCCAAACGGCATCCACGATGACCCAACATTGGATTTTGTTCGTGTAATGCTTCGGCACGAGCCTTGACGAATTCAACTGGCTTGCCAATATGTTCGGCTAATTCTGCCATATCTGCATCGGTGTGTGGCAAGAATTCGTGTAACGGCGGGTCAATCAGTCGGATAGTCACCGGCAGCCCGTCCATAATCTTGAACAATTCGACAAAGTCTGCACGTTGATACGGCAAAAGTTTCGCCAATGCCGCACGGCGACCGGCTTCATCTTCTGCCAAAATCATTTCGCGCATATCTTGGATTCGTGCCGGGTCAAAGAACATATGTTCGGTACGGGCAAGTCCAATACCTTCGGCACCAAAGTCACGCGCTTGTTTTGCATCTTTTGGTGTTTCGGCATTTGCTTTGACCGTCAAAGTTTTGATTTCATCAACCCATTGCATCAGTGTCCCAAAATTACCAGTCAATTCCACAGATACCGTCGGAACCGCACCGGCAATAATTTGACCTTTGGCGCCATCGATGGAAACCCAATCACCTTCGTGAATCACGACGCCACCGGTTGTTTTCATTGTCTTGGTTTCATAGTCAATCTTGATGTCTGGTGAGCCCGAAACGCAAGGCGTTCCCATACCGCGTGCAACCACCGCCGCGTGCGATGTCATACCACCGCGTGCAGTAATAACACCTTGGGCGGCATTCATGCCCGCAATATCTTCGGGTGAAGTTTCAACGCGAATCAACATGACCTTTTTACCCTCTGACGCCCATTTTTCCGCGTCTTCGGCATTAAAGACCGCCATGCCAACCGCCGCGCCCGGGGACGCCGGCAAACCCGTTGCGATAACTTTCTTTTCGGCTTTTGGATCCAACATCGGGTGCAGCAAGTGATTCAATTGGTCTGCACCGACACGCAGTATTGCTTCTTCTTTGGTCAACAAACCTTCGTTCACCATTTCCACCGCCATACGAACCGCCGCCGCCGCAGTGCGTTTACCGTTACGGCATTGCAACATCCAAAGCTTTCCATGTTCAATGGTGAATTCCATATCTTGCATATCTTTATAGTGCTTTTCCAGCTTTTCGCGGACATCACACAGTTCTTGATACACATTTGGCATTGCTTCTTCCAATGAAGTGCGACCAGAATCGTCTTTGCTCATTGGTTGTGGAGTGCGAATGCCCGCAACGACGTCTTCGCCTTGGGCATTGATTAAGTATTCACCATAGTATTTGTTTTCACCGGTTGCCGGGTCGCGTGAAAAACATACACCTGTTGCACTGTCATCCCCAGAATTACCAAACACCATCGCTTGGACATTTACTGCGGTTCCCCAATCGCCCGGAATATTATTCAATTTACGGTATGTGATGGCTTTTTTGCTCATCCAAGAACCGAACACTGCGCCGATACCCAATTTTAATTGTTCCCATGGGTCTTGTGGAAATACTTTGCCGATTTTGACACCGATTTCTTTGAACTTTTCGACCAAGTCTTTTAAATCGTCCGCGGTCAATTCAGTATCAACTTTGTAACCTTTATCTTCTTTCATTTTTTCCAATGTGTGTTCAAAAAGGTCAATATCTGCACCCAACACAACATCGCTGAACATCATGATAAAGCGGCGATAAGAATCGTATGCAAATCTTTCGTTTCCGGAAATCTTTGCCAACGCTTTTACGGTTTCATCGTTCAGCCCAAGGTTCAAAACCGTGTCCATCATACCCGGCATAGAAACACGTGCACCCGAACGCACAGAAACCAACAGCGGGTTTTCCATGTCGGCAAATTTCTTGCCCATAATATTTTCAATATGTGCGATACCGTCGCGCACTTGGTCCATCAAATCCGCCGGATAAGTTTGATTATTATCATAATAATATGTGCAAACTTCGGTTGTTACGGTGAATCCCGCCGGCACCGGCAGCCCCACCAAATTCATTTCGGCAAGGTTTGCGCCTTTGCCACCCAACAGATTACGCATATCGGCGCGTCCTTCGGCACTGCCGTTGCCAAAGGTATATACCCATTTATTGCTCATGGCTTCTCCTTTTATGTTAATGGTTATTTATTTGCGCGGATATTTTTCACGAAAAAAGTCAAGATTGCAACGAAAAAAAACAAAAAAAACGAAAAGTCAATTTATTTTTTTTAAATTTTTTTCTTGTAAATGTTTTTTTGTGACGAATTTTATGTTATAATAATTGCATAAACAAACAACAAACAAATAACATTTATGCCACCGTTCGCGGGGCATATTTTTTATAAAAAAATTTTTTTATTTTTTTTCATTTTTTTGAATTTTTTACTTTACACGATTTATAAAAAATTGCTAAACTAGATTCAAGAAAGTATTTCTAGGTGATAAGAAAGGAAGGGAAATCATGTCTTTTTCGCAGAAGTTTGGGCTTTTTTTAACGGTTGCATGCGTTACGTTTAGTGCATCGTTTGTGTACGCGGATACGGGTTTGATAAGCAGTACTTATCTGGCCAGTCGCAAGATAAACGGTGCATCATTGACGAATGCCAGCACGTATTTTTATGGAACTGGGGCTGGTGACGCGACAAGTGCCGCCAAAACAGTCACAATAAACACGATTGATGCGGCAAATTTGACCGCCGGTCAGGTCATTGTTGTAAATCCATCAACAACATCAGGAAACACAGGAAGCACAACTTTGACGTTGAGATTGAATCCATCTCAAACTGGTGCGGCAGCGGCAAAAGAAATATATTATAACGGATCAGCAGTGAATACAGCGGCGTTGGGTGAAAAGATTTGGAAATCTGGGGTTCCGGCGACATTTGTGTATGACGGTTCTCACTGGGTTTTTGCAGGCAGCGGTAGTGATACAGGCGAAACTTATACCCAAGGCACAGGCATCACTATAAGCAATGGCACGATTTCTAACGCCGGTGTGCGTGATGTCAATACCACAGGTGTACAAAATGGACAAATTAAAATCAATAAAGGTGGCACAGAAACAACGGTTACTGTTGCTGGTACTATGACAGGTGCAAGTGTTGCTAATAATACGCCAACCGCGGGGGCGTCTGGTTTGGTTCCTGCCCCTGCTGCAGGTGACAATGTAAAGTTCTTAAGGGGCGATGGCTCTTGGGCAACTCCAACGGATACCGATACAACATACAGTGATTTCGTTGGTGTTCATGCTGTAAACGATGTTACTGTTGCTGGAACTGCGGGTTTGGTTCCTGCACCGGCTGTTGCTGAAGCTAATAAATTCTTAAAGGGCGATGGATCTTGGGCAACCCCAACGGATACGACATACAGTAATTTTACGACAGCTACTAATAATGCGTCGGGGACGGCTGGACTTGTCCAAGCGACGGCAGGTTCCCAAGATAAATTCCTGACTGGGTCGGCGACATGGTCAAATATCAAGGTTCCTGTAACGGCGGGTGGCGATCCGAATGCCACGTCCAGCCCTGCGGCGGTGTCGTCGATGGCATCAATTTGGATTGATAATACCGCATTATAAAAATATCACCGGCAAATTGCCGGTGTTTTAATTGCATATTATTTAATTATTTTGCCTTGGTAACCAATGACACACAACCTGGGCTTTTTCGCCGTCGGTGTCGTCGGTACGAATACGATGCTGACTGGTCAATCCGTCAATTTTTACATCAATGTGTACCTCGGGCGTTGTTGGTGAAATTTCGCGCTTGTAATTTAACTCTATGCCACGCAATATGTGTGTGTTACGGTATTCATATCCCACGCTTTCCGTCGCCCACACTGCATAGACCGCGTTATTTATATGCTGGTTTTCATCAATGTCATCGAATCGGCATTTGAAAGTATGTGTCCGTTCGGAATCAAAGTCCGGGAACTTTTCAAATTTTCGGTCATACGCACGCACGGCATTATCAGACCATGAATTTTTTATCCATTCATTTATGCGCAACGGTCGACGACGTTCCAAATCTATAAGAATCCATTGTGAAGTTGCACGCACCATTAAACGTCCATCGGCACCGCGAATTTCAAAATCGCGTGTTGCACGCAGATTATCTTGGACTGCGGGCCACGAAGAATATTCCAAAATTTCACCATTACGTGGCATTTCAATAATGTCCACCAAATAATGTGTGACAACCCATGCAATATTATTTTCGTGAATGAATGTCCGACCGCAGCCCAGCATTTCTGCATGAGTGTCACCCATGCCTTGCAATTCATTCATCAAAATTCCGGGGCGCATATTGCCATATCGGTCGCACTGGTATGCCAACAATTCTGCGCGCCGCGTCAACTTCGCATTCGACATGTTATTTTTGCTCCATCGGTGCAACAACAAAGTCAACAGTGTCACCAACAACAATATTATTCGCGCGCGCCCCAGATTTAATAAGCCCATACAGATTTTCTGGAACTTCACGTGGCACTGTCAATGTTTCCAATTTCGCGCCATTCCCGATTTTGCGTTCTGTGCGCAGTGTGCGAACCGCACGAATAGTATCAACCGCATATTTCATATCGGTAACATCGGTTGCATATTCATCCATTACACGCGGATATTCGGTCCTGTGCAGCGTTTCGCCACCTTCGTATGGTTGATATATCTTTTGCCACAATTCTTCGGTCAGGAATGGAATAAACGGCGCATACAGTCCAATGATTGCACGCAACACCGTCCAAAGTGTCCATTGTGCCGCAATTTTAGATTCTGCCCCATATTTTTCCGGCGACCAAAAACGGTCTTTGATAAATTCAACATACTGGTCACAGAACACATCATAAAAGAATGTATCAATCGCACCGCGCGCATTGAAACTGTCGTATTTGTCCAGGTTTTTGCGAACTTCGGCAATCGTTTTATTCAATTCAGACAAAATCCAACGGTCTTCAATCGGACGCGTTGCAACCGCCGGCACGTCACCCGTGGGTTCAAAGTCGGTCAAATTACCCAAAACAAACCGCGCAACATTCCACAACTTGGTCAACAATTTCGAACCACGTTTAACTTCGTCATCACTGTAACGAATATCGGTGCCAATCGGCGCAGTTGACACGAAATAGCGCAACGCATCCGCACCAAATTTATTAACCGCGTCCAACGGGTCAACACCATTGCCCTTGGTTTTGGACATCTTTTGTCCCTTAGCATCGCGAACCAGCCCATGGAAATTCAATGTCTTGATTGGAATATCGCCCATCACGTAAATTCCCATCATCATCATACGCGCCACCCAAAAGAAAATAATATCTGCGGCGGTATATAACAAATCGGTCGGATAATAGCGTTTCAATTCAGGCGTTTCGTCCGGCCAACCCAAAGTTGAAAACGGCCACAGTCCCGAAGAGAACCAAGTATCCAAGACATCAGGGTCTCGTGTTAGGCTCTTACCACCCGATTGTTTTATCGCCTGTTCTTCTGTTTCGGCGACATAAACATTTCCATCGGCATCGTACCACGCCGGAATATGATGTCCCCACCACAATTGCCGTGAAATTGTCCACGGACGAATGTTCTTCATCCAAGACATAAACAAGTTATACCGATGCTCTGGCAAGAATTGAACGCGACCCGCCTCAACCGCGGCAATCACAGGTGCCGCCAATTTTTCGGCATCCACAAACCATTGTGTTGTTAACATTGGTTCAACCGGAACATTTCCACGTTGAGAATACGGGGTCGGAATAATCTTGTCTTCGACATGTGTCATTAAACCCGCCGCCGTGATATCTGCGACAACCGCATCGCGTGCAACATATCGATCCATTCCCCAATATTTCTCTGGCACTGGTGCCGCACTTATTAATTTTGCGTCTGGGGTTAAAATGCACAGTGGTTCAAGGTTGTGACGAACACCAACCTCCCAGTCATCAAAGTCGTGCGCCGGTGTAATTTTAACCGCCCCGGTTCCTTTTTCGGGGTCCGCGTGTTCATCGGCAACAATTGGAATTTCAATGTTGGTCAGTGGTATAATGGCTTTTTTACCAATCAGGTGTTTTAATTTTTCATTATCGGGATGAATCGCAATCGCCTGGTCCCCGAACAGTGTTTCGGGACGTGTTGTTGCAATTTCAACAAAACCGCCGTCAACCAAAGGATAGTTGAAATAATAAAATTTTCCGTGTTCTTCGCGGGTTTCTACTTCAAGATCGGAAACCGAAGTCTGTTGCCGCGGACACCAATTCACCAAACGTTTTTCACGGTATATCAAACCTTCGCGATACATTTTGACAAACAATCCCGTAACCGCGCGCGACAACCCTTCGTCCATAGTAAATCTTTCGCGTTTCCAAACCGGCGTCACGCCAAGGATATGTAATTGGTTCAGTATTTGTCCGCCTTTTTCTTCTTTCCATTTCCATGCGGCATCTAACTTTTCCGACAACGACAAACTGTGCGGATTTATGCCGCGTTTAGACAGGTCGCGTTCAACCAACAACTGGGTCGCAATAGACGCATGGTCGGTTCCGGGCTGCCACAAAACATCGTATCCACACATACGTTTATACCGGCAAATAATATCGGTCATAACATTATCCAACGCATGCCCCATATGCAGGTTTCCCGTGACATTCGGTGGTGGCATCATTACACAGAACGGCGTTTGTTTGGAATTTACATCGTTGTCCCAAAAATTATGTTTATCCCAAAATTCTTGAATCCTCGTTTCAATTTCGCGTGGATTTATATTCTTGCCCAGTTCTATATTCATATTCAACCCTTTTGCTATTTTCTTTGGATTTTATCAAAATGAATTTGAATTTCAAGTCCACAATCACACAAATCAGTCGGCGCGGGTGACGCGGCAAAATACCACGCCATAGACCGCATCTGCACCGGCACGGCGCAAGACACGTGCCAATTCGGCAAATGTCGCACCCGATGTCATAACATCATCAACCAACAAAATCTTTTTACCACGAATACGGTCGGGGTGCGCCACGCGAAACACTCCGCGAATATTTTCAAACCTTTGCGCGTGCGTTTTATGTCCCATATTTTCACGATACTTGCGGTGCACACTGTCAAAGTCAATCGGTGCACCATATGCACGGGAAATTTCGCGACTAAGTAATGTTGCTTGGTTATATCCGCGATGAAACAAACGGCGCGCCGCCAAAGGCACCGGCATAACTATATCAGGTTTTATATCAACATCACGCAAAGCCCAAATCATTGCGCGCGACATAAAACGCGCAAATTTTATTCGACCGCCATGCTTAAAAGGCAACATCACAGAACGCGACATGTCGTCATATCTGCACGCCGCACGCACATATTGCAAATCGGTCTTGCCCGCCGCGCACACGGGACACATCGCGTTTTTATCAGGTTCATACCCATCGGGGAACGGATATCCACATACCGCACAATGTGCCCCATCAATCCAATCAAAACATCCCCAACAATCACCGCACAGTTCACCATGTGTTTCAACCGGCGCGCCACATATTGGACACGCCGGTGGAAACAGAAACTCAACAAACTGTGACAACAAATTTACCAACTCATACTTTTATATGTCTTAGCGCTGACGGTATCCCCAAACATATTGCGCCGCTGGGTCGTCAGTGTTTCATATTGTTCATTTGAAATTATACGCAATACAAATCCTGGTTCATTGCGATTCGAAAGCACCGGTACAATCCTTTGTTCGGAAACGCCTGTATCGCGCAAGACTTGTTCTACAATTGCCAAACGACGTGCCGCCAATTTACGTGAATCTTGGGTTTCTGTTGCGCTTGCTGGGATTGCAACCTGGATTGCCCGTTTCGGGTTTGCGACAACTATACCGGCATATTCGGACAACAAGTTATAGTTTTCGCGTGATAACGCCGCATCAGAATCACGGAATCGAATCTTTATTTCCAAAGGTCGAATTTTATCGGCAGCTTCGGACAAATCACGTGCAGAAGTAAAGCCTTCAAACGAAGCACCCATATCACTTGCTACATCAAAACGGTCATCAATCGGGTAAGTCGACAAGTGCTTGTTTTCCGACAAAAATGTTTTACGAAATGCGCGACGCAATTCCGAAGGCGACATCTTTGTCATATCATCGCGGACATCTTGGATACGCGCAGGTGCGTCTTTTTGAACGGCGCGTACAACAACATCATTCCCGATTAAATCGTCACGCGGAACGACTACACGAGAAATTTTCACGTCGTCATCGTCTTGTGTTGCGGTGCCGTTTGCCACGGCAATAAACGAATCATTTTTCGGAGCCCGTCGGCTGCGTGCCGCGGATTCTGCTTGCTGTTGCAGTTCAATTAAATGCGCAATTTGCGAATCAAGATTTGCGGTACGTGCACTTAATTCAGCGATTTCATCGGCGCGACTTTGGGTGTTTGCAACCGCAACATGCGCACCAGAAATACTTTCTTCGGGCAATAATTCATCAGATGTAATCAGCGAAAATTCATTCGCGTGCGGCATACGCAAAGGCGTATCAGACCGTGCCCATAAATCAGCACTAGGGCGGTTCGGAACAAGATATTCCGCATTAAGCGCGATAGGTTCACCGGTGTCTTTATTTACCGTGGATTTTTTTTTTGCGCCGCGCGAAACGACACCACGTTTTGCATCATTATCGACTTTCACAGGTACCAATTTACTTGCGCGAATCGTTTGAGGCTTTTGTTGGGCTTCTTGGGTTGCCGCACCATATTGCGCACGCGCAGAAATCGCGCCCGCCGCCATATTCACCGCAGGCAAACGAGCCCCCGCAAACGCCGGCAAAACCGCGAATAAACCAAGTGTTGAAACATATTTTGACTTCATATTATTTTCCTTCCTTGTGCTAATCATATAACAAAACACGAATCGCACGCAAGCAAAAAATTTAAAAAAATGTCAAATAGTTCGACAATCGAACAGATTTAAAAAACAACAAGAAACAGTCATGGTTTAAAACAAGTTCAAAACACGGATTATTTATCTGTTACGTGGCGTTTGGGCACGTAAACCAAATTTTTTCACATTTTGTGAATTAGCATAAAGTTCTATTTCTTTGCGTGTTAAATCCGCCCCCATTACACCACGGTTATTGTGCTTTGCTGCCGCACGCAAAATTTCCGGTGTTTTACCGTTCACTTCGTTCAACGCTGTATAATCCAGTTTCACCGCCAACAAACGCAACTCGTAACTTTGATTATGCACAAATCGCAGAATATGCGGATTTTCAAAAACCGCCGACAATAAAAATTCCTCAGATGGGTTTTTCATGTGTGCAACAATCCATGGATTGTCATGAATTTTGGACAATATTTTCTGTTCTGCTTCGGTCATATAAGTCATTCCAAGTATTTCTGTCATTTTGTGTCCTTTTAGTTTAATAAACTGCGTGCTTGGTTTAATAAATCAATCGCCAAATCAATGCTTGTTGTATCAATTTTTTCGCCGGTTGCTTTCAAGGTTGGTGCAACACGCAAAGGCATTTCGGGTGATGAACCCAATTCAATATCTTGGGCAACAAATTCACCATTGTGAATCAATTTTTTAACACCCGCAATAGTCATACCGCGATTATACAGCAAATCTTGGATAGTCCGCAGGCGCGCAATCATTTCCGGACGATAATATCGTCGCCCGCCCGCCCCGGTCATCGGGTGTACAATGGTTGGAAATTGCTTTTCCCAATATCGCAGTGTATGCGCCGGCAAGCCTAAATTTTTGGCGACAGTATTTATAGATGTGAAAAAATCATCGTTGTTCTTATTCATTTTTCACAATTGTTTCAGTCGTATCCGTTTCTTCTTGGTCGTCCGATTCAATAGAAATCGCAGACATAACCTTTTCATTTTCCGCCGTGCGGAACAGTGTCACACCCGCCGTAGACCGACCCGCAATACGAATGTCGCGCGCCGGAGTGCGGATAATTTTGCCACCATCGGTCACCATAATAACATCGTTATCTTCACTCACCGGGAAAGACCCCGCAACCGCGGTATTTTTACCACCAAGTTTAATGTTGGTAAAACCGCCGCCCCCACGATGAGTCAGGCGATATTCATATGAACTTGTGCGTTTACCAAATCCGTTCTCTGAAATCGTCAAAATGAATTCTTCGCGTGCCGCCAATTCCGCCATCTTTGTATCGTCAAGAACAAGTGTTGTTTCTTCTTCTTCGCTTGTGTCAGTTTCTTCTTCGATACCGGTTGCGGCGCGACGCGCAGCGCGAGATTGTTTAATGTACGCGGCACGAACCGCCGAATCAGATTCACCATGATTTAACATAGACATTCCAATAATACGGTCGTCTTTGCCCAATGTAATTCCGCGAACACCGGTTGAATTGCGTCCCGCAAAGATACGAATTTCCGGTACTGGGAATCGTATCGCGCGTCCACGATATGTGGCAAGGAAAACATCTTGATCTTCGGTGCAAGGCAGCACAGAAACCAAACTGTCGCCTTCGTCCAATTTCATAGCAATTTTTCCGTTGCTGCGAATCGATTCAAAGTCTGCCATACGATTGCGACGCACTGTGCCCGATGCCGTTACAAACATCAAGAAACGTTCTTTATCCGTTGTTTGAACCGCATCAGCATCTTCTTCGGGTACTGGCAAAATCGCGGTAATAGTTTCGTCCGTTGCCAACGGTAAAAGGTTCACCAACGGGCGACCTTTGGCCGCCGCCGCCGCTTCGGGTAATTTATATGTCTTTAATTTATAGCATAAACCGCGCGATGAAAAGAACAGTAACGGAGTATGTGTGTTTGCAACAAAGACTTGGACAACATAATCATCGTCTTTGGTTGTCATTGCATTGCGTCCTTTGCCACCGCGCTTTTGCGCACGATAAGTATCCAACGAAACGCGTTTGATATAACCGGTATTAGAAACGGTTACAACCATATCTTCGCGTGCGATTAAATCTTCGATATCAATATCGATTTCTGCATCAGAAATTTCTGTGCGTCGTGGCGAAGCCCAATTATCACGCACCGCAGTCGTTTCGTCACGAATGATTTGAATAATGCGTTCGTGCGACGCCAAAATGTCAAGCAAGTCGCGAATCTGGGCCCCAAGTTCCACCAAGTCCGCATGCAATTTATCGCGTTCTAATCCGGTCAAGCGATGCAGTTGCAATTCCAAAATCGCACGGGCTTGGTCTTCGGACATATAGAACATACCATCTTTATATTCAGTGTTCGGGTCGTCAATCAGTTGAATATAGTTTTCAATATCAGATGCCTTCCACCCACGCGCAACCAAAGCGGCCCGTGCCTCTTCGGGGTTTGCGGACGATTTGATCAATTCGATAACTTCGTCCAAATTACCAACCGCCACAGACAACCCAAGCAATGTATGTGCACGTGCACGCGCCTTGTTCAAATCAAATATTGTGCGGCGACGAATCACTTCTTCACGGAATTCAATAAACGCGTCCAAAACCCCGCGCACATTGAACAACATCGGTCGTCCACGATTCAATGCCATCATATTCACCGGGAAATTCGTCTGCATTTCAGTGTATTGGAACAAATGATTCAACACCACGTCCGCAATCGCATCGCGTTTTAATTCAATAACAATACGAAGACCTTCCTTGGAAGATTCATCGCGAATTTCCGCCAAGCCCTCTATCTTTTTATCTTTGGCAAGTTCGGCGATTTTGATAATCATTTGCGCTTTGTTCACTTGATAAGGAATCTCGTCAACAATAATCGCTTCGTGATCGTGGAACTTTTCAATATGCGTTTTTGCACGCACGATAATAGAACCGCGACCCGTGGTATGCGCTTTATAAGCACCCGCGCGCCCCATAATGATTGCACCCGTCGGAAAATCGGGTCCCGGAATAATCTGGAATAATTCATCATCGGTCAATTCGCGATTATCCAATACCGCCAAGATACCATTACAAATTTCACCCAAATTATATGTTGGAACATTTGTCGCCATACCTACGGCAATACCCGAACCGCCGTTTACCAAGAAATTCGGGAACTTGGTCGGCAATACAACCGGTTCTTGCAAAGTGCCGTCAAAGTTTGGTTGCCAATCTACGGTGTCTTTGTCCATGTCTTCCATCAATGTCGCACCAAGTTTAGATAAACGAGCCCCGGTATAACGCATAGCCGCCGCTTTGTCCCCGTCGCGCGAACCAAAGTTACCTTGACCTTGGACCAACATTTCACCCATAGAAAAATCTTGCCCCATACGAACCATTGCTTCATATATAGAACTGTCGCCGTGGGGATGATATTTACCCATAACGTCACCGACAATACGCGCAGATTTCACGGTTGGCTTAGTCGCCGGCGCAACATCGTTCATAACATAAAGAATACGGCGGTGCACAGGCTTGCAACCGTCGCGCACATCCGGCAATGCACGATCAACAATAACCGACATAGCATAGTCCAAGAAAGACGTCCGCATTTCGTGTTCAATTGAAGATTGTGGAACTTTGATTTCGTTTATTTCGTTTTCAATTTCTGACATAACTGACACTTTCCTTTATTTCGTATGTTCGTTATAGCACATCAAAGATAGCAAATTTTTACGCCCGCGGTCAAGAAATAAAGCAATTTTGTTTAAAGAAATTTGTGTTTGACAAAAGGTTTTGTTTGTAATAAAATTGCAAAAAAATCAAAAAGGAACAGATATGAAACAAAAAACCCCGATTGAAGGTTATGATGTTATTTTATTCAGCGCGTATTCATGTTCATATTGCAGAAAATATCTTGGTTTCCTGCCCAGACATATATTTAATAAATATCTGACTGTGGACACTGAATTTAATTCCGAATGTTTGCGTAACGTATTTGTTAAAAAAACCGAAACATTACTGCTAAAAAAGAAGAACAAGCCAAGCGGAACACTGAACCAAGAGATTACAATTGAACCCCAAAAACCCAAATGTGAACACAGGGGGCGTGAACCACTGCCGACCAAATGCATTAGAAACATTGAAAATGGCACATGTCGCGACCCATTTGTAATTGAACACATTGGCAAGGTTTTCTTTGCGGATAAATATACAACAAAAACAAAATAAAAGGAAACAAATATGGCAAAAAAGAATAAGGTCTGCATACATTTAACAGATGCCGACTACGAGGCTGGTGCTTATATCGGCTTTTGGTCGAAAAAACAAACTAATGAATATTTATCAAATATGCAAAAAGTTAGATTTGAAAGCCAGTGTTTACACGGAATAACATTAAGCAAAAAAATTCAAATAGATTCCGTGTATTGTCCTACTAAAAATATGGAATTAGAGATTGCACTTGAATTGCCCTCAGAAATTTTTATGTCTTGCAATGAAAAACGATGGTTTTTACCAGATCCCGCCGAAAAACATTGCCTTGACAACATCAGAACAGGCAAATGCGTTGACCCGTTTGTAATTGAACACATCGGTAAAGTTTTCTTTGCGGACAAATATACGAAAACCAAATAAAAAAAGGATGTAAAATGAAACTGTTTGGACCGTTTTGGAGTTTATTTGCAGCATTGTTTGCATATCATATAATACTTTTGGCACTTCAAAAACTGGGTTTGGTAAAAAGTAAATAAATTATTTGCTTTTTGTTAAAACTTGTGCTTAAATGTAAGAACAAAAGGATTTTGAAATGGCAACAAAAAGAACTTATCAACCGTCAAAAACACGCCGTATTCGTACGCATGGTTTCCGCGCACGTATGGCAACCAAGGGTGGACGCGATGTGTTAAATCGTCGTCGCGCGACGGGTCGTAAAAGAATCGCGGTCAGTGCCGCAAATTAAAAAAATCCGCCAATTGGCGGTTTTTTTATAAGTGGTTAGTGATAGTGTTAGTGGTTAGTATTCTCTGGAATAATTTCGTAATTATATATTAGTTCCAGATACTGCTAACCACTATCCACTTACACTAACACTATCGTTGATTCTGCGGAATAAAACTCGCCACCGGTTCATTTTCGGCATACGCGGTTGCGATACTCACCACACACATAACCGCAAATATAATTTTTTTTCATGGGTTACTCCCTTTGTTCCTTTCACTAACCACTAAACAAACATGTCGAATCGACATGTCGGGGTGTTCACAAATCACATTTGACATTGACTCCGATGGTCTTTTGACAGTGCATTATAACCAAAGGCACCCCAACGCGGGGTATATCTAAATGGGTGCAGTTCATAAAAAACATGTGTGCACCCTGTCAAATGAAGGCTTGTGACAGCCCCGAACCGAACATGCATCCAGTTCCTTTACCAGACTAGCAAAAATCATAATTTTATGTCAACAGCAAAAATTCATTTGTGGGTTTTTTGTTGCGACGTGTCTTTTTTTATTATAAAATTCCGGCAAAACCAAAGGATAATAAGATGATGAAAAAAATTATTGTTGCGTTGGCGCTTTGCATTCCTGTTATTGCAACTGCGGCGGAAAAAAAGAAAGAACCCATTGAACACTTGACCGACGAGCAAATTTATTCGGAACTTAAAAAACTTGCATTGGTGTTCGAAATTTCACGCGAAAACTTTGTCGAAGAAGCCGATGAGCGCAAAATGCTAGAAGGCGCGATGAATGGAATGTTGTCGGCACTGGATCCACATTCGTCTTATTTGTCCGCCGATGATTTCAAAGATTTTAATGATAAATCCCAAGGCGAATTTGGGGGCTTAGGAATTCAAATAACTTCTGATCGGGGGGCTGTGCGTGTAATTTCGCCTATTGATGATACGCCTGCGGCGCGTGCCGGAATCAAGGCGGGTGACTATATTACGCATATTGATGATGAGCCCGTGTTCGATTTAACATTGAACCAAGCGGTCAAAAAAATGAAAGGCAAACCCGGAACCAAGGTTAAATTGACGGTCTTTTCGGGTGATAAAGAACCCAAAACAATGACTTTGAAACGCGCAATTATCAAAGTGCAATCGGTAAAATCAAGCGATAAAACCATTGCCGATGCCGAAGACGATGCGCCACGAATCGGGTATATCCGTATTTCTGACTTTGGTGCGACAACGGCACGCGACCTGCGCGACGCAATTAAAAAATTAGAAAAAAAGAAAGTTATTGGATATGTTTTGGACGTGCGAAATAATCCCGGGGGATATTTGACCGCGGCAATCGAAGTGTCGGACGCGTTCTTGGACGGTGGCGAAATCGTATCAACCCGTGGCAAAGACAAAACAGATATTGAACGCAGTTTCGCAAAACCTGGTGATTTGACGGGTGGCAAACCTTTGGTTGTCCTTATCAATCACGGATCGGCTTCGGCGTCTGAAATTGTCGCAGGCGCAATACAAGACAATGGACGCGGTGTAATTATGGGGTCGCAAAGTTTCGGCAAAGGCAGTGTGCAACAACAAAAACCTTTGGGCGATGGAACGGCAATTCACGTCACGATTGCACGGTATTATACACCAAGTGGAACCTCAATTCAAAACACTGGTATTACCCCAGATGTCGAAGTTTTGCAGAGCAAAATAGAAACAATCGAAAAACGCGAAAGCAATTATTCCGAAGCATCTTTTCGTAATTCGCTTAAAAACGACGCGGCAGAAAAAAAAGCAAAACATGCAAAATCTGACAAGGATGCAAAAAACGATGACGATGATGATGAAGACCGCGAATTAACCGCCGAAGAAAAAGATGCCCGCGACTATCAACTGCAACGCGGGATGGAAATGGTAATCGCTTTGCACAAAATGGCAGAACATGCCAAAACAGCACAAAAATCTAATGACAAAAAAACGGATAACATTAATGATGAAAAATCTGATAAAAAATCAGACGGAAAAAAATAACATAATCAAATAACATTATACAATGGCAAGAATATTTTTATGAAATTATTTTGTGCCATTGTTTTGATTATATGCATCATTGCTGACCAATTGGTCAAAACTTTGCGCCACATCAGTGCTTGTATCCATCCAATCGGTAATTTCCATTGCAATATTTTTTATGTGTGTGGCAATTACGCGCCGATGTCCGCTTATTCTGCATGCACCAACCATACGCGCAATATCATGCGTCAAAGCATTCAGTAACTGTAATTGTTTAGGGGCCAAGATGTTTTCTTTACCGTATCCCAAAATGATATTTTCTAATTCCCTGTAATATTCGTGCATTTCATTGATGTATTCACTGCGTATGGTCATTCGTTCCATCATTCGTGATTCAGAAATTTTTTGAATTGCGGCGATATTTGCGCGTGTGATGCGTCCCCGCATATTTGTGATTTTGCGCAACACTAATGCGATATGCAAGATAACCGTGTTCACTTTGTCGTTAAAACCGTTACGCAGAGTTTTTTGTAATTGCCGTGAAACCTTGGTCGTCGTATAGTCATATAATAAAAACACCAATGGTATGGCCAACAACGATGCAGAAATATTACTAATCAGCGCTTCGACGGCGGGATCTTTGACATTATCCAGCGATATAGAAAACAAAATCACACCACCCGCAATAGAAACCAAATAGGGCAGGCTGCGTAATGCAAAATTGCGAACTTTATCCCACATACCCGCATTATGCCACACCGCAGAAATATTGTCATTGTGATTTGTTTCCGTCAATTCGTCAACAGCACAGCCTTGTGGAAGGCTGTGCGTTCTTTTTGTTGACCGTTAAAAATTATATCTGAATTTTACACGACCGGTTTGCGATGTGTACCCTTCACGAACTTCGATATCATAATTTAACGACAAATCCATTTCACGATATTTTGCGCCAATCCCAAAACCGAATTCTGCGCCCAACCGCGAAAGTCTGTTACCCGTCAATGTATATGCGCCAAATTCTGCGCCCGGAATAACAACCGTCGCAACCACAGCATCTGAAACCATATCAAAACTTACGCCATAATGGAATTCAGGTAACAATGTCCACCGCTTTGATACATTAAACCGATGCGCATATTTCGTATCAAACACCGCAGTCAAGTAATTCAAGTTAGAAAAACTGTTCGCGATATCCAAAGAATTCTTGTAATCGTCGGTCGATACATGGACATATCGCAACCCGACACTTGGGGTAAAGCCGGCCGCCAATTCATATCCCGCCATAATTACGGCACCAAATGAACTTACATCATAATCAGACTTTACACTGAAACCTGGCGCGGTGCTGGTTTCGGCATAATCTGAACTTGCATAGTTCAATACTGCGTTGATATACCAATCAGATGGCTTGTATTGTCCATATAAGAAAACATTTAACGAATCGATTTCTGTATCACGTGCTGTCCCAGAGATATCAGAATGTGCAAAAGCATATCCCGCCCCCAAAGTCCAAACATTATTTACGGTTCCGTCTACACCGAACGCCACACCGCGCGTATAACCATTAAACGCATTGTTTTGCTTGGTTTTGTTATAAAGCCCTTGGGCCCAAACACCACCAGATGTTAACGACACATCGCCGCCGTTGCGTCCTTGGACGCCCCCAATCATGCGGTTTGCGGTAATTTTTGCCACAGTATTTTGCATCGCGACACTTGTTGATTGTGCCACAGAAGCACTTTCCGGATTCATCGCGTCCAACATGTATTCGGCCGTCGTCGAATTATTTAATGCCAATTGATATTGGACTTCTGTGACAACATCTTGCAACTGTTCGCCTGAATCGACTAATACGAACAGTGTCTGGCCTGCTGTATTTGACAATTCGTTATCGGTTGCAATTTCGTCGGCGGTTTTACGACGTGCGGTCAAAGACTTGTTGTCTTCGGACCATATGATACTGTAAATCGGGCTGTCTAGTGTTATACCTGTATCAGAAAAAGCAATATAGTCTTCGTCGCTTGGTGTATTCACACCGAAAACATTATCGTATTGCCCAAGATTATTTAAAACAAATGTCAATTTGCCATTGCCACTGAAGTTTGTCACATTCAGCTTTGCAAAAGATTCAGGTGTGTCCAACATGGCGACCAATCGTCCGTTGATGGTCAAGTTATTTTGTTCCAAGACCGTTGTCCCAATATCCAATATTGCGCCACTTGCAATATTCAAAGACCCTGTATTGCCGCTTATTCCATCTTTGATAGTTGTGGTTCCTGAAACGATATTCAATGTCCCGACATTATGAATGCTGTTTGGTGTGCCCGCGGCGTTATTCCCTTCGAACACAGCGTCACCATTGATATTAAATTGTCCGGCATTATAAACAGCGCCGCCCGCCACAGTTGCGGCATTGTTGCGAAATGTGTTATTGCTTGTTGAAATATTTACAGTTCCTTGGTTATAAATCGCACCACCCGAGACTTCGGATTCATTCAAGCTGAAAGAAGCGTAATTCTTGTTGTTCACATTACCAGAATCCGAAATATTCAAAACCCCGTATTGACCAACATAAATTGCACCACCATTCCCAGTGCCTTCACCGTCAACCATGGCACGATTGTTTTTAAAGATCGTATTGCCGGTTATGTTTAAATTGCCTGTATTGGATGAATCGCCAACCAAATAAACTGCGCCGCCCATGGCTGACATTTTTTGTGAAACATTTGCCGAATCAAAAGAATAAGTTTCGCCGGCAAAAACATTTTGGTGTTCCGTTAACGCCTCTGCATGTGCAGATAACACCGCCATCACTGATATTCCTGAAACACCCATCAAGAACGCACAAATATTTCTATACATAATCTCTCCTTTTGTTATTATCCTGTTTTTGATTATACAACAAAAGGAGAATATTCACAAGCACGTCATAATTTTTTTAAGAATATAAAAAAGCAATTGTATAAAAAATTAAATTAAGCCGGTCTTGATACAAAAAAATGCTTGCATTGTGTATAGTTTTTTTTCTACAATCAATTTAAGTAAAGGAAGGATTATAACGTGCAAACCCGCATAGAACCGCCAGTTTTGTTGTCGCGATTGTTATTATTTGTGTTTGCTGGCACCGTTGTGGTGCTGTTTGTGCTGTTTATGACGATTGGAAAAATGTTCCCGCTGAATCGTCCCGAAGTGTTTTTTATCAATTCAAAACCTTTGGATACAACGGTTGTGCAAATTTCTGAATTACCCCCAGATGATGCGAATTTTGAAATGTTCAAAATTGCTTTTGTCATGGAATATATTCGTGCGCGGAACGATGTTATGGATAATACTGCACTGATGCGCCAAAAGTGGGGAAATGCAAGTGGTGTCGTGGCGGCCTGGTCAACAAAGCCTGTTTATACTGGATTTCAAAAAACTGCGATGGTGCGTGCGATTATGAACGATATTCCGGATTTTGCCTTTACTTGTTCGGTGAATTTCTTGGGGCGTGTGTTGTCGTTGCAAAATAACCAATACACTGCAAGAATTCGGTATTCTTGTGCCGACAAAAACGGTCAAACCGATGATCATGATTATACGATTGTTGTTGGATTGCGCGTGATTGATAATGCGGATATGGCATGGACGGAAACATTGAATAATCCATTGGGGCTGGTTGTGGATAAGTATGATATCCAAGGAAACACTGGTGACCCATTGGATACTGGATTTTTAAGATAAAAAAATAAAACCAAAGGAAGAGAAAGATGAATTTGTTAAAAAATTTATTTGTGGGAATGTCTGTTGTGTGCGTGTGTGGTGCGGCGATGGCGGCTACAAACTATGGTGTGCAAAGCGCATGGGATAATCCAAACGCAAACATGACATCGGGCAGTATTAAACCCGGATACGCTCAGTTGTCATGGGAGGCGGGAACCGTTCTGCCGGTGAAATTGCGCAACGGTATGGTGACCATGGTCAATTTGCCGAATGGTGAACAGATCGAAGATGCAATTGTTGGTAATGATGGATTCTTTTCTATTGATGGAACCCAAGGTGGACGGACGCTGTATATTACGCCGATGCCTGATAATATGGGGTCTGATACGAACCTTATTGTGACCGGCAAGTCGGGAAATGTTTATACATTCTATCTGCGCAGCGAACCTGCAAATGCCGCAGAAATTACTTATTCCCAGGTTGATGTCGTTCTGGACGGAAATGCGCGTATGCCGAATGCCGCGGCGACGGCACCAACCGGCGGAACAATGAATTCTATATTCAAAAAGTCACAAACAAAAAGCGGCACAATTGGTGTTGACGGTGAAGACTATGATTGGATTAAAACAATGAAAATCGACCCATCGGAATTCCGCTTTGACCTTGATATATTTGTGCCAAATCCGGACGATTATGTAATTGCGCCGGAACGCGTATGGCGCGACCGCGTATTTACGTATATTGACTTTGGTGACAAGGTTATTTCGATGACACAACGTCCGGTGGTGTCGCTTTTGGTCGAAGGCGGCGAATCGCCGGTCGGATTCCGCACAGACGGCGAAGATGGACGTTTGCTGATTGTCGAAGCGGTGGGTGATATGGTGCTGCGCAGTGGGCAACGTATCGTGTGTATTAAAAAGCGTTCAAAACCGTTCTTGATTGCCGATACTGCAAGCGTCATGGCGTTAGCCGAGGCGAACGTCGCCCAGAGTATGATGTCGGGTCAATCATTGAATAATATTCTGTATAATGCAGACCAAACCGCAATTGATATGGGATATGGCAACTATACGACGACACCGGCGTATATTGGTGGTGCGCAAATCCAGACCGGACCAAATGGCGCAAGCGTTATGACACCGGCATATCCAAACAGCTCGGTCATGATGAACATGTATGGCACTGGCGGCGGGTCTTCTGTGTCGGGATTAAATATGGTGCCAACGGCGCGTAATACCGCAGGTTCGTATCTGCCGCAATCAAACATACCATTGATAACCAGTAATCAAAACGGTGTTGCCGTGGAATTGCGTTCTGACACCAGTGTCAAGGCTTTGGACGATTACTGGGCGGACTTGTTGGCGCGGTTCAGCGGTAACGATGGTAAAGGTTTGCTGACCAAGTATAAAGACAGCGTATTTTATGCTGTTGATGAACAAGGTGTTGGAGAATTAGGGTCAACTTCGTCTGCGGCGCGTTTGTATCGTTTGCGGATTGGGCCGATGCCTGATATTGATACCGCACAACAATTGTGTGACCAATTGTTAAAGTTCAGTGGTGCAAGTTGCCAAGTCGTTCGGATTCAATAATTGCCGGGGGAAACCATGAGCAAAGTAGGAAAGCAAATATCAGATTTTAAAAAGACAACACCGCGACATATTCAATGGGTATTGTTGGCGGCGGCGTTGGTGGTGGTTGCGGTTTTGGCGGTTTTGTTGGTAAGTGACCGTCGCAACAAGCACGCGATTGAACCGGATGCTTTTTTGGATGTGGTACCGGAACTCCGTTTTGTTCCTGATGCTCAAATAGACTGGTTAAATACTAATGTCGGCGATGTTCGCAATACATCGGTAGAGGTTTATTCTAATACCCCCGTGCAAATAAGCAGTGTTGTCGTGCGTGTCGAAGGTGAAGAGTCCGAAGCAAGCGATTTGTCTGCAACGGCAACTTGCACAAACGATGAAACGGTTGTGACATCGGATGCGCCTTGTGTAATTACTTTGCAATATGCGCCGACACATGTGACCCCGCGTACAAATGTTGGTGTTGCTTTGACATGGACGGATGTCCGTAACGCTCAACAGGATACTACGCCAAACGCGATTACCGCGATAATCAGTGCGCGCGACATCGTAACACCGAAGCCAGATTTGGTTGTAAAACCAGAACCCGAGCCAGAACTTTATGAACCTTATGCCGATTTCCAAGAAGATTTGAACGATGTCGCACCGGCAATCAGTTTTGCCGAACCGGAACCAGTTGCAACACCAAAGCCACGGCGCAATGTTTTTGGCAATGGATGTTCAGACTTTGCTTTCCCGGGATATAATACCGCGGGTGTGCAAAGCGGGTGGATAAGACCGATGGGGGGCGCATATTATTATCATCCATTTGCAGATATAAATTGTGAAACTCCAACGGGAATCTATAATGCAGACACGGGTTATATTATGGATATTTCAAATCCGACAAAAAAAATTGGTTCGGATGCGGAACATGTTCGTTTTGTTGTCCAAGAACGTTTGCCACAATTGTCCGGCGGCACAGCGCGCAAAGGTGGCAGCCGTGCACGTCAACTGACCGATGACGAATTGTTTTCATTAGAACCCCAAGCAACCGATTTTACCAGAGGTAATGGCGGTTCGTACAATATCGGAAAATCATATCGTGTGAATTTGAAAAGATTATCAAGAAATGAAAAGGCCTATTTGGGTTCTGGTGAAAGCGACGGGGTTTTTTCATCCAGACCTTATGACAGAACATTTGTCTTGCGTCAATATAAACCGATACCCGCGACAATAGTATCTGATATTCAAGCAGACAAGGAAATGCTGGAAGGTGGATTACCTGTGCGTGCAACGGTGGATAGAAACGTATATTCTGATAATGGTCGCACGGTTATTATTCCAACGGGTACTTTGATGTTGGGGTATGTCACTGGTAAATTACCAGGACCATACAAGGCGGTTGGTCGTATGGAAATTGAATGGTATCAATTTATTCGTCCCGATGGTGTAGAATTCAATTTTGCAGGTGGTGATAAAAATCCATTTTCTGCAGATTCCCAAGGTCGCAAAGGTGTCCCCGGTCATGGCAGTACGGATTACCTGCAACAATTTGTTATGCCAATGTTAACGGCGATTGTTCCGGCGGCGGTAAACCTTATTGCGCCTATTTCGGATGCTTTTGTGAATCAAATAGATTTGGATAATAATACGGTTGTACAAAGTGGAACCGTGCGTTCATCGGAACTTGCAAAAAACGAAATTATTACCGCATGGAATAATGTCGCAACAAAATTATTGGTTGATGTAATGGATAATACAACACCGCCATTTTCAATTGCGGCGGGGACAAGAATTACTGTATTTTCGCCTGTTGATTTGTTTTTGACTTGTGGTCAAGATGATGGTGCCACCGTTGAAACCAAGAAATGTGCATTTCATCAATTTGGTGACGATAAACGTGGCATAAAAAATCAAAAACTGGAAGAAACAGAAGATATGGAAGAATTGATTGGTCAAGTACGTTCAATGATGCAATCTACATTGCAAGATGAATGTTGTTCGTGCAAAGATGACGGTTCTTGTTCGGCAGATTATAATCGTTCTACGGTTAATCCATGTAACAATTACAGTTTTACAACACTTGATTTCTATTGTCGGTCGTTCGGAACGTATACCGCAATCAACAATGCAAAACAACAGGCATTTTTCCAAAACCAGCAACAACAAATGGCGGAAAAAACGCCCCAGGGCAGTGTTGAATACAACACCCAAGTTTTGGGCTTGAAATATAACGAAGACGGTAGTATACAAAACCCGTTCAAAAAGGAATCTGCGGCGGCACCGATGACATCTTCGGAAAATTCAAGTGTGGTGACATGCGATAATGGGGCAAGCCCTGATTCGTATGGTTGCTGTCCGGGTGAAACATATACAGATATGGGCGACCAAGGGTTCAACTGTTGTCCAGATGCGGGCGGCGACTGTTTCCCACCCATAGAGTTCTGATATGGTATACAGAGTTGACCAAGAACCGCCACATGGCGGTTTTTTAATTTTAAACCAAAAGGATTAGACATGACGTAATTATTCTTGTTTTTTGCCGGGGGAATTAGGGAGAGGCGACGCATCTGCGCGCCATTTTTTATCCCAAAAAACAACCAGAAACCGATTCGTTTAATAAAGTCATAAATTCATAAACGAATCGTAAATTGGACTAGGATTTCAATCATCAGTTGTAATGTTTTACTCGGTCAATTCATTATTTTATACATTAAAACATAATAAAAATTATAAAAAACCAAAGGAGAAAAAGATATGTCAGAAGAACAAATAAAATATATCCCAGAAAAATTTCAAAACGCAGAACAAATGTGGTTTTGGTTTGTGTATTCGCGGTCTGTGCGTGGCGATATGACGCGCCAGAATAATCGTGGCAATTCGCGACGAATTTGCGAATTGGTTGATGTGGAAACATTGGTGACGAAATTGTATCTGTGCGGTAAATTGAACGCGGAACAATTGGCGATAATGAAAGAGTATGGTGATCGCCGTCGTGCCCCACATCAATATGTATGGCGCGAAAATCATGCGGCGGCTGTGTGGGGTGCGGCTATGCGTGTGTTGCAAGATGCGGCACATGCCAAAGGTTGGGTTGAATAATTATGGGGGACAACAATGGTAATAATTTCATTTGCACCAAAATCTTCTAAATATTTGCCGAATATTATATGCAAAAAATTCAAGCACTGCGCCGTGATTGCGCGCAACGGCAACGAATTTATTATGTATCAATTTGTGCGTTGTGGCGTGGTTGAAAAAATTGCGCTACGTCGGCGCGATATAGGAATCTTGGGCGCGCATGGTTGGCGATTTGTCTATGTGCCGTGCGAATTGCCGCGGAATTTTCCGCACCGCACAATGACGTGTGTGGGACTTGCCAAGCGGGCAATACATTTGCATGCACCAATGGTGTTGACACCCGATGCGCTGTATCGGCGAATCAGTGATTAAGAACACGGTCCGGAATATTTCCGGACCGCGTTCCGCACATCACCCCAACAATCCCAGTTTTCACTGGGCCAGGGGGCTATTGCACATTTTGCGGAATATACAGGTTTTGATACGGTTCATACGCCGTCGCGGTTGACCCTTTTTCCATTTGAACGACATCTTTTTGTTCGGTCATAAGGTTGAATCGAACATATAATTCACCAGCCACTGGATTAACATAGCATAGACGGCCTGGGCAACTTGTTTTCCTTTGCCAAACTTTATCCGCATTATAATAATGAACACCACTGTCGAAAGTATCCCCAGGTCGCACATTTGTAATTGTATATGTTTGACCCGGAGTGACAAGTATATAGTCACTTACTGAAAAATTCTTGGCAGAATTGTGTGTCGCTGTTGTCCATATATCTCCCGTATTATAAATATAATTTTCATCGGTTGCGGTATCTTTATTAAACATATTTTTCGATGCGCTGTGCGGTGTGGGATTGTTTTGTTGGTATATGCCCGCAAAGTTCCATAAATTGCACTTTGGTGGGTTCGCACAGGTAAATTCGTTGTTTATTCCGTTTTGAATTGCGGCGTTTGCTGTTGCCGCCGTCACCAAGGCAGACTTTTGTTCGCCGTATGCGGCGGTTGTATCATAAATGGCTTTTGCGCCGATGCCATCCGAAGACACAGAATCATAAGTCATAACCGAATTCGCATTATTTGCC